>NZ_JAHIDY010000012.1:0-158040 GCF_018732265.1 Pseudomonas sp. TAE6080
TCATGCTGCTGAGGCTGCTAGCTGAAACTGTCCAACTTTTCGGGGGCAGTCCATTTGGAATGCATTCCCCTGTGGGAGCGGGCTTGCCCGCGATAGCGCCAGATCAGACAACCCCGGCCTTGCGCCACACACTGGCCAACCAGGGCTGCTGCTCGCGCGGCAGTCCTGCCGGGCGATAGTAGTGCTCCAGCTCCACAAACCCCGCCGCAGTCAGCAGCTCCTGCCAGGCCGCAAGGTCGTGATACGAGCCATAACGCGGCCCATTCCAGCCCTCCTGGTTTTCCCCCCTGGGATTGGAGCTGAACAACACCCCACCCGGCTTCAACGCTCCATGCAGTTGCCTGAGAATACGCGGCAGTTCCTGCTTGGGAATATGAAACAGCACCGCATTGGCAAAGATCCCATCGAACCGCTCGGCAGGCAGGTCGAGCTTGAGGAAGTCCTGGTGCAGTACCTCACAGCCGCTGTCCTGGCGCGCCATCTGCGCGAAACGCTCGGCGCCATCGAGCCCGACGGCGATATGCCCAAGCCGGGTAAACGTCTGCAAATCCCGGCCCGGCCCACAGCCGAAATCCAGCACGGTAAACGGTTTATCACCCTGGATATGCCGCAGCAACGCCTCGATGTTCTGGCTCACATCATGGTCGCGGGTGCCTTCGCGAAAGTCCTCGGCCACCTGATTGTAGTGGCCCAGGGTGGTGGAGGTGATCTGGTCGAGGTCGTCGGGGGCGAGTTTCATGGCAGTCGGCACCAGGGCAAAGAGAGGTGCCGACTATACCTCAGCGCTTGTTGAGCACGCGCGCCAGGCGATCGCCGCCCAGTTGAATCACCGCCACCAGGATCACCAGCAGCACAATCACCGTGAGCATGATCTGGCTGTCGAAGCGCTGGTAGCCGTAGCGGTAGGCGATATCGCCCAAGCCTCCGGCGCCAATCGCCCCGGCCATGGCCGACGAGTTGATCATGGTCACCAGGGTAATGGTGAACCCGCCGACAATCCCCGGCAGCGCTTCCGGCAACAGCACATGCCAGACGATATGCCAGCGCCGGCACCCCATGGCCTGCGCGGCTTCGATCAGGCCATGGTCGACTTCGCGCAGGCTGACCTCGGCGATCCGCGCAAAGAACGGCGTGGCGGCGATGGTCAGCGGTACCACGGCGGCCCACACGCCGTAGGTGGTGCCGACAATCAGGCGGGTGAAGGGAATCAGCGCCACCATCAGAATCAGGAACGGGATGGAGCGGAACAGATTGACGAACGCCCCCAGCACCCGGTTCAACGCCGGGGCCTGGTAGATGCCGCCCTTGTCGCTGGTCACCAGGAACACCGCCAGCGGGATGCCCACCAGCAACGCGATCAGCGACGACACGCCGACCATCAACAAGGTGTCGATGGCGCCCTGCAATAAACGATCAAACCACATAGCCCAGCACCTCGACCTGTTGTGCCCAGCGCGTGGCGCGGGTGCGTAATGCGTCGGCGTCCAGGGTTGAGCCCGTCACCGCCAGCAGCAATTGCCCTAGGGCGTGGCCCTGGATGCGTTCGACCCCGCCTTGCAGCAGGCGCACGCGCCCGCCTAGAGCGCTGAACAGCGCTGCCAGGTCCGGCTCGTCGGCGCTGGCGCCGGTGAATTGCAGGCGCAGCACCACGGCCGCATCTGCCGACGGTGGCGTGGCCTGCAAGCGTTTTTGCAGCTCGTCGGGCAAGCCGTGTTGCAGGGGCGCGAGCAAGGTCTTGCTGACGTCATGCCGAGGGTTGCCAAACACTTCCCACACCGGGCCCTGCTCGACGACCCGCCCGTGCTCCAGCACCACCACGCGGTCACAGATTTCGCGGATCACCGCCATCTCATGGGTGATCAGCACGATGGTCAGGCCCATGCGCTGGTTGATCTCACGCAACAGGCCGAGGATCGACTGGGTGGTCTCCGGGTCCAGGGCCGAAGTGGCCTCGTCGCACAGCAGGATCTGCGGGTCGTGCACCAGCGAGCGGGCGATTCCCACGCGTTGCTTCTGGCCGCCGGACAGCTGCGCCGGATAGGCCTTGTGCTTGTCCTGCAAACCCACCAGTTCCAGCAGCTCACGCACTTTTTGCTCGCGCTGTGGCTTGGGCACACCGGCGACTTTCAGCGGCAGTTCGACGTTCTGCCACACGGTCTTGGCCGACATCAGGTTGAAGTGCTGGAAGATCATGCCGATGCGCCTGCGCAGGGCCACCAGGTGGTCTTCGTCGAAGTCGCCGATATCCACCTGGTCGATCAACACCCGGCCGCTGCTGGGTTGCTCCAGGCGGTTGATGGTGCGGATCAGCGACGACTTGCCGGCGCCGCTGCGGCCGATGATGCCGAAGACTTCGCCACGCTGGATCGCCAGGTCGATGCCTTGCAGCGCATGCACCGTGCCGTCATAGGTTTTGCCCAGGTTGATAAAACGCACATGGGCGTGGTTCAGGTCGGGGTGCAGCTCTGTCTGCCGGGCGTCCCTGGGTGGTGTGCCCAGGTCGCGCAGTTGGGCGTTGGCGGCGCTCATGTTCAGCCTTCCCAGCCGACTTGGTAGAGCTTGCCCAGGGATTTATCCAGGGCCGCGCGAACCACCGGCGAGTGCTGGTAGATCTCGACGAACTTGATCACCCGTGGGTCGGTTGTGCCTTTGGGCTGGGTCACGAACTGGATCACATATTCCGGGTGGTCGAGGCCGTCGAACAGCAGCGCCGACTCGGCATTGAAGGTCTTGGACAGGCGGATATAGGCCGGGTAGCCCTGCACCAGATCGGCATCGTCATAGGCGCGCACCAGTTGCACCGCTTCGACTTGCAGGATCTTGATTTTTTTCGGGTTGGCGACGATGTCTTCTTCGGTGGCCTTGTAGCCCACGCCCGGCTTGAGGGTGATCAAGCCTGCCTTGGCCAGCAGTTGCAGGCCGCGCCCGCTGTTGATCGGGTCGTTGGCGATGGCCACGCTGGCGCCTTGGGGCAGCTCATCGAAGCTTTTGTATTTTTTCGAGTAGAGGCCCACGTTATTGATGATCCCGGGCTTGTACGGCACCAAGTCAAAACCGGCAGCGACCTTGGCGTTTTCCAGGAAGGGGATGTGCTGGAAGTAGTTCACGTCGATATCGCCGGCGGCGAGGCTGACGTTGGGCGCGATCCAGTCGGTGAACTCCACCAGCTCGACTTTCAGGCCCTGCTTGCCGGCCTCTTCGACGGCGGCCTCCAGGGGAATGGCAAAGGCGGCGGTGGTGCCGACTTTGAGCGGCGCATCGGCGGCAAACACCGCCGAGCTGAACAGTCCGAGGGCCAGGGCCAGTGCTTTGACTGGTTGGGAGAGCAGTGTTTTTTTCATAATGGGATTTCCAGTCATAAGGTGTAGGTATGAGCAATAAAGATCTAAATGTGGGAGCGGGCTTGCTCGCGAATGCGGTGTGCCAGTCACCGAATCTGCTAGCTGACACTCCGCATTCGCGAGCAAGCCCGCTCCCACATTTGGTTCAGTGGCGGTAGGTGGAACCGGTGTGTTGTTCGGGTAAGCGGGCATCGCGGTGGAAGACTTTTTCGCGCAGGGTGCCCGCGTCATAAGCAGTCTTGTATGACCCACGCTTTTGCAACTCGGGAATCACCAACTCGATAAAGTCCACATAGCTCTCCGGTGTAACAATGCGCGTCAGGTTGAAGCCATCCAGGCCGGTCTCGGCGATCCAGGACTCCAGCTCATCGGCCACCTGTTCAGGCGAACCCACCAGGGTGATATAGCGCCCGCCCAAGGCGTGTTGCTCCAGCAGTTTGCGACGGGTCCAATCGTTGTTTTGCAAGGCCTTGGTGGCTGACTGGATGGCGTTGCTCTTCACGTACTGGATCGGTTCATCCAGTTCGTACTGCGAAAAGTCGATGGCGGTAGACGCACTGAAATGCGCCACGCCGGCTTCGGCACTGGCGTAGCTCAGGTACTCGGCATGCTTGGCCCAGGCCAGTTCCTCGGTGGCGCCGACAATCACGTTGAGGCCCATGAACACCTTGATGTCGTCCGGGTTGCGCCCGGCCTCGACCGCACTGGCGCGTACCTTGTCCACTTGCACCTTGGTCGCGGCCTTGTTCTGCCCGCTGATAAATACACACTCGGCATGACGCCCGGCAAACAGCAGGCCGCGCTCCGAACTGCCGGCCTGGAACAGCACCGGCGTGCGCTGCGGCGAGGGCTCGCACAGGTGATAGCCCTCCACCTGGTAGAACTCGCCATGGTGCTCGACCTTGTGCACCTTGCCCGGCTGGGCATAGATCCGTTGTTGCGGGTCGTTGAGTACCGCGTCGTCTTCCCAGCTGCCTTCCCAGAGTTTGTACAGCACCTCCAGGTATTCGTCGGCCTGGTCGTAGCGCCGGTCATGCTCGACCTGCTCGGTGAGGCCCATGGCCTTGGCGGCGCTGTCCAGGTAGCCAGTGACAATGTTCCAGCCCACCCGGCCACGGCTCAGGTGATCCAGGGTGGACATGCGTCGGGCGAACAGATACGGCGGCTCGTAGGTCAGGTTGGCGGTCAGGCCGAAGCCGAGGTTCCTGGTCACGGCGGCCATGGCCGAGACCAGCAGCAGCGGGTCGTTGACCGGCAGTTGGATCGACTCCTTGAGCGGCACGTCGACTGAGCCTTGGTAGACGTCGTACACCCCGACGATATCGGCGATGAACAATCCGTCGAACAGGCCGCGCTCCAGCAGTTGCGCCAGTTCAGTCCAGTATTCGAGGGTCTTGTATTGGGGCGAGGTGTCCCGTGGATGGGTCCACAGCCCATGGTTGATATGCCCGATGCAGTTCATGTTGAAGGCATTGAGCAGGATCTTTTTCTTCGGCATCAAATGGTCCCCCGCAGTGGCGGGTTTTCATCGTTGAGGTAGTAATTGCCGACTGCGTGATACTTCCAGCGCACCGGGTCGTGCAACGTGTGCACCCGGGCATTGCGCCAGTGGCGGTCCAGGCCATGTTCGGCGAGGGTCGCCTGGCTGCCGGCGAGTTCGAACAGGGTGCTGCCGGCGGCCAGGGAAATTTCGGTGCTCAGGGCGCGGGCTT
Organism: Pseudomonas sp. TAE6080; assembly: GCF_018732265.1. Taxonomy (NCBI): domain Bacteria; kingdom Pseudomonadati; phylum Pseudomonadota; class Gammaproteobacteria; order Pseudomonadales; family Pseudomonadaceae; genus Pseudomonas; species Pseudomonas sp. TAE6080. The sequence continues at coordinate 5,054 of NZ_JAHIDY010000012.1, forward strand.
CGGCCACCGCAATCGACGCCGCAGCGACGGTTTGCGCGTTGCTGTCGGCCTGGGCGCGGTCGAGGACTTCACCGGAGCGCTCCAGCAAGGCTTCGGTGGCGTGCAGGCGCACGCTCAGGTGGCCGAAGCTCTTGAGGGTCAGCGGGTCTTCGCTGGCCTTGTCGTTGCCCGAGTCGATCCACGGCCGGGTCTTGGTGCGCACAAAATGCAGGGCATCTTCAAAGGCCGCGCGGGCGATGCCGGTGTCGATGGCGGCGTGGAGGATCTGGGCCAGCGGGCCGACGGTGGTCGGGCGCTCGAAGGCGCTCTGGAATGGGATCACGTCTGCGGCCGCGACCCATACCTTGTCGAACACCACCGAGCCGCTGCCGGTGGTGCGCTGGCCAAAGCCGCTCCAGTCGTCGATCACCGTCAGGCCCTGGCTGTCGTGCGGGACAAAAGCCAGTTGCTGCACGCCGTGCTCGTCCACCACCGATGTGGGAATGCGCTGGGCGTAGATCGCGCCGGTGGCGTAGAACTTGCGGCCACTGATACGAAATCCGTCGCCGTCACGGGTAAGCGCGGTCACCCGGTCATGGGCGGTCTTGGTGCCCAGTTCCGCAAGGGCATTGCCAAAGCGCTGGCCGGCCAGGACCTCGGCGTACAGGCGTTGCTGCTGCGCCGGGCTGCCATTGACCCGCAGCACTTCCAGGGCATAGAAATGGTTCTGCGGGATCTGCCCCAATGAAGCATCGGCCTGGGCGATCAGCGCGATGACCTTGGCCAGGGTGACGTTGGATACGCCAGCGCCGCCGTAGGCCTTGGGCACGCTGATGCCCCACAGGCCGGAGCGGGAAAAGGCTTCCAGCTCGGCGAGCGGCAGGCGGCGTTCGCGGTCGCGCAGGGCGCTGTCGCGGCGAAAGTCTTCGGCCAGGTCGCTGGCGACAATCAGGGCTTGTTCATCGCTGGTGATGACCGCGACGGGATGGGAAAGCGTCATGTTTTTCTCCAGATGTCTGGTCGTCAGATCCAGGAATGCCGGGCCGGCAATGTTGCGTTGAGGTGCCAGGCGCCCACCGCGTGATACTTCCAGCGCACCGGGTCGTGGAGGGTGTGTACCCGTGCATTGCGCCAGTGCCGGTCGAGGTTGAATTCGGCGAGGGTGGCGCGGCTGCCGGCCAGTTCGAAGAGCTTCTCGCTGACCAGCAACGAGACTTCGGTGGTCAGCACCTTGGCTTGTGCCACGGCAATCGAGGCCCGTGCGGCGGAGTGCTCGGTGATGGGTGCGGCGCTGACCTGGTCCAGCACCTGGCCGGCCTTGCGCAGCAGCGCTTCGGCGGCGTGCAGTTCGATTTTCAGTTTGCCGATATCGGCAATCACGTAGAGGTCATCACTGGCGCGTTCGACCTTGGCGTCGATCCAGGGGCGTGCGCGCTCACGTACAAAACTGATGGTGTCGTCGAGGGCGCCACGGGCGATGCCGGCGTCGATGGCGGCCTGGATCAATTGCGAGACCGCGCCCTGGATGCCGGGGCTTTGCCCCAGGCGCCAGGTCGGCACCACCAGGTCGGCGTCCACCGGCACGTTGTTCAGCAGTACGGTGCCGCTGGCGGTGGTGCGCTGGCCAAAGCCCGACCAGTCATCGACGATGCGCAACCCCGGCGCGGCGCGGCGCACAAAAGCCATGACCTGGCGACCTTCGTCGTCCAGAGCCTTGACCGCGACCCAATGGGCAAACAGCGCGCCGGTGGAGTAGAACTTCTGGCCGTTGATGACAAAACCGTCACCCTCGGCACTGATCCGGGCCTTCAAGTCCAGGGTGTTTTTAGTGCCGCGCTCCGGGCCGCCATTGCCGATGCGCCAGCCATCGAGGACGCTTTGGAACAACTGCTTCTTCTGCTCTTGGCTGGCGGCGCCTTGCAACACATGCAAGATGCCGAAATGGTTCTGCGGGATCTGCCCCAGGGCCGGGTCGGCGGCGCTGATAATCGCGAACACTTCGGCCAGGGTCACGAACGACACTTGCGGGCCACCGTATTCGCGGGGGATGGAAATACTGCCCAGGCCGCTGCGGGTGAACTGTTCGATCTCGGCCCAGGGCAGTTTGCGCTGGCGGTCGCGCAGCCCGGCTTGCAGGCGGGCGGCCTGGGCAAGCTCATGGGCAGCGGCAAGGGCTTCACTGTCGTTGCGCAACACCTTGGTGGGCAGCAGCAGCGGGGCGATATCCAGATCACTCTGGAGGGGCGATTGCGCCAAGTTAGACATCGGTGCGCCCCTGCGTGGCGACACGTAATGCCCTGGCGTTGTGCACCGGGGTAATTTTGACCATACCTACCTCACATCCGTGGAAAGCTTAAAAATCAGGAATGTCCGGTGGTCCGGTTCATATACCCTAAGCGTGTTTATTTTTTAAATAAACTAACTTTTAGGAATATGCATAGAAGGTCTGTCACCCCGGCTCGCAGGGCGAGCCAGGACGCCGTGGCTGGTACACCGACAGGCTGCCTGCCGAGCCATGCGCATGCGCCTGGGCGATGCTCACGGTACGTGCCGGTGCCCAGCGGGAGTTGTTGCCCACACGGTCGATCACGCAGTAGGTAACCTCCTGGCGGGCATCGTCGCCGGCTTCCAGGATCAGCGCCGAAGGCACCCACACTTGTACGGGCTGACCCACCTCGTTGACCTGGATGCGCGGCAGGTCCAGGCGCGCATCACCCCAGCGCAGGGTGATTGCATCACCGGCGGCCATGTTCAGGTATGGCTCGATGGTCAACGGTACGCCCCGGCGAATCTGGCTGGGGTTGACGCCATGGCGGCGGATGGTTTCAGGCAGGTCGACGGGGGCCAGACTCTGGTTTTCTTCACCGCATAGCACCGAGGGCTGGCCGCCTGGGCAAGCGGTCTTGACCTGCACGCGGGTGATCAGGGAGCGTGCCGGGCCGCGTCCCACCTGCATGACTCGGTAATGAATCCGCGCGGCGCCATTTTGCACAAAGCTCTCCGGCACTCGCAGACTGCTGAGTTGGCCGATATCGGCGGTACTCACGCGCTTGGAGGCGGCAAAGCAGTTGTTCCAGAACAGCTCGATCAAGTCGCCCTTGCCCATGTCCGGATAGGGGGCGATATCGACCTGCAAATGGGTAGCGGCCTGCGCATTGATACCTTGTTTGATGGCCTGGGGCAGTGTCGGCGCGGCGAGCATGGCCAGGGGGCGGATGTACGTCATAAATAATCTCCTTGATGCAGCCAGCAGCAATCGTTCCGAACCTCAGGGATGGGGTTCGAAAGGAACGATTTTTTGAAAAGCCAGGATGGGATCCAATCCTCTGGGCCTTAGATAAGAGGGTTGGCCGGAGGGCGTCAATGGCGGCAAAAGGCTAAACGGCGGGTTTGGGATTATTCAGAAGGGTCTTACTGAGAGGGGTTTTAAAGGCGGGATCGGGTGGGGTGCTTTTCTATGTGAGTAGCGCCGATTCCTGTAGGAGCGAGCTTGCTCGCGAAGAACGTCAACGATAACGCGGGCTATCAGTTTTACCGTGTCGTCTGGGCGTTTTTCGCGAGCAAGCTCGCTCCTACAGTAGGTCAGGGTTGTTTTAGTGGGTGAGGAATTTGCTGAGGAACTGCCGGGTCCGTTCTTCCCTGGGGTTGGCAAACAACGCCTTGGCTTCGCCTTGCTCGACGATCACACCCTTGTCGAAAAAGATCACCCGGTTGGCTACATCCCGCGCAAAGCTCATTTCGTGGGTGACGATAACCATGGTGCGATTCTCTTCGGCGAGGCTGCGGATGGTCGCCAGTACTTCACCGACCAACTCCGGGTCGAGGGCCGAGGTCGGTTCATCGAACAGGATCACTTCCGGTTCCATCGCCAGGGCCCGGGCAATGGCCACCCGTTGCTGCTGGCCACCGGACAGGCGCCGGGGGTAGGCGTCTTCCTTGCCCGCCAGGCCGACCTTGGCCAGCAGTGCGCGACCCAGGCGGTCGGCCGCTTCACGCGGCATCTTCTTGACCACCAGCGGGCCTTCGATGACGTTTTCCAGCGCGGTGCGATGGGGGAACAGGTTAAAACTCTGGAATACAAAACCTACGTGCTGGCGCAGGCGCCGTACCAGGCTCTGTTGCTGATTGAGCGGGCGGCTGCTGTCGATCTCGATGTCGCCCACCTTGATCCGGCCGCTTGTAGGTTCTTCGAGGAAATTCAGGCAGCGCAGGAAGGTAGTCTTGCCGGAACCGCTGGGGCCGATGATGGCGACGACTTCGCCTTCCTTGACCTCCAGGTCGATCCCATTGAGCACCACCTGACCCTTGAATTGTTTGGTCAGTTTTTCAACCACGATCATGCTTCAAGACTCCAGGTCATGCCGGTTGACCCGGTCTTCCAGGCGATTCTGAAAATGCGCCAGGATGCTTGCCAGGACCCAGTAGATCAGGGCCGCAGACAGGTACATGGTGAAAATTTCAAAGGTGCGTGCAGACACCAGTTGGGCTTGGCGGAACAACTCGGGCACCTGGATGGTGGCGGCCAGCGCCGTGTCCTTGACCAGCGAAATAAAGCTGTTGCCCAAAGGTGGCAGGGCCGTGCGCATCGCCTGCGGCAGGATGGCCCGGCGCAGGGTCTGCGCGCGGGTCATGCCGATACTGGCGGCAGCTTCCCACTGGCCACGCTCGATGGAACCGATGGCGGCGCGCAGGATTTCACAGGCGTAGGCGGCCATGTTCAGCGAAAAGCCGATCATCGCCGCCGGGATCGGATCCAGCTCGATCCCCACTTGTGGCAAGCCGTAGTAGATCAAGAACAGCTGCACCAGCAACGGCGTGCCGCGAAAGAACGACACGTACACCCGGGCGGTCCAGCTCAAGAGCTTGAAGCGCGACAGGCGCATCAAGGCCAGGCCGAAGCCCAACAGCAAGCCGAAGAACATCCCGCCGAGGCTGAGGATCACCGTGTAATACGCGCCCTTGAGCAGAAAGGGCGCGGAGTCGAGCGCGAGTTGGAAACCTGCTTCCATTATTGAGTGACGTCAGCGTTGAAGTATTTCTCGGACAGCTTCTTCAAGGTGCCGTCGGCGCGCAGTTTGTCGAGGGCCTGGTTGACCGCTTTGAGCAGCTCAGGCTCGCCTTTGCGCAGCGCAATCCCGGCTTCCTGGCGCGAGAAGGCATCACCGGCAGCGGCGGTATCCTTGGCTTTCTTGGCATATTCCAGGGCCGCCAGGCGGTCGATCAGAATCGCGTCGATACGGCCGATACGCAGGTCCTGGAACTTGGTCGGGTCGTCGTTATAGGTCTTGATGATGGCTTTGGGTTGATTGTCCTTGAGCCATTGTTCGTAGTTGGTGCCCAGGCCTACCCCGACTTTCTTGCCGGCCAGGTCGTCGGCGGTCTTGATGGTGTCGACGTTTTTCGCCAGGGTCAGGGCCTGGATCCCGGAGACGGTGTACGGCTTGGAGAAATCGTACTTTTTCTGGCGTTCTTCAGAGATCGTCACCTGGTTGACCACGGCGTCGAGGCGCTTGGATTCCAGTGCGGCGAGGATGCCGTCCCACGGGGTGGCTTGCAGCTTGACCTTGACGCCCAGCTCCTTGGCCAGGGCTTCGGACAACTCGACCTCAAAGCCGCTGAGCTTGCCGCTTTCATCAACGAAGCTGAACGGTGGGTAGGTGCCTTCCAGGCCGATCTTGATCTCGCCGGCCTTCTTGATCTTGTCCAGTTGCTCGCCGGCAACCGCCTGGCCCAGCAACCCGGCGCCAAGGGCCAGGCCCAACGTGCCAACCAGCAATGTGCGACGCAATACAGAAATAGTCATGACAAGCCCCTGTGTTTTTTATGGTGTGCGAAGCAGGTGACGCAGTGGTCGTATCCTGCCCTAAAAACGCGGTGTGTGGGAGCGCGACTATAGGGCGAGGTTTAAAGCGTTAAAAATAATATAAATTCAGTTTTATATTCTATTTTTGAATATAAGGTGAAGATTCAATGTGGGAGCGGGCTTGCCCGCGATAGCAGTGTGTCAGGCACCCGATTCATCACAGAATCACCGCAATCGCGGGCAAGCCCGCTCCCACATTCGGTCAGAACATCGACTCATAGGCAAACAACGCCGGCGCCCCGCCGGTGTGCAGGAAGATGATCGGGCCGTCCTCGAATGCCCCGCGCCCGATACCATCAAGCAACCCCGCCATCGCCTTGCCGGTGTACACCGGGTCGAGCAACAGGCCTTCCTGGCTCGCCAGCAGCTTGATTGCCGCCAGGGTGCCAGCGTTGGGTTCGCCGTAGCGCGGGGCAAAATATTCGTCCCACAAAACCACCTTGAACGCGTCGGGTACGTCCACCCCCAGCAATTGCGCCGTGCGCTCGGCCAGGCCCTGCACTTTGGGGCGTTGGGCTTCGTCGGTGCGCGACACAGTGACGCCAATCACCGGCAAGTCCGGCAGCGCTTCACTCAACGCCAGTGCCAGGCCGCTGTGGGTGCCAGCGCTACCAGAGGCCAGGACCACCGCCGCGAACTGCAGGCCGCTGTCTTCGATCTGCCCGGCCAGTTCCAGGCCGGCGCGCACATAACCCAGGGCGCCCAGGGCGTTGGAACCGCCGATAGGCACCAGGTACGGCTTTTTGCCGTTGTTGCGCAGGCGTTCGGCCAGGGCGTCGAGTTGCTCGTCGGCGTTGTCGAGGTTTTCGACCCGTTCGACCTTGGCGTCGAACAGCTCTACCAACAAGCGGTTGCCATTGCCCAGGTAGTTGGGGTCGTCGGTGCCCGTGGGGTTTTCCAGCAGGGCGACACACCCCAGGCCCAGCTTGGCCGCGAGGGCGGCGGTCTGGCGCACATGGTTGGACTGGATCGCGCCGGCGGTGATCAGCGTGTCGGCGCCCTGGGCCAGGGCATCGGCGGCGAGGTATTCGAGCTTGCGCAGCTTGTTGCCGCCCATGGCCAGCGGCGTGGTGTCGTCACGCTTGATGTAGATATCACGGCCCAGCCAGGTCGACAGTCGTTCGAGTTTTTCCAGGGCGGTGGCGCCACCCAGCAGTTCCAGACGATTAAAACGGTCGAGCTGTTGTTTGATCATGGTTACGCACGAGTCATAGGAGATGGAAAGGACTATAGGCAGGGCTTTTTGCGCGGGCAACTGTCAGTTACTTATGCCTGGTAGTTATTAGCATTGCACCATTGGTTATTAAGGGCGGCCTGGTTGCATACCGTAAAGTGATGGCCATTACGTCAGGAGTGAATACCGTGAGCGAGCGTTCCAGTCATTGGCAATTACAGACCATCGTCAGCCAGTTGCGCGGCGCCCGGGATCAGTGGCGTACGCGCAACGGGCGGGTCAGCGGCGAGCAGGGTGGTCGTGAATTACCTTCCCGTGAGGCGGTGGCGCAGATTCTTGAGGCGTTGTGTGGCGCACTGTTCCCCATGCGCCTGGGGCCGGTGGATTTGCGCGAAGAAAGTGAGGACTTCTATGTCGGCCATACCCTCGACGTGGCCTTGAATGCCTTGCTCACCCAGGCCCGCCTGGAGTTGCGTTATGCCGCACGCCAGGGTGGCGAAGCCGACAATCAGGTCGATGCGCTGGCCATCCGCTTGATCCAGGACTTTGCCCTGGCCTTGCCGGCACTGCGCAGCCTGTTGGATACCGATGTGCTGGCGGCCTATCACGGCGACCCGGCCGCGCGCAGTGTGGATGAGGTATTGCTGTGCTATCCGGGGATCCTGGCGGTGATCCACCATCGCCTGGCCCACCATTTGTATCGCGCCGGGTTGCCGCTGTTGGCGCGGATCAGCGCGGAAATCGCGCATTCGGCCACCGGCATCGACATTCACCCTGGCGCGCAGATCGGCCCGAGTTTCTTTATCGACCACGGTACGGGCGTGGTGATTGGCGAGACGGCGATCATTGGCGAGCGAGTACGCATTTACCAGGCGGTGACCCTGGGCGCCAAGCGTTTCCCGGCAGACGAAGACGGTCAGTTGCAGAAGGGCCACCCGCGCCACCCGATTGTCGAGGACGATGTGGTGATCTATGCCGGGGCGACGATCCTGGGGCGGATCACCATCGGCCAGGGCTCGACCATTGGCGGCAATGTGTGGCTGACCCGCAGCGTGCCGGCGGGGGCGAACATCACGCAGGCGAATTTGCAGCATGATGATGGTACGCAGAAGTAGTGTTGAAGTAGCGACGATCTAATGTGGGAGCGGGCTTGCTCGCGAATGCGGTGTGTCAGACACACAGTCAGTGACTGACACTGCGCATTCGCGAGCAAGCCCGCTCCCACATTTTTGCCTGTATTCCAAATTCAATCAGTAAATGCTGAACGTTTTACCTTTCCCACCCGTCATACCCTTCCTTGAGCTAGTGTAGGAATTACCTACCACTCAGCCCTGCGATTAGTCCCAGACCACCTATCCATGTTTAACTTGAACGTTCGTTCAAGTTAAACCGGTGGTTCGCTGCCCGCTCACAACAGGAGGCTTACCTTTGCTGAGTCCGTTTTTTACAGCCACATCCGACCTCATCGAGGTGCACCGTTCATGAGTGCATCGTCTACCCCTTCAAGCGGCCTGGTGCGCATGAATGCGCCGGTGTTTTACTTCGCCGCGAGCTTCATCCTGCTGTTTGGCCTCACCGTCATCGCGATCCCCGAACAGGCCGGTGCCTGGTTGCTGGCCGCGCAAAACTGGGCGGCCAATACGGTTGGCTGGTACTACATGCTGGCGATGACCCTGTATCTGGTCTTCGTGGTGGTCACCGCGCTGTCTGGCTACGGCAAGATCAAACTCGGTGCCGACCACGACGAGCCCGAATTCAGTTACCTGTCCTGGGCCGGCATGCTGTTCGCCGCCGGGATCAGCATCACGCTGTTTTTCTTCTGCGTCTCGGAGCCGTTGACCCACCTGGTGCAACCGCCTCAGGGTGAAGCCCTGAATGCCGATGCGGCGCGCCAGGCCATGCAGGTGCTGTTCCTGCATTGGGGCCTGCACGGCTGGGGCGTATTTGCGTTCGTCGGCATGGCCCTGGCGTACTTCGCTTACCGGCATAACCTGCCGCTGGCCCTGCGTTCGGCGCTGTACCCGCTGATCGGCAAGCGCATCAACGGCCCCATCGGCTATGCGGTGGACGGCTTTGGCATTATCGCCACGGTGTTCGGCCTGGGCGCTGACATGGGCTTTGGGGTGTTGCACCTCAATTCTGGCCTGGACTACCTGTTCGGCATCGCCCACACCCAATGGATCCAGGTCGGCCTGATCACCCTGATGATGGGCGCGGCGATCCTGGTGGCTATCGCCGGGGTCGACAAGGGCGTGCGGGTCATGTCCGACATCAACATGCTGCTGGCCTGTGCGCTGTTGCTGTTTGTGCTGTTCGCCGGGCCCACCCAGCATTTGCTCAACACCCTGATCCAGAACGTGGGTGACTATCTGGGCGCGTTGCCGACCAAGAGTTTTGACGTCTACGCCTACAACGAACCCAGCGACTGGCTTGGCGGTTGGACCGTGTTCTACTGGGCCTGGTGGATTGCATGGTCGCCGTTCGTGGGCCTGTTTATCGCACGCATTTCCCGTGGCCGGACCATCCGTGAGTTCGTCTTCGGCGTGCTGCTGATCCCGCTGGGCTTCACCCTGGCCTGGATGTCGATCTTCGGCAACAGTGCCATTGACCAGGTACTCAACCATGGGATGGCCGCGCTGGGTCAGTCGGCCATCGACAATCCATCGATGAGCCTCTACCTGCTGCTGGAAACCTATCCCTGGAGCAAGACCGTGATTGCGGTCACGGTGTTTATCAGCTTCGTGTTCTTCGTCACCTCGGCCGACTCCGGCACCGTGGTGCTGTCGACCCTGTCGTCCAAGGGCGGCAACGCCGATGAAGACGGGCCGAAGTGGCTGCGGGTGTTCTGGGGCGCGATGACGGCGCTGGTGACCAGCGCCTTGCTGTTCGCCGGCAGCATCGATTCGCTCAAGTCCGCGGTGGTGCTGACCTCGCTGCCGTTCTCGTTGATCCTGCTGTTGATGATGTTGGGGCTGCACAAGGCGTTCTACCTCGAATCGCAGAAGCAGATCGCACGGATGCATTCCCTGGCCCCCGTCTCGGCGGCTTCACGCAGAGGCCGTGGCGGCTGGCGCCAGCGCTTGAGCCAGGCAGTGCATTTCCCCTCGCGCGATGAGGTGTACCGCTTCCTTGAAACCACGGTGCGCCCGGCGATTGAAGAAGTGACTGCGGTGTTTGTCGAGAAGGGCCTGAACGTCGTCACCCAGCCCGACCCGGCCAACGACAGCGTCAGCCTGGAGATCGGCCACGGTGAAGAGCGTCCGTTTATCTACCAGGTGCAAATGCGCGGCTACTTCACGCCGTCCTTTGCCCTCGGTGGGCTGGGCTCCAAGGCCATCAACAACCGTCGCTATTACCGGGCGGAAGTGCACTTGAGCGAGGGCAGCCAGGACTATGACCTGGTGGGCTACACCAAGGAGCAGATCATCAACGACATCCTTGACCAGTACGAACGGCACTTGCAGTTCCTGCACCTGGTTCGCTGAACAAACTGTAGGAGCGAGCTTGCTCGCGAAGATCGTCAACGATGACGCGGGGCATCTGATGCCCCGCAGCGTCCTTGGGTTTTTCGCGAGCAAGGGTTTGTTAGAAGGGCACATCACCCAGGATTGTCGCCCGATGCATCACCCGCCGCTGTGGCCGGTAGTCATCCACCGCGTAGTGCTGGGTCACGCGGTTGTCCCAGAAGGCCACGTCGTTGGCCTGCCAGCGCCAGCGGATAGTGAACTCGGGGCGGGTGGCGTGGGCGAACAGCAGTTTGAGAATGACCTCGCTTTCGGCCGGTTCCAGTTCGTTGATCTTGCTGGTGAAGCCGTCGCTGACAAACAGCGATTTGCGCCCGCTGACCGGGTGGGTACGGATCACCGGGTGTGACAATGGCGGGTTTTTTCTACGTGCTTCTTCCCAGCGGGCCAGGTCTTCGGCGCTGTTGCCGTAACGCTCCAGCGGGAAGGAACGAGTGAAGTCGTGGGTCGCCGTCAGGCCGGTCAAAAAGCCCTTCATCGGTTCCGACAACGCCTCAAAGGCCGCGATGCCGCTGGCCCACAAAGTGTCACCACCAAAGGCCGGCAGCAGCTTGGCGCTGAGCACGGCGCCCAGGGCCGGAGTGGGCAGGAAGGTCACGTCGGTATGCCAGATGGCGTTGTCGCGCACGTCGGTGACGGCGGTGTCGAGGATCAGCACTTCGGGTTGTTCCGGCACGTTGGGGTAGATCGGGTGAATGTGCAGGTCACCGAAATTCGCCGCGAAGCGCGCCTGTTGCTGCGGGGTGATCGGCTGGTCGCGAAAGAACAGCACCGAATGCTGGAGCAGCGCCTGTTCGATGGCGTCGCGCTGCTCGACGTTCAGTGGTTGGGAAATATCGACGCCACTGATCTGGGCGCCCAGGGCGGTGCTTAAAGGGGTAACGGTCAGGCGGCTCATGCTGTTCTCGCAAATGTCGGGCGCCGAGATGCCGGCGTAGTCAGTGCTGTTGTTATTCAGTGGGCCTGGCCATGCCATGGCACCAGTTTGCGTTGCAGGGCGCGCAGGCCCATTTCCATGGCGAAGGCAATCAGGGCGATGACCAGGATCCCCAGCACCACCACATCGGTGACCAAAAACTGCGCCGCTGACTGCACCATGAACCCCAGGCCGCTGGTGGCGGCGATCAGTTCGGCGGCGACCAGGGTCGACCAGCCCACCCCCAGGCCGATCCGCACGCCGGTGAGGATGTCGGGCAGGGCGCTGGGCAGGATCACATGGCGGATCAACTGCGCCCGCGTTGCGCCCAGGGACTGCGCTGCGCGCAATTTGGCCGGGTCGACGGTGCGTACGCCAGTGGCGGTAGCGATGGCAATCGGGGCGAAGATCGCCAGGTAGATCAGCAGCACTTTGGACAGCTCGCCAATGCCGCACCAGATCACGATCAGCGGCAGGTAGGCCAGCGGTGGGATCGGGCGGTAGAACTCGATCAGCGGGTCGAGAATGCCACGGGCGATACGGTTGGCACCGATGGCAATGCCGACCGGCACGGCGGTCAGTACCGCAAAGCCCAGGCCCAGGCCGATGCGCCCGAGGCTGGCACCCAGGTGCTGCCAGAGGGTGGAGTCCATGTAGCCACTGGTTGCCAGCAGCCAGCCTTTTTGCAATACGGCCGACGGTGGTGGCAGGAACAGCGGCTCGATCAGCCCGCTGGCAGTCACGGCCCACCAGAGCACCAGCAGGGCAACCAGGGTCAGCACACTGATCCAGCGCGTGCTCAGGCTGCGGCGTAGCGGCAGGGCGGTTGGGGTGACGGCAGTGGCCGGGATTTCATAACTGCTCATGCGTACACCTGCCGTTGTGAGAACACTTTGCCCAGCACGTGCTCGCGGGTTTCGATAAACCGTGGGTCGGACTTGATCGCGCGTGCCGACTCGCCGGCAGCGTAACGCTGGCCGAAGTCCAGGCTCAGGCGCTCGACGATTTGCCCGGGGTTGGGGGCCAGCAGAATCAGGTCGGTGGCGAGAAATACCGCTTCTTCGATGTCGTGAGTGATCAGGAACACTGGCTTGGCCGTACGCCGCCACACTTGCAGCAGCAGCTCCTGCATCTGTTCACGGGTGAAGGCATCGAGGGCGCCGAAGGGCTCGTCCATCAGCAATACCCGTGGGTCGGCGGCGAGTGCGCGGGCCAGGCCCACGCGTTGTTTCTGCCCACCGGACAGTTGCCAGATGCGTCGGCTATCAAAGCCCGCCAGGTCCACCAGCGCGAGCATTTCACGGGCGCGGGCTTGTCGCTGGGCCTTGGGCACGCCGGCCAGTTCCAGGCCGAAGCCGACATTGGCCAGCACATCTTGCCAGGGCAGTAGGGCATCGTCCTGGAACACTACGCCACGCTCGGCACTCGGGCCTTTGACGGGTACGCCGTCGAGGGTGATGCGCCCGGCGCTGGGTTCGACGAAACCGGCAATCAGGTTCAACAGCGAAGTCTTGCCACTGCCGGAGGGGCCGAGGGCCACCAGCAATTGCTGGGGCCCAAGGGTCAGGGAAATATCCGCCAGCACGGGCGTGGTTGCGCCGGGGTACTGTGCGCTGATGCGCTCCAGCTGTAGCAAGGCCATCGCGGTGAACTCCCGATCAGTTGGTGATGAACTTGGCGCTGACGTAAGGGGCGTAGTCCGGCAGCACGGCCTCGACCTTGCCTTGTTCCTTGAGGAACGCGGCGGTGTCGGTCACCGCCTTGGTGGTCGGGGCGCCGAGCAAGGTCACCTGGTCGGCGGCCAGCGGGTAGACGTTGCCTTGCAGCAGCAGCGGAATGTCGCTGGCCTTGGCGCCGGAGAGCTTCACCAGTTTGTCGACGTTGCCCTTGTCGGCCAGCCAGGCTTGTGGGTCTTTGCGGTATTGGGCGTAGGCATCGAGGGTAACTTTGGCGAAGGCGCTGACAATTTCCGGGTGCTTCTCGGCAAAGTCCTTACGCACGATCCAGGCATCGAAGGTCGGCGCGCCGAACTTGGCCAACTCGCCGGAGGTGATCAGCACTTTGCCGTTTTCCTTGGCCACGCCCAGGGCCGGGTCCCAGACGTAGGTGGCGTCGATATCGCCACGCTTCCACGCCGCGATGATGGCCGGCGGGGCGAGGTTGAGCACGGTGACTTTCGCGGGATCGATGTTCCAGTGTTTGAGCGCGGCCAGCAGGCTGTAGTGGCCGGTGGACACGAACGGCACGGCGACTTTCTTGCCGATCAGGTCCTGCGGGCTGTTGATCCCGGAACCGTTGCGCGCCACCAGGGCTTCGGCGCCACCGATCTGGGTCGCCACGAGGAAGGTCTGCACCGGGACTTTGCGGGTGATGGCGGCGGTCAGCGGGCTGGAACCGAGGTAGCCGATCTGCACGTCGCCGGAAGCGATGGCGGCGATGATATCGGCGCCATTGTCGAATTTGCGCCAGTCGATCTTGGCGTTGGTGGCTTTTTCATAAGCGCCGTCGGCCTGGGCGACTTTGGCCGGGTCAACGGTGGTCTGGTAGGCAATGGTCACGTCGGCCGCATGGGCAAACAGACTGGCGCCGGCCAGGGACAGGGCCGCCAGGAGGCGAAAGGGGGCAGGCAGTTTCATGGGAAAGCTCCTCATCAGGCGGCCGAGGGTCGGCGAGTGAGGAGACTAAATGATCTAAGAATACGAAAATAAATAACATTTTCGAATTAGCTTATGTAGGAGCGAGCTTGCTCGCGAAAAACCTTAACGATGACGCGTTCGGCTTGGATAAACGCGGCGTGCTTGAGTTTTTCGCGAGCAAGCTCGCTCCTACAAAGGGCGTGTTAGTTACTGATCGCCAGGATGCTGGCCTGGTACGAACCGACAAACACATCGAAATCGCCCACTTCGTTCTGCTCCAGTTCGGCCTGTTGTGCCAGGGAACTGCGCGCCAGCTCTTCAAAGCGTGCTTGTTCGTCCGCCGGCAACGGCTCGCTACGGAAGTGCTCGGCATGCACCTGGCTCTGGCGCAGGGAGAACTGGGCAAAGCTCTCCTTGTGCTCGCGCATGGTTGCCAGCACCTGAGCCGACGGGGTCAGGGACGGGTCCTGGATCTTCGCCAACTGGGCATCCAGCGCCTGGCTGTGCTCATTGATGCCATGGCTCTGGTCCAGCAGCGCGGCCAGCGGGGCGATTTTCTCCAGCAGTTCGGCAGCCCATTCCTTCATCTCCACGGCTTGGCCGCGACGCTGCAATTGCAGGCCCGGGCGCCGGCCTTCCTTGACCACACTGAGGAAGTTCGACGTGGCGTTGCCGCACTCGCTGTTTTCGAACAACGGGCTGTCATTCAGTGCGCAATACAACAGGAATGCATCGAGGAAGCGCGATTCCGGCAAGTCGATGCCCATCGGCAAGAACGGGTTGATGTCCAGGCAGCGCACTTCGATGTACTGGATGCCACGGGCCATCAGCGCCTGGATCGGCCGTTCGCCGGTGTAGGTCACGCGCTTGGGACGGATGTTGGAGTAGTACTCGTTTTCGATCTGCAGGATGTTGGTGTTGAGCTGTACCCATTCACCGTCCTTGTGGGTGCCGACTTCGACGTAAGGTGCGTAGGGCGTTGCCACCGCTTCGCGCAGGCTGTCGGTGTAGCTGGCCAGATCGTTGTAGCAAGGGGTCAGGCCGGCCTGGGCGTTGCTCTGGTAACCCAGGTCGCTCATGCGCAGGCTGGTGGCATACGGCAGGTACAGGGTGTCGGCATCGAACTGTTCAAGCTGATGGGCACGCCCGCGCAAAAAGCCCGCATCCAGGGCCGGCGAGGCGCCGAACAGGTACATCAGCAGCCAGCTGTAGCGGCGGAAATTACGGATCAGCGCGATATAGGCCGTGGACTGGTAGTCACGGTCGGTGCCCACGAAACCTTCGGTTTCCTTGAGCAACGGCCACAGCTCTTCTGGCAGGGAAAAGTTGTAGTGGATCCCTGCGATGCACTGCATGGTCTTGCCGTAGCGCAGGGCCAGGCCCTTGCGATACACGTACTTGAGCTGTCCGATGTTGGAGGTGCCATAGTAGGCAATCGGAATATCTTCCTCGGCCGGCAACGGGCACGGCATCGATGGACTCCACAGGTACTCGTTGCCGAGCTTGCTGTAGGCAAAACGGTGAATTCGATCGAGGCTGCGCAGGGTGTCTGCCGGGTTGGGCAGCGCCGGGGTGATGAACTCCAGCAGCGACTCGGAATAGTCGGTGGTGATCGATTCATGGGTCAATGCTGCGCCCAGGGCCTCTGGATGCGGCGTTTGAGCCAGGCGGCCTTCGCCGGTGACACGCAGGCATTCACGCTCGATGCCGTGCAGGCAGTGCTCAAGCAAAGAGAGGTGTTCGCGCTTGCCGAGCAGAGCCAGGCGGCGGTTGAGAAGTTCGCTCAAGTTGGATTCCTTCACGCGTCAGTCGCCCCAATATGGGGGTGGGCAAGACGGTCTACAAGGGTGAAGTTAAAACTGGCGTTATCGCCTGGTTTTTGAGCCGGAATAACCTGCTCTGAAAGTGCCGACTTCATTCCCTGAATGTGGCTATCGCGCAGGAAGAAAATTCCGACGCCGCTTTTGCAGCGCCGAAATTAACCCAAATTGATGACAAGGAGCTATAGGACAGCGAAGGTGCCTTGTGCTTTTGCGACGAGTCTTTCGTCCTGATACACATCGGCCTCGACCACCAGCGTGCGCCGGCCAGGGTGAATAACCCGGGCCGTGCACACCACATCTCCGCCGGAAACGGCGCGGATGTAGTTGATTTTGCACTCGATGGTCGCGCTCTGCTGGTCAAACCCATGGGCGCTGGAACAGGCCAGCCCCATGGCAATGTCCACCAGGCTGAAAATCGCCCCGCCATGGAGCTTGCCTGCGCGGTTGCGCAATTGCGGCTCCAGGGTCAGGGCAACCTCGGCAACGCCTTGGTCCAGGCGTTGCAGGCGGCAGCCAAGCAGTTCGCTGAAGGCGCTGTGGGTCAGGCCGGCCGGCAGCTCCATCAACGTTTCTTCAGTTGCTTGGCGTTGGCGAACAGCGAAGCCATGGCGTTGTTGGCCGGGGCTGCGGTGGGCGTTTCCTTGCGTGGTGCACTGTTTTCCGAGCGGTTTTGCGACTGGCGCGGCGCGGAACCTGGGCGTGCGCCACGGGCACCGTCGATTTTCTCGCCGGGGGTATCGCTCATGCGCATCGACAGGCCCACGCGTTTGCGCGGGATATCGACTTCCATGACCTTGACCTTGACCACATCACCGGCCTTCACCGCTTCACGAGGATCCTTGATGAACTTCTCCGAAAGCGCGGAGATGTGTACCAAACCGTCCTGATGCACGCCGATATCCACAAAAGCGCCAAAGTTGGTCACGTTGGTCACCACGCCTTCGAGGATCATCCCCAGTTGCAGGTCCTTGAGGTCTTCGACGCCTTCCTGGAACTCGGCGGTCTTGAACTCGGGGCGCGGGTCGCGGCCGGGTTTTTCCAGCTCTTGCAGGATGTCGGTGATGGTCGGCACGCCGAAGGTTTCGTCGGTGTACTTCTTCGGGTCCAGGCGTTTGAGGAACGCGGCGTCGCCGATCAGCGAGCGGATATCGCGGTCGGTCTCGGCGGCAATGCGTTGCACCAGCGGATAGGCTTCCGGGTGGACTGCTGAGGAGTCCAGCGGGTTGTCGCCATTCATGACGCGCAGGAAGCCGGCGGCTTGTTCGAAGGTTTTTTCGCCAAGGCGTGCGACTTTTTTCAGCGCCGCACGGGTCTTGAACGCACCGTTTTCATCACGATGGGTGACGATATTCTGCGCCAGGGTGGCGTTGAGGCCGGAGATCCGTGCGAGCAAGGCGACCGAGGCGGTGTTTACGTCGACGCCGACCTTGTTCACGCAGTCTTCCACCACCGCATCCAGGCCACGCGCCAGTTTCAGCTGCGACACGTCGTGCTGGTACTGGCCGACACCGATGGATTTCGGGTCGATCTTCACCAGCTCGGCCAATGGATCCTGCAGGCGGCGCGCGATGGATACGGCCCCACGGATCGACACATCGAGGTCCGGGAATTCCTTGGAGGCCAGTTCCGACGCCGAGTACACCGAAGCACCCGCCTCGGAGACCATGACCTTGGTCATTTTCATGCCTGGGTATTTTTTGATCAGTTCCAGGGCCAGCTTGTCGGTTTCGCGGCTGGCGGTGCCGTTGCCGATGGCGATCAGGTCCACCGCGTGCTTGGCGCACAGGGCAGCCAGGATGGCCAGGGTCTGGTCCCACTTGTTGTGCGGCACGTGCGGGTACACGGTGGCGTGGTCCAGCAGCTTGCCGGTGGCATCAACCACGGCGACCTTGCAACCGGTGCGCAGGCCCGGGTCCAGGCCCAGGGTCGCACGCGGGCCGGCTGGCGCGGCCAGCAGCAGGTCGTGCAGGTTGTGGGCGAACACGTTGATCGCTTCGGTCTCGGCGCCGTCGCGCAACTCGCCCAGCAGGTCGGTTTCCAGGTGGGTGTAGAGCTTGACCTTCCAGGTCCAGCGCACGACTTCACTGAGCCACTTGTCCGCAGGACGATTCTGATTCTGGATGCCGAATTGTTGACCGATCATGCCTTCGCACGGGTGCATGGTGCCTGGCAGTTCGTCGCCGACTTTCAGCGCGGAGCTGAGAATGCCTTCGTTGCGCCCGCGGAAAATGGCCAGGGCGCGGTGGGACGGCATGCTTTTCAGCGGCTCATCGTGCTCGAAGTAATCGCGGAACTTGGCGCCTTCTTCCTCTTTGCCGGCGATGACGCGGGCGCTGAGGGTGGCTTCCTGTTTCAGGTAGTTACGCAGTTTTTCCAGCAGGTTGGCATCCTCGGCGAAGCGCTCCATGAGGATGTACTTGGCGCCTTCGAGGGCAGCCTTGATGTCGGCGACGCCTTTTTCGGCATCGACAAAGCGCGCGGCTTCGGTTTCCGGGGCGAGGGACGGGTCGTTGAACAGGCCGTCGGCCAACTCGCCGAGGCCGGCTTCCAGGGCAATCTGGCCCTTGGTGCGGCGCTTCTGCTTGTACGGCAGGTACAAGTCTTCGAGGCGGGTCTTGGTGTCGGCGAGCTTGATATCGCGTTCAAGTTGCGGGGTCAGCTTGCCCTGCTCCTGGATGCTGGCGAGGATGCTGATACGCCGTTCGTCGAGTTCTCGCAGGTAGCGCAGGCGCTCTTCCAGATGCCGCAGCTGGATGTCATCGAGGCTGCCGGTCACTTCTTTACGGTAACGGGCGATGAAGGGCACCGTGGAGCCCTCATCCAGTAGAGCGACGGCCGCTTCGACCTGTTGTGGGCGTACACCGAGTTCCTCGGCGATGCGGCTGTTGATGCTGTCCATAAAACCACCTGAAATTCTTGAAAGCAGTTCACAGGCCCGGAAAACAAGGCCTTGCGCGGCTGGTTGAGCGGCCCGACTGGCGCCGCTGCCTGGGTCAAGAGGCAGCCTATTGACCCTCGAAATCGAAAAAATCACGACAAGCAGATGAAAAAAACACCAGGCCGGCCATGGCATTGCCGGGCACTGAGGCGCGGCATTATAACCAGCGTTCCCTTCTTGGGGGGATTGCGCCAAGGGCGCGCGCACTGGTGGTTGGAGAAAAATCTGCTAACAATGCGTACCGTGCGTATAACGGCAGCTAAGCCATAATGCGCGCCAGATAAGAGGAGCATCCAATGAGCAGCACTGCACAAACTGCTGAAGGCGAAAAAATTCTCATCGTTGATGACGATCCGGGGCTGAGCAGCCTGCTGGAGCGGTTCTTCACCTCCAAGGGCTACCGTGCCCGCGCGGTGCCAAATACCGAGCAGATGGATCGCCTGCTGGGGCGCGAGGTGTTCAACCTGGTCGTGCTCGACCTGATGTTGCCGGGCGAAGACGGCCTGACGGCCTGCAAGCGCCTGCGCAGCACCAACAACCAGATCCCGATCATCATGCTGACCGCCAAGGGCGATGAGCTGAGCCGTATCAAGGGCCTGGAACTGGGCGCCGACGACTACCTGGCCAAGCCGTTCAACCCCGATGAGCTGATGGCCCGGGTCAAGGCCGTATTGCGTCGCCAGGCCGCGCCGGTACCCGGAGCCCCTGGCAGCGAAGACGAAAGCGTCACGTTTGGTGACTACGAATTGTCGCTGGCGACCCGTGAGCTCAAGCGTGGTGAAGAAGTCCACATGCTGACGACCGGTGAATTCGCGGTGCTCAAGGCGCTGGTGATGAATGCTCGCCAACCGTTGACCCGTGACAAGCTGATGAACCTGGCCCGTGGCCGTGAATGGGACGCCCTGGAGCGCTCCATTGACGTGCAGATCTCCCGTTTGCGCCGGATGATCGAACCCGATCCGTCCAAGCCACGTTATATCCAGACAGTGTGGGGCGTGGGTTACGTGTTTGTGCCGGATGGTACGGCAACCAAGTAACCGATGATTTGCACAGGCGGGTATTCCGGAGTTCGATCCCAAGGGGTCGGCCGGATGCCCGGCGTCTGCAATTCTGCGAGCCTTGCTCGCTCTTGCCAGGTGTCTAGCTGTCTTTTATGAAAACCCCGCTGTGGTTCCCGCAAAGTTTCTTCTCCCGCACCCTTTGGCTGGTGCTGATCGTCGTGCTGTTTTCCAAGGCGTTGACCCTCGTTTATCTGTTGATGAACGAAGACGTGCTGGTGGATCGCCAGTACAGCCACGGTGTTGCGCTGACACTGCGTGCCTATTGGGCTGCCGACCCGGAGAACCGCGAGAAAATCGCCAAGGCGGCGACCTTGACCCGCGTGGTGGGTGCAGGCGTGCCGGAGGGGGAGCAACATTGGCCATACAGTGAAATCTACCAGCGACAGATGCAGGCCGAACTGGGTGAAGACACCGAGGTGCGGCTGCGTATGCATGTCTCGCCAGCCCTGTGGGTACGGGCTCCGAGCCTGGGGGATGGATGGCTGAAAGTGCCGTTGTATCCCCATCCGCTGCGAGGGCAGAAGATCTGGAACGTACTCGGCTGGTTCCTGGCCATTGGCTTGCTTTCAACCGCCTCGGCCTGGATTTTTGTGCGCCAGCTCAACCAGCCGCTCAAGCGCCTGGTGTTCGCGGCCAGGCAACTGGGGCAGGGGCGCAGTGTGCGCCTGCCGATCAGTGACACACCCAGCGAAATGACTGAGGTCTACAGCGCGTTCAACCAGATGGCCGAGGACGTGGAACAGGCTGGGCGCGAACGTGAGCTGATGCTGGCGGGGGTTTCCCACGACCTGCGCACGCCGCTCACACGTTTGCGCTTGTCCCTGGAGTTGATGGGCAACCACACCGACCTTACCGATGACATGGTCCGTGATATCGAAGACATGGACGCGATTCTCGACCAGTTCCTGGCGTTTATCCGTGATGGTCGCGATGAAGTGGTGGAAGAGGTGGACCTGACCGACCTGGTACGCGAGGTCGTGGCGCCCTATAACCAGAACGGCGAGCAGGTGCATTTGCGCTTGGAACCGATCCAACCCTTTGCGTTGCGTCGGGTCTCGATGAAGCGCCTGCTGAACAACCTGATTGGCAACGCCTTGCATCACGCGGGCACTGAGGTGGAGGTCGCGGCCTATGTGTCTGGTGATACCAACGCGCCTTATGTGGTGCTGAGTGTCATGGACCGTGGTGCCGGGATCGATCCGGCGGAACTGGAGGGCATTTTCAACCCCTTCACCCGTGGCGACCGTGCCCGTGGTGGCAAAGGCACCGGGCTGGGGCTGGCGATTGTGCGGCGAATTGCTTCGATGCATGGTGGCAATGTCGAACTGCGCAACCGTGTCGATGGCGGGCTGGAAGCGCGGGTGCGCTTGCCGTTGGGGTTGATGTTGCCAAGAGATGCGGTCTAAACCACGACGAATATCAAATGTGGGAGCTGGCTCGCCTGCGAGAGGATGTAACAGTCGACATTGATGTTGAATGTTAGTCAGTCATCGCAGGCAAGCCAGCTCCCACAAGGGTTCGTGCCGTCTTCCAGGGCGTATTTCAGCCCTTGCCTTTGGTCCGGGTCATATTCGGTCCGCTGTTCTTCTCCAGATGCTGGATGATGATCCCCGCCACATCCTTGCCGGTGGTGGTTTCAATCCCTTCCAGGCCCGGTGAAGAGTTCACTTCCATCACCAGCGGCCCGTGGTTCGAGCGCAAGATATCCACACCTGCCACACTCAAGCCCATGACCTTGGCTGCCCGCAGGGCGGTCATGCGTTCTTCCGGGGTGATCTTGATCAGGCTGGCGCTGCCGCCTCGGTGTAGGTTGGAGCGAAACTCCCCCGGCTTGGCCTGGCGTTTCATCGCCGCAATCACCTTGTCCCCCACCACGAAGCAACGGATATCAGCGCCACCGGCTTCCTTGATGTATTCCTGGACCATGATGTTCTGCTTGAGGCCCATGAACGCCTCGATCACTGACTCTGCCGCCGTGGCGGTTTCACACATCACTACGCCAATGCCTTGGGTGCCTTCCAGCACTTTGATAACCAAGGGGGCGCCGTTGACCATCTCGATCAGGTCGGGAATGTCATCGGGGGAGTGGGCAAAGCCGGTCACTGGCAAGCCGATACCTCGGCGCGACAGCAGTTGTAGGGAGCGCAGCTTGTCTCGGGAGCGGGCAATGGCCACCGATTCGTTGAGCGGAAACACCCCCATCATTTCAAACTGGCGCAGTACCGCGCAGCCGTAGAAGGTCACTGAGGCGCCGATACGCGGGATCACCGCGTCGAAACCTTCCAGTGGTTTGCCCCGGTAGTGGATCTGCGGCTTATGACTGGCAATGTTCATATAGGCGCGCAACGTATCGATCACCACCATCTCATGGCCCCGTTCGGTGCCGGCCTCGACCAGACGACGGGTGGAATACAGACGCGGGTTACGCGACAGCACAGCGATCTTCATGCAACACCTGTGGCAGCAATAGTAGAGACCGGGAACACCGGCTTGTCTTGAACGTACTTGAGCCCTGGGTTGACCACCAATTGGCCGTCGATCAGGGCTTTGGAACCTAGCAACAGGCGGTAACGCATGGTTTTGCGGCAAGCCAGGGTGAACTCCACCCGCCATACCCGATCACCCAGGGCCAAGGTGGTGCTGATGACGTAGCGCACCTGCGCCTGGCCGTTGGAGCTTTTAATGGTTTTCATCGCCACCAGCGGTGCTTCGCAGCGCCGGTGACGCAGTTGCACCACGCTGCCCAGGTGCGCGGTGAAACGCACCCACTTTTCACCGTCACGCTCAAAAGGTTCGATCTCGGTGGCGTGCAGGCTGGAGGTACTGGCACCGGTGTCGATCTTTGCGCGCAGGCCCGCCACTCCCAAATCGGGAAGTGCCACCCACTCGCGCAGACCAACAACGGTCAAATGGTCAAATGTCTTCAATATGAACAACCGGCAATCAGAAATATTTCCAAGTCAGACGACACTAGCGTCCAACTGCTCACGGATTGTGACAACCCAGGAACGTTGACGAGCGCTTGGAGCCGAATTCGCGGTATTCACGCAGAATATTCACCAAATGGCGACAGATATCTTCACACCATGAAAAACCACGGCTGAAGGGAAACTGCCTGACACCTGGCGTATCTTAGGTGAGCCTTGGCGTTTGTGCGTCGAAGGGGTTCGACTGTTAAGTTGCGACATTTTTCAGAGCGAGGAATTCAAGTGGCTCAAAAGCAGGAAGAGGACGAAAAAGTCCGTTTGGACAAATGGTTGTGGGCCGCACGCTTCTACAAGACCCGGGCCTTGGCCAAGGCCGCCATCGAGAGCGGCAAGGTGCATTGCCGTGGCGAGCGCTGCAAACCGGGCAAGGAGCCGCGCATTGGTGACGAGTTGCAGATTCGTGTCGGGTTTGAAGAGAAAACAGTGGTGGTAGAGGCGCTGTCCATCGTCCGCCGCGGCGCTCCCGAAGCGCAGGCGCTGTACACCGAGACCCCGGCAAGTATCGCCAAGCGCGAAAACGCCGCGGCCATGCGCAAGGCCGGAGCGTTGGGTATGAGCACCGATGGCAAGCCGAGCAAGAAACAGCGTCGCGACCTGTTCAAGTTTCGCGGCAGTGGCAATGACGACTGAATATCGGTTATCTGCTGTAGTAACTGGCTCAGGCGTTGCGGGCCACGCTCAGGCGATCGCCCGCACATTCAGCCTGAGCGGGTGGCTGGCCAGCGGGTCATTGAGCAACTGAAACAGCCACTCGTCGAATATCACGTAAAGCATCTGGTCCGTGGGCCATAGCCAAAACACAGGAGCCCCAGAGCGAGTAAATTGCACAGGGCCAATCGCCCGAGGTTCCACTTGGCTTGGAACAAACCCGGATTGTTCATAAACTGTTTCCTCTTCGCTCTAAAACTCTCCACCTATCGGAAGAAAAGCGCACCAAATTGGTGCCAGGGCGCATAATTTTAGAAATATCGTCATCAATTCAGATACCCAGACCTATGACTGATCTACCGGATACCGACTTCACCCAACGTTTCCTCTTTGACGACAACGACGCTCGTGGCGAACTGGTTGCCCTGGAGCGCAGCTATGCCGAAGTCCTTGCCAAGCACCCCTATCCGGAGCCGGTCGCGCAGTTGCTCGGCGAACTGATGGCCGCCGCCTCGCTGCTGGTGGGCACCATGAAGTTCGATGGCTTGCTGATTCTCCAGGCCCGTTCCGAAGGCCCGGTTCCCATGCTGATGATCGAGTGCTCCAGCAACCGCGAAATCCGTGGCCTGGCCCGTTATGAAGAGGACCAGATCCCGGCGGACGCGACCTTGGCCGACCTGATGCCCAACGGCGTGCTGGCGTTGACCATCGACCCGACCGTTGGCCAGCGGTACCAGGGCATTGTCGATCTGGACGGTGAAACCCTGTCCGACTGCTTCACCAACTATTTCGTCATGTCTCAGCAAGTGGGCACCCGTTTCTGGCTCAATGCCGACGGCAAGCGCGCCCGTGGCCTGCTGTTGCAACAGCTGCCGGCCGACCGTATCAAGGACGAGGATGAGCGCGAAGAAAGCTGGCGCGGTCTCACTGCCCTGGCCGGTACCTTGACCGCTGAAGAACTGCTGGGCCTGGACAACGAAACCATCCTGCACCGCCTCTACCACGAAGAAGAGGTGCGCCTGTTCGATGCGCAATCGCTGCGTTTCCATTGCAGCTGTTCCCGCGAGCGTTCGGGCAATGCCCTGGTGAGCCTGGGCCTGGAAGATGCGCAAAATCTTGCGGTGGAGCACGGTGGCAGAATCGAAATCGACTGCCAGTTCTGCAACCAACGCTACCTGTTCGACGCTGCCGATATCGCCCAATTGTTCGCTGGCGCTGGCGTTGACACCCCTTCGGGCACCCACCACTAAAACGTTTAAGCACAGGTAAATCACCTGACAAACGCCGGATTAGAGGTGTTCTGACGGGAGGGCCCTACTCTTTTTGGGCTTTTCTGGCATAATCCGGCCCACTTTTTTCGCGGTAGTAGTGCGCAACTTTCTACTACAAAACGTTTGGAGCACTCGGCCATAGGCCGACGGGGAACCTCATGACGCAAGCCAATAACGCCGTATACACCGATCTGAGTGTTGACGATCTGGTCAAAGAAGCCCTGCAGCGCGGTGAAGGCGTGCTTGCCGATACTGGCGCGCTGGTCGTAGAAACCGGTCACCGCACCGGTCGTTCGCCGGTCGACCGTTTCATCGTTGAAGAGCCGTCCACCCAGGCCGCCATTGCCTGGGGCCCGATCAATCGCAAGTTCCCGGCCGACAAGTTCGATGCCCTGTGGGCTCGCGTCGAGGCCTTCAACAACGCGCAAGAGCATTTCGTTTCCCACGTTCACGTTGGTGCTGCGCAAGACCACTACCTGGCCGTGAAAATGACCACCCAGACTGCCTGGCAGAACCTGTTCGGTCGTTGCCTGTTCATCAACCCGGCCCAGTACAACCCGGCCGGTCGTGAAGAGTGGCAAGTGCTCAACGTTGCCAACTTCGAATGCGTACCTGAGCGTGACGGCACCAACTCCGACGGTTGCGTGATCCTCAACTTCGCCCAGAAGAAAGTGCTGATCGCTGGCATGCGCTACGCCGGCGAGATGAAGAAAGCCATGTTCTCGGTGCAGAACTTCCTGCTGCCGGCCGCTGATGTGCTGCCAATGCACTGCGCTGCCAACATCGGTGAAGAAGGCGACGTGACCCTGTTCTTCGG
Source organism: Pseudomonas sp. TAE6080 (assembly GCF_018732265.1). Taxonomy (NCBI): domain Bacteria; kingdom Pseudomonadati; phylum Pseudomonadota; class Gammaproteobacteria; order Pseudomonadales; family Pseudomonadaceae; genus Pseudomonas; species Pseudomonas sp. TAE6080. The sequence goes on from NZ_JAHIDY010000012.1 coordinate 30,691, forward strand.
TCTGTCCGGCACCGGCAAGACCACCCTGTCCGCCGACGAAAGCCGTTACCTGATTGGTGACGATGAACACGGTTGGGGCGAAGGCGTGGTGTTCAACATCGAAGGCGGTTGCTATGCCAAGTGCATCGACCTGTCCGAGAAGAACGAGCCGGTCATCTGGAAAGCCATCAAGCACGGTGCGGTCCTGGAAAACGTCGTGATCAACGATGCCAAGCACGCCGACTACACCGATGTCAGCCTGACCCAGAACAGCCGCGCCGCGTACCCGCTGGAGCACGTTGCCAAGCGCTCCGAGCAGAACCTGGGTGGCGAGCCGAACGCAGTGATCTTCCTGACTTGCGACCTGACTGGCGTGCTGCCACCGGTGTCGATCCTCAATGAAGAGCAAGCGGCCTACCACTTCCTGTCCGGCTACACCGCACTGGTGGGCTCGACTGAAATGGGTTCGGGCAGCGGCATCAAGTCGACGTTCTCTACCTGCTTCGGCGCGCCGTTCTTCCCGCGTCCGGCTGGCGAATACGCAGAGCTTTTGATCAAGCGTATCCGCGGTTTCGGCTCCAAGGTCTACCTGGTCAACACTGGCTGGACCGGCGGTGGCTACGGCGTCGGCAAACGCTTCAACATCCCGACCACCCGTGCAGTGATCGCTGCGATCCAGAGCGGCGCGCTGATCGGTGCTGCCACCGAGCACCTCGACACCATCAACCTCGACGTGCCATTGGCCGTACCGGGCGTTGAGACTGGCCTGTTGAACCCACGCAACACCTGGGCTGACAAGGCTGCGTACGACGAAGCCGCGAAGGCTCTGGCCGGCCTGTTCGTCGAGAACTTCAAGAAGTTTGAAGTGAGCGACGCGATCAAGGCGGCGGGTCCTAAGTTGTAAGATTCGCTAGCTGTTAAAAAGCCGCCCCTAGTGGGCGGCTTTTTTGTGCGCGATGCTTTAGTCGATGAGGTGTAACAGCATTGCCCCGAGCAACACCAGGACCACGCCCATGATTTGCACCGTCGTTAGGCGTTCCTTGAAAAACACAAACCCCAGGATCGCCGCGATCCCGCCAGATAAGGTGCTGATCACCGTCACTACGGAAACCGACCCGGCCATCGCCCCCCACGAAAATGCCGAGAAACCGCCGAGATTCATCAGGCTTGCGCCGGTCAACGTTGCGCAGTTTTTCAGTGGTGGAATCTTCAGGCCGTCTTTGACTTTCAAGACCATCAATACCAACACACAAACGCCGACCAAGTAGCCGAGCCAGAGCATGGTGACGGGGCCAAGCGCAGGCAGCGTATAGCGGCCTTGCAGCCAAAAACTGCTGCCGTACAGAGCGGCGGCGAGCAAGGCGTAGGCGATGGCCTGGTTGGAGTGGTTGTGGGGAGCGCCGTTGTCCTTGTGAATGCTGGAAAGGATCACACCGATGACGCACAGGGCGATGCAACCAAGTTGGATCAAGCTGATCTGTTCGCCGCTGGCCCAGGACAATAATGTGGTGACCACACCATAGGAGGTCACCAACGGTGCGACGATGGCCGCTTTGCCCAGCGCGAATGCCTTGGACAGGGCTAGTGCGCCGGAGACGGTGAGCAAGGCTGCGGCGATACCCAAGAGCCAGACGCTCGCGGGTGCTGCCAAGGATTTGAAGAGGAAGGAAGGGAGGAGGATCAGCAGCAAGGTCATGATCACAAAGCCCAGCGCCTGACCGAAGTACACCGCGCGTTTTACCCCGACGGCGCGGGCGTTGAGGCCCACCAGGAAGTCCGTACCGCCCCAGAGCAAGGCCGCCAAAAGGCCCATTAATACGTCCATGTAAGGCCCTTTTTGTTTTAAGTGCGGCTTGCCAGATTAACGTAGATCCACAGGTGCTTGGTGGCTTGTGTGTGAGCAGGCACTTCGGTGTGTCAGTGACACAAAGCTGCGTTCAGCTCAAATTTTCCAGCGTCTGCGTATCCCAGCCATGAGTCTTGATGGCCAAGTAGAGCATGCCAATGGTAAGCGGCATCTTCTCCCCCCGGCCCTTGGCGCGATGCTTCAGGAACACATCAAAGACCGGTGGGTTGAAGTAACGGTAGGCATCATAGTCGCCCAGGTCGAGATCAAATGCCTGCTCCAGGGCTTCCATAAATTGCCTGGCTTCTGCGCCATCGCAGCCGAGGTCGAAGTTAAGCGAGGTTTTAAGGCGGATGGTCTTGTGCTTGGGCAGGCCGATTTCTTCGTGCAGCAATTGCAGAAGCTGCTGCATGACGGGGTCTTCGGGGAAGTTGGGGGCCAGGTTCATAGTGGGGGCACGCTGGAGTGGGTGAGGGGGATGGTCGTGGTGATGGCGGTATTTGTTGCGGGTAAGAAACAGTGCCAAGCCTATCAAGAACAGGGCGAGGGGGAGGAGTTGAATGCTGAGAATGATGGCCACGTAAGGTAGCAAGAATGTCAGGGTCAGGCCGCTTACGACAAACGTGGCAGCAAAGCGCCTTCTGAGTGTGCAGTCGGTGATTTTGAAATACAGCACAAGGAAAAATCCGAGGAAGAAGAGTATTTGCAGGTAGATATTCATGGCTTCTGATATCCGATTGCTTCCAGTGCCTGGGTGTCCCAGTACCTGGCTTTGATGGCTTGGTAAAGCATGTCGATGGTCAGTGGTGTTTTGCCTTCACTGCCTCTTTCCACATATCGCAAGTACGCGTCGAAACCTCTGCGTTTGAAGTAACGGGTGCTCTTGTAGTCGCCGAGGTGCATGCCGAAATCTTGCTTCAGCGCTGCCATCAAATGTTTGGCTTCAGCGCGGTTGCAGCCAAGATCATGGTTGATTGAAGTGCTGAGGGTGATTGATTGGTGTTTCGGCAAACCCACATCCTCATGCAAAAGCTGCAGAAAATGGCGCATGACGGGATCATCAGGAAAATCGGGAGCCAAGTTAAGTGTGGGGGCGATGAACAACGAGTGTGTGGGCCTCACTCGGTTGTAGCGATTTCGGTCAAAGTACAATCCTGAGCCAATTAGAATGGCGCCTATTGGCAGGCTAGGCAGTTGGGCTTCGTCTATCCAGTAAGGGAGCCATATTGCACAAATCAACCCTCCAGCCAGTATGGACAGGCCCGCGTATTTCCTGAGGGTCTGAGATTTTATTTTGTTGTCGAGAATAATGCTCAACACGATGAAAACGACCCACTGGAGGTATTCGATCATTGAGTTATCCCCCCGAGGAACGGGATGACTAGCGCAGACATGGAGCGTTGGGGACCTATTCCGCCATCGACTTGCGCTTCGAACCCGATGACCACGTCGCCAGCGTGATAGCTGCGGATGATGCTTTTGGTGATCAAGCCCACTGTGGCGCCAACGACGCGCGCTGCTGGCTTTGAAAACGGGTGAATTGGCACATTGAAAACCCCGGTTAACAATATGGCGATGATGGTTCCGCGTTCGTTGAGTAAATCTGCCTGCTGTCGGGTTAGTGGCTTGGAAATCGCGACAGTCAGTTTGCAAGGCAAATCACGGGCAAGCATCTTTTCGTAGAGATCCACCAATCGATAGCGAACCTCGTTTGCAGAGGCTCCGGCTTCTAACACACAGAGGTTTGCTAGCGCTTGTCGATTGGCAGGGAGAACGATAAGTCGAATCACCGTAAAAGTGACCCCGTAATGGCCAATGTATTGAGTCCTTTCAAGGTTCACGGATTTTTTGCCGAGAGGGTTGAGAGGGCACTAGTTTCGGTCAGGCATGGCTGATTCTGTAGAGGGTTGAGTGGCGCTTCGCGGCAGTTTGGGAAGCGTATGGTGGCCGGTTTGGATATTTCCTACGGAGGCTTCCGATCCGTTAGGTTTTGCTGTGAGGCGCCCAGGTGCAGGCGGGATAAAAACCACGTCACATTTTGTATAAAATCCCGGCAAACAGCCTGAATTCAGCGTATGTTTCACCGCAAAATCTTGTAGGGCGATTCCGCCCACTACTTAAAGGGAGTTAAGCATGGGTTTGCTTCGTGTCGCCTCGGCGATGTCTTTGTGTGCGCTGGCGTTTGCCGTCCAGGCCGAGCAGTTGCCAATTGAAGTGCTCAGTGCGGTGGTCAAGGACCAGAAAATCGCCGACGCCGAAGTCTTGTTGCAACGCAACGGCGCACAGAACGTGGTGGGGCGCACCAATGCCCAGGGCCAGGTCACCCTCACCAGTGAAGCGGCCGATGGCGCTGACAACCTGCTGATCATCAAGAAGCCCGGCTACTCCAACCTGGTGGTCAAGTGCCCGTGCAAAGGCATGACCTACGCCATCAGCCCAGTGATGGAAAACCTCGACGGCCTGCGTGTGGTGTTGACCTGGGGGCAAGCGCCTTCTGACCTCGACTCCCACATGATCTTCCCTGGCAATAACATCTACTTCAACAACAAGACCGGCACCGACGCCGAGCTGGATGTGGATGACACCGACAGCTACGGCCCCGAAACCATCACCCTGCAGAAAAAACATTACGGCGAAAGCTATGTCTACGCCGTGCATGACTTCTCCAACCGCACCAACACCGGTTCCACGGCACTCTCCGAGAGCCAGGCCAAAGTGTTTGTGTACATGGGGCAGTCCCTGGTGCGCACGTACTACGTGCCGACCAACCGCACCGGCAACTTGTGGACGGTGTTCCGCATGACGGGCAGTGGCGACTTCCAGGACATCAATACCTTCACCGGCGTGCTGGTCGAAGCCAAGGATGTACTCAACGAAGTCAAACCCCTGCTCAACGATAGCGTTGCCGTGGATGCCGTGGTGGTCAGTTCCGCAGTCCAGGGTGATGCGAAAAAGCTGAACCTCAAAGGCGAAGCGGCCTACCAGGCTGGTAACCTGGACCAGGCGATCGACTACTTCCGCCAAGCCATCGAGCTGGACAATTCCTTCGGCAAAGCCTACGGCAACCTCGGCCTGGCCTATCAGAAAGCCGGCAACACTGCCGAGTCGATCTGGGCCAACCGCAAGGCAATTGCCCTGGCCAGTGGCCCGACAGCCGCCACCGTGCGTGCCGGCTCCTACTACAACATCGCGCGGATCTACGAAGCGGCCGGGCAGTTTGCCGATGCGCTGCGTCACTACCAGTTGGCCAAAGAGCAGAAGGCCAACCCTGTGTATGACAAAGCCATTGAGCGTGTACAGAATCGCTGATTGAGCTGTAGTGAAGATCTAAAAGTGTGGGAGCGGGCTTGCCCGCTCCCACATTTGTTTTGGGGTGTTTTATAGATTGCCGTTTGCTACCGGCTTCGCCCCCACAGCCTGTGTATCATCCTGTCTCTCTTTTACTCGCGACCTTTCTCGATTCGCTGAAAATACCGGGCTATTTTTTAAGCCTGTTCAGCGGTCAATGGAGTGACAGCTTATGCACGACACCCTCCAGCAGGTCTTTGGTTACCCACAGTTTCGCCCGGGCCAGGAAGCGGCTGTCAGCGCCGTGTTGGCCGGTCGTTCGGCGGCGGCGATCTTTCCCACCGGTTCCGGTAAATCCCTCTGTTATCAGCTCTCAGCCGTATTGCTGCCGCACCTGACGTTGGTGGTGTCGCCGCTGTTGGCGTTGATGCAGGACCAGTTGGGCTTTTTACAGCGTCATGGTATTTCGGCCGGCAGCATCGATTCGGCGCAAAGTCGCGATGAAGCCAATGACGTCATGGCTCGTGCCCGCTCCGGCGAGCTGAAAATCCTGATGATTTCCGTGGAGCGCCTGAAGAACGAGCGCTTTCGCAACTTTTTGCACAGTGTTTCGATTTCGTTGCTGGTGGTGGATGAAGCGCACTGCATCTCCGAGTGGGGCCACAACTTCCGCCCGGACTACCTGAAGCTCCCCGACTACCAGCGCCAGTTCAAGATTCCCCAGGCACTGTTGTTGACGGCCACCGCGACACCCAAGGTGATTGCCGACATGCAGGTCAAGTTTGCTATCGCCCCCGCTGACGTGATCACCACCGGCTTCTACCGGCCCAACCTCAATCTGTGGGTGGAGCCGGTCACGGGCATGGACAAGCGCCGGCGCCTGGTGGAGTGGATGGGCGCGCGGCCCAACCAGCCGAGCATCGTCTATGTCACCTTGCAGAAAACCGCCGAGCAGATCGCCGAACATCTGAATCGCCATGGCATCCAGGCCGAGGCCTATCACGCAGGTTTGCCTCACGATAAACGCGAGGGTATCCAGCGCCGGTTCATGGGCGGCCAGTCCAATTGCATCGTCGCCACCATCGCGTTTGGCATGGGCATCGACAAGAGTGACATCCGCAACGTCGTGCATTTCGACCTGCCAAAATCCATCGAAAACTACAGCCAGGAAATCGGGCGTGCCGGTCGTGATGGCCAGCCTTCCGAGTGCCTGGTGCTGGCCAATCGTGACAGCCTCAATGTGCTGGAGAACTTCGTGTACGGCGATACGCCGGAGCAGGCAGGCATCCGGCTTGTGCTGGAGGACTTGCTGGCGGCCCGTGACGAAGGGCAATGGGAGTTCCTGCTGCGAGCGCTGGCGGACCTGAGCAATATCCGCGAGCTACCGCTCAAGACCTTGCTGGTGCAGTTGGAGCTCAAGGGGGTGATCGCACCACGCTACGCGTTTTACGCTGAGTATCGTTTCAAGTACCTGGTGGAGCCGGAGGTATTGCTGGCGCGTTTTTCCGGTGAGCGGCAGCAGTTCGTCGCCGCGATCATCCAGGTGTGCAAGCGGGCCAGGAGTTGGGCCACCGTAGATTTCGACGCGCTGTATCAGCAGCACCAGGCCGAGCGTGGCCGGGTGGTCAAGGCGCTGGACTATTTCCAGGAGCTGGGGCTGATCGAACTGGAGAGCAAGCAGATGACCGAGGTCTACAGCCTGCTCGACACCGGGTTTGATCCCCTGGCCTTGAGCGCCGAGTTATACACAAGCTTCAAGCAGCATGAGGCCACAGAAGTGGCGCGGATTCATGGGATGCTGGCACTGTTCGCCAGCGAGCGTTGCCTGGGTTTTCGGTTGGCAGAGTATTTTGGTGATGCAGATGCGCCCCGGCAGTGCGGGCATTGCTCGGTTTGTCATGGACAAATCGCCCACTTGCCATCTCCCCCTGGCCTGGCGCCGCTTGTGGATAAACACTTTCAGGGATTGTGCGGCGATTTTATCCACAGGCATCATCAGCACACCGGCAGTTTGCCGGGTGCTGAGCGCCTGACGCGGTTCTTGTGTGGGATCAGCGTGCCGTTGTTTACCAAGCTCAAGGCCCGGGGGATTCCGGGCTTTGCTGCGCTGGAAGAGTATCCGTATGCCGAGGTGCGGAAATGGGCCGAGGCGCACTTGAGCAACGTGTAAATCAACTTCAACGAGACTTGTCCATGCCAGACTCAACGCCACAGCGTGCCGACTACCGTCACTTCCAGCCGATCATTACGCGCTGGCACGACAATGACGTGTACGGCCATGTGAATAACGTCACCTATTACAGCTTCTTCGACACGGCAGTGAACACCTACCTGATCGAGCAGGGCGGGTTGGATATCCATGACGGCAAGGTGGTGGGGTTTGTGGTGAGTTCGGCGTGCGACTATTTCGCCTCGATTGCCTTTCCCGACCGCCTCGACATTGGCCTGCGGGTGGGCAAGTTGGGCAACAGTTCAGTGCAGTATGAATTGGCTGTGTTCAAGGCCGGTGAAGACGAAGCCTGTGCGGCGGGGAGGTTTGTTCATGTGTTTGTGGACCGGGCGACAAACCAGCCGGTGGCGATTGCGGGGGTGTTGCGCGAGGCGTTGCAGCGGTTGGTGATCTGACCCCGAACGCGTAAACGCCACCGAAGCAAATGTGGGAGCGAGCAAGCCCGCTCCCACAAGGGTTCTGCGGTGTTCTTTAGGTTTTACCGGTGACGGTAGTGATGCTTGTTCTTGCGATGGCCATAGGCATGACCGCGACCTGGGTGGTCGTCACGGTAGTAACGACGGTCATCACGCCCGCGATCGCGATAGCGACGGTCGTCGTCATCGCTCTTGTTGCCCATGTAGTTGCCCAGCGCGCCGCCGGCACCACCGCCTGCTGCCGCGCCGATCAGGCTGCCGGTGCTGCCGCCGACACTGCGTCCGACCACGTTGCCGCCCGCTGCGCCCAGTGCACCACCGATGGCGGCCTCACCACGGCTGCGTTTGTCAGCACCTACTGCGCTGCCGCCGGCGCCGCCCAGGGCTGCACCAATGGCCGAACCGGTATTGCCGCCAAGCTGTTGGCCGACGACTGAACCTAGAACCCCGCCCAATGCGCCGCCTACACCGGCTTCGGTGGTGCCACCGGCCATGGCTGCGCCACTGACCAGGCCAAGGGACAACAAGAGAATCGAGGAGAACTTCATAGGGGAACCTCAAGAGGATGACGGCGCGATCCTGAGGTTGTGAGAATTTTCTGGCAATCGAATTCCGACCAGTGGTGCGGGTTGTATACAATTAGCTAAGTTACTGTTTTAGCAGGGGAACTTAAGTCGTTTTTGCCGGTCTTTAACTACTTCGCAATGGCCGCTTTTATGCAAAAGCGGCCTTTTTTGTGCCAGGAACGATCAGGCGGTTTTGGCCATGATCAAACCATTCTCACTGGCCGCTTCCAGGCGAATCGCCACGAACTTGGAAGTAGGCGTATGGCTACCATCCCCAGTGCTTTCCAACGGCACCAGCGGGTTGACCTCCGGGTAGTAGGCCGCCGCCTGCCCCGCCGGAATATCGAATGCCAGCAAGGTAAAACCCTTGACCCGGCGTTCGCGTCCATCATCCCAGATCGACACGATATCGGCCTTCTGCCCTGGCTTGAAGCCCAGGCGGATGATGTCGGCTTCGTTGACGAACAGCACATCACGCTGGCCCTTGACCCCACGATAGCGGTCATCCAGGCCATAGATGGTGGTGTTGTACTGATCGTGGGAACGCATGGATTGCATGATCAGGTCGGGCAATTGGCCAGTGGCGCGGGTGCGTTCATGCACCAAGTCCTTGGGCAGGATATTGGCGCGGAAATTGGCACGCCCTGACGGCGTGTTCCAGCGGCGTGCGCCGGCGCTGTTGCCCAGGTAGAAACCGCCTGGATGCTGCACGCGCTCGTTGAAGTCCTTGAAGCCGGGAATGGTATCGGCGATCAAGTCGCGGATGCGGCGGTAGTCGGCCACCAGCCAGTTCCAGTCCACGGGTTTGCTGCCCAGCGTAGCGGCGGCGATACCCGCCAGAATCGCCGGTTCCGACTTCATCAGCTTCGACAGCGGCTGCAGCTGGCCATTGGAGCCGTGCACCATGCTGAACGAGTCTTCCACGGTCACCGCCTGCGGGCCGTCGGCTTGAATATCAATGTCGGTGCGGCCCAGGCACGGCAGGATCAAGGCTTGTTTGCCGTGGGCCAGGTGGCTGCGGTTGAGCTTGGTGCTGATCTGCACCGTCAGGTCGCAGTTGCTCAGGGCCTGGAAGGTGCGTGGGCTGTCAGGCGTGGCTTGGGCGAAGTTGCCGCCCAGGCCGATAAACACTTTGGCACGGCCTTCAAGCATGGCGTGGATCGCTTCGACCACGTTATGCCCATTGTCACGGGGTACCTTGAATTGGAAACGGCGTTCCAGGGCATCGAGGAAGGCCACGGGCGGCCGTTCGTTGATTCCCATGGTGCGGTCGCCCTGCACGTTACTGTGGCCGCGTACCGGGCACAGGCCGGCACCAGGGCGGCCGATGTTGCCGCGCAGCAGCATCAGGTTGGCGATTTCCTGGATGGTCGGCACCGAGTGCCGATGCTGGGTGATGCCCATCGCCCAGCACATGATCACGTTCTTGCCTTTGGCATACATCCGCGCGGCTTGTTCGATCTCGACCAGTGGCAGGCCGGACTGTTCGACGATCTCTTCCCAAGAGGTGTCGTCGATCTTCGCCAGGTAATCCAGCACATTGACCGTGTGTTCATTGAGGAAGTCGTGGTCGAACACCGCGTCCTTGCCTTCGGCCTGGGCCTGGCGCTCCCACAGCAGCAGGAACTTGGCCATGCCGCGCAGGATGGCCATGTCGCCACCCAGTGCCGGACGGAAATACGCAGTGTTGGTTGGCTTGTCGCCGTTGGTGAGCATTTCCAGCGGATGTTGCGGGTTTTGGAAGCGTTCCAGGCCACGCTCCTTGAGCGGGTTGATACACACCACCTGGGCGCCGCGCTTCACTGCTTCGCGCAGCGGTTCAAGCATGCGTGGGTGGTTGGTGCCGGGGTTCTGCCCCCAGACAAAAATCGCGTCGGCGTGCTCGAAATCGTCAAACGTCACCGTGCCTTTACCCACGCCCACGCTTTGCGCCAGGGCCACACCGCTGGCTTCGTGGCACATGTTCGAGCAGTCGGGAAAGTTGTTGGTGCCGTAGGCCCGCACGAACAGTTGATACAGGTAGGCCGCTTCATTGCTGGCGCGGCCCGAGGTGTAGAACTCGGCCATGTCCGGGCTTGGCAGGGCTTGCAAGTGCTGGCCGATCAGGTCGAAGGCCGCTTCCCAACTGATGGGCTTGTAGCGGTCGGTCTCGGCGTCATAGCTCATCGGCTCGGTCAGGCGGCCCTGGTATTCCAGCCAGTAGTCGCTTTGCTCCAGCAGCGCGCTGACGCTGTGTTTGGCGAAGAACGCGGCATCGACCCGGCGCTTGGTGGCTTCCCAGTTGACCGCCTTGGCGCCGTTCTCGCAGAACTTGACCATGCCGCTTTCCGGCGAGTCGCCCCAGGCGCAACCTGGACAGTCGAAGCCGCCGTTCTGGTTGGTCTTGAGCATCATGCGCAGGTTTTTCAGCGCGTTATCGCTGGTCAGCCACGCCTGCGCCACGCTGATCAGCGCGCCCCAGCCGCCAGCCGGGCCTTTATAGGGCTTGTAGCGCGGGGTTGGGGTTTGGTCGGCTTGGTGATGATTGCTCATGGCTGGTACTCCATCGCAGGGCTGTAGACCCGCGGCGCGCTTTTTTGCGGCAGGTGGATAAGGTTGAGGTTGTGCCGACGCGCCCATTGCAGGGCCAGGCCGGTGGGCGACGACAGGCTGACGAGGGTCTGGATGCCTGCGCGCAGGACTTTCTGGATCAATTCGAGGCTGCAACGGCTGGTGACAATTGCCACGCCGCCTGCTGTCGGGATGCGCTGGCGGACCAGGGCGCCGATCAGTTTGTCGAGGGCGTTATGCCGGCCGATGTCTTCGCGGCCCAGCAGCAGTTCGCCCTGGTCATTCATGAATACCGCCGCGTGCACCGCGCCGCTGTACTGGCCCAATGGCTGAAAGGCGCTGATGCGCTGGCGCAAGCCCTCCAGCCACGCGGCAGGCGGCAATGGCGCGCCAGGCAACACCTTGAGGTCCGGTAGCGCCTGCTCTACTGCTTCCACGCCACACAGGCCGCAGCCGCTGGTGCCGGCCAGTTGCCGGCGCTGTTGCTTGAGGTTCCAGAAGGCGCGGCTGGAGATCTGTACCTGGGCGTACTGGGCCGAGCCTGCACCGCTCAGTTGCAGGTCGTAGATATCGCTGATGTCACTGATGATGCCGCTGCCCAGGCTGAAACCGACAATAAAGTCTTCAAGGTCGGTCGGGGTCACCAGCATCACGGCCTGGCTGATGTCGTTATAGGCAATCGCCAACGCGACTTCCTCGGCCAGTGCAGTACTGGCCGATTCCGTGTGTTCGAGGTTGCAGTACTGATAACTCTGGCTGGCGGTGGGCGCGGGCGTTGTCAGGGCGGGCGCCGCGCAGGCTGGGCGCTGGGCGTTCATGAAGTCTAGTCACCGGCGAAGTGTTCAGGGTGAAGACTAGGCGCGACAAAGGGTCGCGTCTAATCGTCAGTACTGATCTACCGATAGATGACGTCGATCAAGATTCCAGCAGCGATTACTGATACAGCGCGAAACACGCCTCGGCCAGTGCCGAACGCGGCGCGCTGCGGCGCATGATCAGCCCCAGTTTGGCCAGGGTTTGCGCGTTTTCGATGGGTTGCAGCCGCAGGTGTTCGGTCAGGGCGTCGAGGCCGCCGTCCAGGGGCATCACCGCACAACACAGGCCGCCGTGCACGGCCTGCAGCAACTGATGGACGGCATCGGTTTGCAGCAACGGTTGTGGCGTCAGGCCCCGGCTGTGGAAGTTATGGTCGATGGACTGGCGAAAGTGCATGCCGCTGGTGAGCATGCCCAGAGGCAGCTCGATCAGCGCCTCCCAGCTCAGGGGCCTTTCGCCAAAACTGAAGAACCGTTGGTCGTACAGCAAACCCATGCGGGTTTCGTCCAGGGCCAGGGAGTCAAAGCGCTCGGCGTCCAGGCGCTCAAGGTAGGACACGCCCAGGTCCAGGCGATTGCTCGCCAGTTGCTCAAGGATCTGTTCAGAACTCAACGCCGACAACTCAAAGCGCAGGCTGGGGTGTTGCTTGTGCAGCTGTTGCATCAAGGCCAGTGGGTCAAAGCTCGACAGCGGCACCACGCCCAGGCGCAATGTCCCCACCAGGTTGCCCCGGCAGGCTGCCGCCTCGGCCTGCAGGCCGTCATAGGCCGCCAGCACTGTACGGGCCCACGCCAGCACTCGTTCGCCGGGGGCGGTAAAGCCCTCAAAGCGCTGGCCGCGATTGACCAGCGGCAGTTCCAGCTCTTCTTCCAGGCTGCGCAGGCGCATCGACAGTGTCGGCTGGGTAATGTGGCAGCGCGCGGCTGCCTGGCCGAAGTGACGGGTTTCGTCGAGGGCGATGAGGAATTTCAGTTGTTTGATGTCCATCTTCGCTCCGGGGCTCTTAATTCCAATGGCGCGGGGATTCTAGCGCGTTTGCGTCATTGGTCGGACTGGAACCAAGGTCTGTAAGACTGGTCTAGTCTTTGGCATCTGGAAACCCAATCCCAAGGAGAGCGCACTATGAGTCTTTTTAGCTTTATCAAAGAAGCCGGCGAGAAAATCGTTGATCTGTTGACGCCGGGTAATGCGAACGCGAGTGAGCAGTTGAAGAATCACGTTGCCAAGGTCGGTCTGGGTAACCCGAATGTGCAGACCACGGTGGACGGCGACAAGGTGACGGTCACCGGTACAGTCGCCAGCCAGGAAGAGAAAGAGAAGATTCTGTTGGCGCTGGGCAATATTGCCGGCGTGGCTACCGTGGATGACCAAATCACTGTGTCGGGCCCTGCTGTTACTGCTGCCCGCTTTGTCGTGGTGAAAAAGGGCGACACCCTGAGCGCGATCTCCCTCTCGGTCTACGGCAATGCCAACCTGTACAACAAAATCTTCGAGGCCAACAAGCCGCTGCTGTCGCACCCGGACAAAATCTACCCAGGGCAGACACTGCGTATTCCTGAGTAAGCTTGTCCCCTTGTAGGAGCGAGCTTGCTCGCGAAGGTCGTTAACGATGACGCGGGCATCCGCGCTGTCTAGACGTTTTTCGCGAGCAAGCTCGCTTCTACAACGGTAATCCTGAAATCAATTCCCGGTAATCCCCCACAGCAGCAAACTCCGCCGTGTCCTTTGGCCCCTTGCGGCTGTCCGGCTGTTTGACCGCCAGCAAATGCCCTACGCCAAAATCCCGCGCACTGCGCAGAATCGGCAACGTATCGTCGATAAACAGGCTGCGCGCCGGGTCAAAATCGATATCTGCTTGCAATGCGTCCCAGAACTGCGGGTTTTCCTTGGCAAAACCATAGTCATGGGAGCTGATCAGTCGCTCGAAATACGGCGCCAACTCAATGCGTTCCAGCTTCAACGACAGCGAATCGCGGTGGGCATTGGTGATCAGGATCACGCGTTTGCCGGCCTGTTTGATGGCTGCCAGGAAAGTATCGGCATCCGGTCGCAGGGCGATCAGGTGGGCGGTTTCCAGTTTGAGTTCGCGCACCGGGATCTTCAATTCGGCGCTCCAGAAGTCCAGGCAATACCATTGCAACTGTCCGGCGTTACGCTCGAATAGCGGCTGCAATTCCATCTCGGCCATGGCCTGGCTCACCCCGTGCAGTTCGGCATAGCGCCGGGGCAGGTGCTCCATCCAGAAGTGGTTGTCGAAATGCAGGTCGAGCAAAGTGCCGTCCATGTCCAGCAGGACGGTATCGATATCGGACCAGGGCAATGGAGGCATGGTGGGTTCTCAAGCAGGTAAGTAAATATATCCGACACAGACAATCGGAAAAGCCACGGTATAGTAACCCGATCACGCCAAGGAGCCCTTTATGCGCCAGAAACCCACCGTCCTCGCCCGCGAAATTGTCGCCAGTAGCCGTTTGTTCCGCGTGGAGCAAGTGCAGTTGCGCTTCTCCAATGGCGTTGAGCGGACCTACGAGCGCCTGGTGGGCCGTGGCGCAGGGTATGGCGCGGTGATGATCGTGGCGATGATCGACGCTGACCACGCGCTGCTGGTGGAAGAATACTGCGGCGGCACCGATGAATATGAGCTGTCCTTGCCCAAGGGCCTGATCGAACCGGGCGAAGACGTGCTGGCGGCGGCCGACCGTGAGCTCAAGGAAGAGGCGGGCTACGGCGCACGGCAGTTGGAGCACTTGACCGAACTGTCCCTTTCCCCCGGCTACATGAGCCAGAAAATCCAGGTGGTGCTGGCCACCGATCTGTACGAAGAACGCCTGGAAGGTGACGAACCCGAGCCGATGCGCGTGGACCGGGTCAACCTGCGCGAGCTTGCGCAACTGGCGCAGAACGCGCAGTTCAGCGAAGGCCGTGCCCTGGCCGCGTTGTACCTGGTGCGAGACCTGCTGACCCAGCGCGGAGCGTATCAGCCATGAGCGAATTGTTCCTCGGCCACCCGTACATTGCTCCGGTGATTGAACTGGCCCGCCAGGCCGGCGAGGTCATCCTGCCGTACTGGCGCGCCGATGTGGCCGTGACGGCCAAGGCAGATGATTCGCCGGTCACGGCTGCCGACCTGGCCGCCCATCACCTGATTCTTGCCGGCCTCACCGCGCTGGACCCGAGCATCCCGGTGCTGTCGGAAGAAGACGCCGATATCGACCAGAGCGTGCGCGCTGGCTGGCAGCGCTGGTGGCTGGTGGACCCGCTGGATGGCACCAAGGAATTTATCAGCGGCAGTGAAGAGTTTACCGTCAACATTGCCTTGATCGAACACGGGCGGGTGGTGTTTGGCGTGGTGTCGATGCCCACTAGCGGCCGCTGTTACTTCGGTGGTGCCGGCCTTGGGGCGTGGCGCTCCGACGTGAATGCTGCGCCCCGGCAGATCCAGGTGCGGCAGAAGCCCGCCGTAGGCGAGGCGTTCACCGTGGTTGCCAGCCGTCGCCATACCAGCCCTGAGCAGGAGCGCTTGCTCGACGGTTTGAGTGAAGGGTTGGGGGTCTTGAAACTGGCCAATATCGGCAGCTCCCTGAAATTTTGCCTGTTGGCCGAAGGCAGCGCCGATTGCTATCCACGCCTGGCGCCGACTTCGCAGTGGGACACCGCCGCCGCTCAAGGCGTGCTGGAGGGCGCGGGCGGCGAAGTGCTGGAGTTGAATGGCCAGCCGTTCAGCTACCCGGCGCGGGCGTCGCTGTTGAACCCGTTCTTCCTGGCCTTGCCAGCCAAGGCTGCGTGGCGCGAGCGCTTGCTGGCCCTGGCCCGTTCTTGAAGGCAATGCACAACAAAATGTGGGAGCGGGCTTGCTCGCGAATGCGCCGTATCAGTCAACATATCCATCACTGACCCACCGCATTCGCGAGCAAGCCCGCTCCCACTTTTAATCTGCGCCGTAGGGTTTAGCGGTGCAGGACGTACTGCCCGCTAAACGCCACCGCCGGCTCTTCACTGCCCTCATTCACAATCCACGTCTGCAACGCCAGCCGCGCCCGGCCATGGCGTTTGTAGGTCGCCAAAAAGCGCTTCCACACCTTGTCTTCCGGGGCCTGGCAAATCGCCGTGGCGTCCTGGGTGACAGGCAGCGGGTAGCTGATCTGCCCTTCCTGGATCACGATGTGCCCGTCTTCGATCCCTTCCTCGCGCAATTGCAGGTGCAGCCAGCCCCAACCCGCCAGCACGGCGCCGCAGTACAGGCTGCCGCCGAACATGGTGCTCTTGTGGTTGATATTGGCTTGCAAGGGTAAGTGCAGGCGCAGTTGCCGACCCTGCCAGTCGAGCACCTTGAGACCCATCTCCCGGGTCAGGGGGATGTCATGGTGCAGAATCGATTCCAGGTAACGGCTATCGCGGCTCATGGCGGTCTCTTGGCGGGTGGGAAAGGTCATTCGTCATCGGCGTGCTGGTTACCGCTGTCGGCAAAGTTCAGCCCATGCTTGCGCAGCTTGTCATGCAGGGTTTTGCGCGGCACCCCCAGGGCTTCGGCCAGGCTGCGCACGGAGCTGTGGGGGCGGCCGAGCTCGGCGGCGATCAAGGCTTTTTCAAAGTGCTCGACTTGCTCGCTCAAGCCCCCGGTAGACATCGGCACGCCGGGCGCCGGCCCGTCCGGTGCGTTGTCCAGGGCCAATTCAAGGCCAAGGGCGAAGCGTTCGGCGACGTTTTGCAGCTCGCGCACGTTGCCGGGCCAGTTATGGCGCAACAGCATCGCCCGCTGGCCGGGCTGTAACTCATGCAGCGGCAGGCCGTGGCGGCTGCTGGCCTCGTCGGCGAAGTGCTGGAACAGCATCAAGGCATCTTCGCCACGCTCACGCAGGGGCGGAATGCGCAACGGCGCGACATTCAGGCGGTAGTACAAGTCAGCACGAAAGCGGCCCTGGTCGGCGGACTGGCGCAGGTCTTCCTTGGTGGCGGCGATGATGCGGATATCCAGCGGGATCTGTTGATTACCCCCCAGGCGCTCGACCACACGCTCCTGCAACAGGCGCAGCAACTTGACCTGCACATCCAGGCTCATGCTCTCGATTTCATCGAGGAACAAGGTGCCGCCGTTGGCAAATTCGAATTTGCCGATCCGCCGCTTCTGCGCCCCGGTAAATGCTCCCGGTTCATGGCCGAACAGTTCGCTTTCCACCACGGACTCAGCCAGCGCCCCGGCGTTGATGGCAACGAAGGGCCCGGTGCGGCGGTTCGACAGGTCGTGCAGGGCGCGCGCCACCACTTCCTTGCCGGCCCCGGTTTCACCGAGGATCAGCACATCGGCGCGGGTCGCCGCCAGCGCACCAATCTGCTCGCGCAGGCGCAGCATTGGCGCCGATTGGCCCACCAGGCGCGTGCTCAGTTGCTGGCGATCGCTCAGGGCCAGGCGCAGGCTGCGGTTGTCCAGCACCAATCGGCGCAGGGCCAGGGCGCGACGTACGCTGTCGAGCAGGGCGTCGCTGGCAAAGGGCTTTTCGAGGAAGTCATAGGCGCCGGCGCGCATCGCCTGCACCGCCAGTGGCACGTCGCCATGGCCGGTGATCAGCAGCACCGGCAACTCCGGATCCTGGCCGTGGAGTTCGGCCAGCAGCTCCAGGCCATCCATGCCGGGCATGCGGATGTCGCTGACTACCACTCCCGGCCAGTCGCGCGACAGGCGCGCCGTGAGGCCGGTGGCTTCGCCAAGGGGCAGGACTTTCAGCCCGGCCAGGTCCAGGGTCTGGCACAGGGCCTGACGCAAGTGTGGATCGTCGTCGATCAACACCACCTGAATCTGGTTATCGATACTCATACACTGCGGTCCTCGGACGGTTGCAGACTGACGCCGGGTGCTCCGGCGCGCAGTTTCAAGGTTATCAGTGCGCCGCCTTCCTTGTGGTTGGCGAACAACAGTTCACCACCAAAGGCACGCATCAGGGTGTCACAGATGGCCAGGCCCAGCCCCAGGCCCTGGGTGCGGGTCTTGGTGGTGTAGAAGGGTTCGCCGGCGCGGCCCAGGGCCTCCATGCAGAACCCCGGCCCGTTGTCGCGGATGTACAGGTTGACGCCCTGTTCGGTGGATTCGGCACTCAGCCACAGTTTGCGCGGCGGACCTTTTTCGGTCAGGGCGTCCAGGGCATTGGCCAGCAGGTTGCCCAGCACTTGGCGCAAGCGGGTTTCCCCGGCTTCTACCCACAAGGATGCCTCTGGCAAATCGCGGATCAGTTCCACTTCCATGGAGCGCCGGCGCTTGGCCAGCAACGCCAGTGCATCGTCCAGGGCCGGCTGCAGGGCTACGCTTTCCGGGGCATGGCGGTCGCGGCGGGCAAACGCGCGCAAATGCGCGATGATCGAGGCCATGCGCCCGGTCAGTTCGCTGATCAGCTTGAGATTGCCCCGGGCATCGTCGGTGCGCTGGTGGTCGAGGAGAATCTCGGCGTTTTCCGCGTAACTACGGATGGCCGCCAGGGGTTGGTTGAGTTCATGGCTGATGCTGGCCGACATGGTGCCCAGCGCCGACAGTTTGCCAGCCTGCACCAGATCGTCCTGGGCGCGCACCAGTTCCTGCTGGGCATTTTCGCGCTCCAGCACTTCCTGGCGCAGGCGGCGGTTGAGGCCTTCGAGGTCGCTGGTCCGTTCGGCCACGCGCATTTCCAGCTCGCGCCGGGCCTTGGCTTCAAAGGCAATGCGTTCCAGGTAATGACGCCGGCGTTGCATCATCAGGCCCAGCAGCAGCATCAGCACCAGCAAGGTCGCGCCGCCGACCGCGACTACCGTGCGTACGGGGCGATCGATCAAGGTGCGCGGAGCGAGGATTTCCACATTCCAGCCGGTTTCGGCGATTTCGGTGGATTGGCGCAGCCAGGCGCTGGAGCTGAAATTCAGGGGCTGCGGATCGCGGGTCGGGTAGGGCTGGATCGCGATGATGGCCTGGCGCTCGGCCTCGGTCAGTGGCCGGGTGGTGCGAAAACGCCATTGTGGGCGTGAGGTCAGGATCACCACGCCATTGTGGTCGGTGACCAGCAATTGCTCGGGGGTCTGGCCCCACAGGCTTTCGGTGTGGTCCAGGTCGACCTTGACCACCAGCACGCCGATCACATGCTCGTCTTCACGGACTGCGGCGGCGAAGAAATACCCGCGCTTGGCCGACGTGGTCCCCAGGCCGAAGAAGCGGCCCAGGCGCCCGGCCATGGCCTCACTGAAGTAAGGCCGAAAAGAAAAGTTGCGGCCGACGAAGCTGTCTTGTTTGTCCCAGTTCGAGGCGGCCAGGGTCTTGCCGCGAGTGTCCATCAGGTACATCACTTCCACGCCCGCCTGGGCCGCTACCTGCTTGAGCAATTGGTTGGCGGCGACCAGGTTGGTGCTGACGTGGGGCGCTGCCAGGGCGGTGCGCAGGGCCGGCAGGTCGCCGAGGATCTGTGGCAACACTTCGTAGCGGTGCAGGGTGCCCAGCAGGTTGGCGACGTACAGGTCGAGGGTCTGGCGGTTCTGCCCGGCCAGCTCGCTGCGATAGTAACGCTCGGCCAGATGCTCCAGCGGCCACAGCAGTGGCGCCAGGCACAATGCCAGCAAGGCCAGGCTGCGCCAGCGGGGTCTGCGTGGAAGGGGTGGAGTCATGTAAGTCTGCGCCTGTGGGTACAGGCGCATTATGCCTAGTGCTGCTGTGCAAGACACTCGCGCAATGCTTCGCGCCATTGCGGTTGGCTAACGTGCCAGTGTTGTTGCAGGCGGCTGCAATCGAGGCGCGAGTTCAACGGGCGTTTGGCCGGCGTTGGGTAGTCACTGGCGGGAATCCCTTCCAGTGCGGCGCACGCCTTGCCTTCGGCCAGCAGTTGCTCGCCGATGGCCTGGGCAAAGCCGAACCATGAGGTTTCGCCCTGGGCTGTCAGGTGATACACGCCCCAGTCCCCGGCCTGACCAGCCTGCCAGCGCTCGATCAGGGCGCGGGTGCTGTTGGCGATGGTCCCGGCCCAGGTCGGCGCGCCGATCTGGTCGGCGACGATGCGCATGTGAGGTTTTTCCTGGAGCAGGCGCTGCATGGTCAGCAGGAAATTCTTGCCGTGGCTCGAATACACCCAACTGGTGCGCAGGATCAGGTACTGACCCCCCACCGCCGCGATGGCCTGTTCGCCCGCCAGTTTACTCGCGCCGTAGACGCCCAGCGGGTTGGGCACATCGTCTTCGGTGTAGGGCGCAGGCTTGCTGCCGTCGAACACGTAGTCGGTGGAGTAGTGGATCAGCGGGATGCCCAAGGCCTTGGCTTCCTCGGCCAGGACACCGGGCGCCGTGGCATTGATCGCGAAGGCCACATCGGGCTCGTTCTCGGCCTGATCGACAGCGGTATGCGCCGCCGCGTTGATGATCAGCCCGGGGCGATGGCTGCGTACCTGTTGGCGGATCTGCTCGGGGTTGGCCAGGTCGAGCTGGTCGCGACCGAGCACGACCAACTCCCCCAGGCCCTGGAGCCGCTGTTGCAGCTCGCGGGAAACCTGGCCGTGTTGGCCGGTGATGAGGATTTTCAACGGCGTGCCGCTCACATTCATTTGGTTTCCCCGGCTAGGGCGAACAGGTACTGGCCATAGCCAGTCTTGCCGAAGTATTTGGCCCGTTCGAGCAAATGGTCGCGGTCGATCCAGCCGTTCTCGTAGGCGATCTCTTCCAGGCAAGCCACTTTCAGGCCCTGGCGGTGCTCGATGGTCTGAACATAGATCGAGGCTTCCAGGAGGCTGTCATGGGTGCCGGTATCGAGCCAGGCGAACCCACGGCCGAAACGCTCGACATGCAGGTCGCCACGCTTGAGGTAGGCATTGTTGACGTCGGTGATCTCCAGCTCGCCGCGTGGCGATGGCTGGACGGCCTTGGCGATCTTGACCACATCGTTGTCGTAGAAGTACAGGCCGGTCACGGCATAGCTGGACTTCGGCTTGGCAGGTTTTTCTTCGATGGAAAGCGCGCGGCCTTGACCGTCGAAATCAATTACGCCGAAACGCTCCGGATCGTTGACCCAGTAGCCGAATACCGTAGCGCCGGATGGACGCTTGGCAGCGGTGCGCAGTTGCTCGCCGAAGTGCTGGCCGTGGAAAATGTTGTCGCCCAGGATCAGGCACACCGGGTCATTGCCGATGAATGCTTCGCCGATAAGGAAGGCTTGCGCCAGGCCGTCGGGCGATGGTTGCTCTGCATAGCTGATCTGCACGCCAAACTGGCTGCCATCGCCCAGCAGATTGCGGTATTGCGGCAAGTCCACCGGCGTGGAAATCACGAGGATCTCTTTGATTCCGGCCAGCATCAGCACGGAAATCGGGTAGTAGATCATCGGTTTGTCGTACACCGGCAGCAACTGCTTGGAAACCCCCAGGGTAATGGGGTGCAGGCGTGTCCCGGAGCCACCGGCCAGTACGATTCCCTTCATCATGCAATCAGGTCCTTCGCGTCGGTGCTGCCGAGGCGTTCGCCCTGATAGCTGCCGTCCTGGACCCGACGGCACCATTCCAGATTATCCAGGTACCACTGCACGGTCTTGCGCAGGCCGGTCTCGAAGGTTTCTTCCGGAACCCAACCCAGTTCGCGCTCGATCTTGCTGGCATCGATAGCGTAGCGCTGGTCGTGGCCTGGACGATCCTTGACGAAAGTGATCAGGTCGGTGAACTGGGCAACGCCGGCCGGGCGCTGTGGCGCCAGCTCTTCGAGCAGTGCGCAGATGCCACGCACCACATCGATGTTCTTCTGCTCGTTGTGCCCGCCGATGTTGTAGGTCTCGCCCACGACGCCTTCGGTGACCACTTTGAGCAGCGCACGGGCGTGGTCTTCGACAAACAACCAGTCGCGCACTTGCAGGCCGTCGCCGTACACCGGCAGGGCTTTGCCTGCCAGGGCATTGAGGATCACCAGCGGGATGAGTTTCTCGGGGAAGTGGAACGGCCCGTAGTTGTTCGAGCAGTTGGTCAGCAGCACCGGCAAGCCGTAGGTGCGCTGCCAGGCGCGGACCAGGTGGTCGGACGCCGCCTTGCTGGCGGAGTAAGGCGAGCTTGGCGCGTAAGGCGTGGTTTCGGTGAACAGGTCATCTACACCATGCAGGTCGCCATACACTTCGTCGGTGGAAATGTGATGGAAACGGAAGGCGCTCTTGGCCGGCTCTGCCAACTGTTGCCAGTAGGCGCGAGTGGCTTCAAGCAGGCTGTAGGTGCCGACGATGTTGGTCTGGATAAAATCCGACGGACCGTCGATGGAGCGGTCGACGTGGGATTCGGCCGCCAGGTGCATGATGGCCTGGGGCTGGAAGCGTGCTAGCACTGCGCTGACAGTGGCCTGGTCGATGATGTCGGCCTGGACGAACTCATAGCGGGTGTTGGTCGCGATGCTGGTTAGCGACTCAAGATTACCGGCATAGGTCAGTTTGTCGAGGTTGAGAACTTCATGTTCAGTGTTTTGAATCAAATGGCGGATCAGTGCGGAGCCGATAAAACCGGCACCACCGGTAACAAGAATACGCATGTCGAGAGGCCTTTTCCTTAGACGGACATTGAGCGAATGGGGCATAGCTTGCGGGCTTGCGGTGGGCGGTGCAAGGGGCGGTGGTCAGATTGGCCCGGCTTGCGTGCTTAAAGAAGACAATCGCAATAGGTTGGGGTTGCATCAGACCTGATAACAATGGCGATATAAGCGCCAGATAAAAAACCAGGGGCTGTCAGATGTTGCTCGATACATTGATCCACCGCGCCAGTTTGCCGTGCCCACAGGTCGAGCCTGGGCAAGCCTTGCAGTTGCTTGAGCAGCATTACGGCCTCAGTGGCACGCTGCAGTCCCTGGGCAGCCAGCAAGACCTCAATTACCGGGTCGACAGTGATCGTGGCCGCTTCGTCCTGAAAATCTGCCGTGGCGAGTACGCGGCCATCGAGTTGCACGCCCAGCATGCCGCCCTGGCGCACTTGCAGGCACACGCCAGCGTCCGAGTGCCCCAGGTCATCAGCACCCTCGCCGGCGAACAACTGTTGAGTGTGACGGTTGCCGGGCAGGCCGTGCATCTGCGGTTGCTCGACTATATCGACGGCCAGCCGCTGACCCACCTGCCGCACCTGGATCGTGGGGTGATCGAAGGTTTCGGCCGGCTATGCGGGCAGATGAGCCAGGCATTGGCTGGCTTCACCCATGCGGGCCTTGCGCGCACCCTGCAATGGGACCCGCGCCACGCGCTGGAACTGATCAGGCATTTATTGTCGACACTCGACAACGTGCCCCAGCGCGCGGCCCTGGAGCGGGTCGCGGTACAGGTCGAGCAGCGCCTGCGCGCCCTGGCGGATCAATTGCCCTGGCAGGCCGCGCACATGGACATCACCGATGACAATGTGATGTGGCAGCGCGATACCCAGCAGCATTGGCAGGTGCAGGGCGTTATCGATTTCGGTGACTTGGTGCACACCTGGCGGATTGCCGATCTGTCGGTGACTTGCGCCGCGCTACTGCACCACGCCGAAGGTGACCCGTTTGCGATCCTGCCGGCGATCCAGGCCTATCACGCGCTGACTCCGTTGCAACCGCAGGAGTTGCAAGCGTTGTGGCCGCTGATTGTGGCCCGCGCGGCGGTCCTGGTATTGAGCAGTGAACAGCAACAGCGCCTGGACCCGGATAACACCTACCTGTTGAAGAATGCCGAGCACGAGTGGGAAATATTCCAGGTTGCCCTCTCGGTACCCTTCGAAGTGATGGAAGCGGCGATCCTGGCGTGCGTCGGTACACGCCTGGCGCCGCTGGCCAGCGAAGGGTTTGCCCCGCTGCTACCGAGCCTGGTGGGGCGCGAATTCGCACTGATCGACCTGGGCGTGCTCAGCCCGCATTTCGAGGCGGGAAACTGGGAAACCCCCGGCATCGACCAACATCTATTACAGCAAGCGGCAGCGGTCCATGGCCTGGCGGCCAGCCGTTATGGTCAATATCGGCTGTCCTGCACGCTGCCTGACTGCGCGACCGAACCCGAGACCTTCGCGCTGCACGTTGAACTGCATGCGCCCCAGGGGACTGCCGTACAAGCACCGTTTGCCGGCACCCTGCGCAGCACGACCGATGGCGGCTTATGTGTGCACAGCGCGGAACTGAATGTACGACTCTGGGGGGTGAAACCCGCGTTGCAACCCGGTGCAGCGGTGCTCAAGGGCCAGGTCCTGGGTGAGGCTGGCGGACCATTACGGGTGCAGTTATGCCGCGCTGATCTTGAGCCGCCGTTGTTCTGCACGCCATCGCGCGCTGCGGCCTGGCAGGCGTTGTGCCCGTCCCCGGCGACGTTGCTGGGCCTTGCCTGTGACGCCGAGCCGGAGCTGGATCCAGACGCCTTGCTGGCCCGGCGCGATGCCAGCTTCGCCCGCTCGCAAAAGCACTATTACGTTGACCCGCCGCACATCGAGCGCGGCTGGCGCAACCATCTGATTGATATGCAGGGCCGTTCCTATCTGGACATGCTCAACAATGTCGCGGTGCTGGGCCACGGCCATCCGCGCATGGCACAGGTGGCGGCACGGCAGTGGTCGTTGCTCAACACCAACTCGCGTTTTCATTACGCCGCGATTGCCGAGTTTTCCGAGCGGCTGTTGGCGCTGGCGCCGGATTCCATGGACCGCGTATTCCTGGTCAACAGTGGCACCGAAGCCAACGACCTGGCGATCCGCCTGGCCTGGGCCTACAGCGGCGGGCGCGACATGCTCAGCGTGCTGGAGGCCTATCACGGCTGGTCGGTGGCGGCGGATGCGGTGTCCACCTCGATCGCCGACAACCCCCAGGCCTTGAGCAGCCGGCCGGACTGGGTGCATCCCGTGACCGCGCCCAACACTTATCGAGGCGAATTCCGCGGCCCGCACAGTGCGCCGGATTATGTGCGCAGCGTCGAGCACAACCTGGCGAAGATCGCCGCCAGCCAGCGCCAACTGGCGGGTTTTATCTGTGAGCCGGTGTATGGCAATGCGGGCGGTATCTCCCTGCCAGCGGGCTATTTGCAGCAGGTGTATGCCCTGGTTCGCGCCCAGGGTGGGGTGTGTATCGCCGATGAAGTGCAGGTCGGCTATGGCCGCATGGGGCATTTCTTCTGGGGTTTTGAAGAGCAGGGCGTGGTGCCGGACATCATCACCATGGCCAAGGGCATGGGCAACGGCCAGCCCCTGGGCGCGGTGATCACCCGCCGGGAAATTGCCGAAGCGCTGGAGGCTGAAGGCTACTTCTTCTCGTCCTCGGGCGGCAGCCCGGTCAGTTGCCAGATTGGCATGGCGGTACTGGACGTGATGGAAGAGGAAAAACTCTGGGAAAACGCCCAAGTGGTCGGCGGGCATTTCAAGGCGCGACTGGAGGCGTTGATCGCACGGCATCCGCTGGTGGGGGCGGTGCATGGCTCGGGTTTCTATCTGGGGTTGGAGCTGGTGCGGGATCGGCAGACCCTGGAGCCGGCCACGCAAGAGACCGCGAAGTTGTGTGATCGCCTGCGCGAGCTGGGGATTTTCATGCAGCCGACGGGGGACTATCTGAACATCCTCAAGATCAAACCGCCGATGGTGACGTCCAGACGCAGTGTGGATTTCTTTGTCGACATGCTGTCGAAGGTGTTGGATGAAGGGCTGTAGACCCCTTTCAATGACTTGAAATGAGATCAACACTGTTGATTGGATTTCAATTTTAAATTCGATTGTTATCGGGAATTTTTTGTTTTTTTTCGATAGGTGGAGATCGATCAGCTTTAAAAGCCGATTTTTATCCGTTATAAAGTCGTCCAGCATTCCCCTTTCTGTCATCGGCCATGGTTATCCTGGCCGCTGACCACCGCCCAGGAGATGATTCATGAGCCGTATCGTTACCGTCGCCGCTACCCAGATGGCTTGTTCCTGGGATCTTGAAGCCAACATCGAGACCGCTGAAAAGCTGGTCCGTGAGGCCGCCGCCAAAGGCGCGCAGATCATCCTGATCCAGGAACTGTTCGAAAGCCCGTACTTCTGCCAGAAGCCAAACCCGGACTACCTGCAACTGGCTACGCCGGTTGACGACAACGTGGCCATCAAGCACTTCCAGAAAATCGCCAAGGAACTGCAAGTGGTCCTGCCGATCAGCTTCTTCGAGCTGGCCGGCCGTGCGCGTTTCAACAGCATCGCGATCATTGACGCCGATGGCTCCAACCTCGGGATTTATCGTAAAAGCCACATCCCGGATGGTCCTGGCTACCACGAAAAGTACTACTTCAACCCGGGCGATACCGGCTTCAAGGTGTGGAACACCCGCTACGCGAAAATCGGCGTGGGCATCTGCTGGGACCAGTGGTTCCCGGAATGCGCCCGCAGCATGGCGCTGCAAGGCGCAGAAATCCTGTTCTACCCGACCGCCATCGGCAGCGAGCCACACGACAAGACCATTTCCTCCCGTGACCACTGGCAGCGCGTGCAGCAAGGCCATGCCGGCGCCAACCTGATGCCGCTGATCGCCAGCAACCGTATCGGCAATGAAGAGCAGGACGGCTACGACATCGACTTCTACGGCTCGTCGTTCATTGCCAACCAGTTCGGCGAAAAAGTCCAAGAACTCAACGAAACCGAAGAAGGCATCCTGGTGCACAGCTTCGACCTCGATGAGCTGGAGCACATCCGCAGCGCGTGGGGCTCGTTCCGTGATCGCCGGCCGAACCTGTACGGCGCGCTCAAGACCCTCGACGGTTCCCTGGAGTCCTGATCGCCATGACCACTTTGCACAGCACGCCTCGCGCTGACGGCTTCCATATGCCAGCCGAGTGGGCACCCCAGACCCAGGCCTGGATGATCTGGCCCGAGCGCCCGGACAACTGGCGCCTGGGCGGCAAGCCAGCGCAGGCGGCCCATGTGGCGGTGGCCAAGGCCATTGCGCGTTTTGAGCCGGTGACGGTCGCAGTGTCGGCCGGGCAGTACGAAAACGCCCGGGCGCGCCTGGATGTGCCGAATATCCGCGTGGTGGAGATGTCCAGCGACGATGCGTGGGTCCGCGACAGCGGGCCGACCTTCGTGATCAATGACCAGGGTGAAGTCCGTGGCGTGAATTGGGATTTCAATGCCTGGGGCGGGTTTGACGGCGGCTTGTATGCGCCGTGGAACCGCGACTCCCAGGTGGGCGGCAAGATCCTTGAGATCGAGCGCAGCCCGCGTTATCGCACCGAGGGGTTTGTGCTCGAAGGCGGTTCGATTCACGTCGACGGTGAAGGCACGCTGATCACCACCGAGGAATGCCTGCTCAACCGCAATCGCAACCCGCATCTGGAGCGTGGGCAAATCGAAGCGGTACTCAGCGCCAACCTGGCTGTGGATAAGATCATCTGGCTGCCCGACGGTCTGTTCAACGACGAAACCGACGGCCATGTGGATAACTTCTGCTGCTACGTGCGCCCGAGTGAAGTGTTGCTGGCCTGGACCGATGACCCGCAAGACCCGAACTATGTGCGCTGCCATGCCGCCATGGACGTGCTGCAAAACAGCACTGACGCCAAGGGGCGCGCGTTTATCGTGCATAAAATGCCGATCCCGGGGCCGTTGTATGCGACCGAGCAAGAGTGCGCCGGTGTTGACCCGGTGGACGGTAGCCAGGAGCGTAATCCGGGCGAGCGGTTGGCCGCCTCCTACGTCAACTTCCTGATCGTCAACGGCGGCATTATCGCGCCGAGCTTTGATGACCCGCTGGACGAACGCGCCCGGGAAATCCTCCAGGGCCTGTTCCCGCAACATGAAGTGGTGATGGTGCCAGGTCGTGAACTGTTACTGGGTGGCGGCAATATCCATTGCCTGACCCAACAACAGCCCGCACCGCACAAAATCTGAGTGCAGTTGTAACAGCCGATTTCCCGGGAAAGCGGCTGCTTGCCAGCCAGTGCACTTGGCAGTAACAGCAAGCCCATGGCCCATCAGGGCCGTGGGCTTTTTTGTGCCTGGGGTCCGATAATCCGGGCTTATTGGCACAGCTCTTGTATCGGCGCTGTGACAGTGATCGAGGTTTGTGACTGCGCAGTTCTGTCATAAACCTTGAGTAAGTTAGCCGCTCAAGCAGTAGGAGAGAGCGCTGAAATGAACGCCGATATCAACCTGGTCTATAAACGCGCGCCCCATCCCCTGGCAGTACGGGGCGACGCGATTCACGCGCTGGCACTCTGGTTGAAGGCCAACGGCTCGCGCCGGATCAGGCAGGCTGATCCGCGGCGGGTGATGAGTGAGCGTTATCCAGCGGGGTTGTTCAGCGAGGATGAAGTGCAGGTGTTGTGCGAGTTGATACAAAACTGACGGGCATTGATATGCAAATGTGGGAGCAAGCCCGCTCCCACATGAACCGCATGTGGCTTAGAAGTTATAGGTCCCAGTGACCACCAGGCTACGCGGGTCACCGAACTGGATCTGGTTGGCGCTGGTCGCCGACGCGTAGTACGTCTTGTCGCTGATGTTGTTCAGTGCTGCTTTCACATCCCATTCCTTGTGCCGGAACCCGGCCAGGGCGTCCCAGCGGCCATAGCCCGGCAATACAACGGTGTTGGCGTTGTCGGCATAACGCTCGCCCACCAGGGTCAGGCCGGTTTCGGCGTACCAGCCCATTTCCGGTTTCCAGGTGACGAACAGGCTGGCGTTGCGCTTGGCCACGTCGCTGATGCGTTTGCCTTCAAAGCCGTTGTTGTCTTTGACGACCTTGGCATCCTGCACACCGACGCCGCCGCGTACATACCAGTTGCCGACGATTTTGCCGGTGGTGGTCAGCTCGATCCCTCGGGAGCGCTGCACGCCGCTGAGCAGGGTGACGAGCGGGTTCTCCGGGTCGCGGGTGCGGCGGTTGTACAGCTCCAGTTCATAGACGGCGAGGGTGGTGCTCAGGCGGTCGTCGAGCCAGTCGCTCTTGACTCCGATTTCCTTTTGCTTGGTCAGCTCGGGGCTCAGGTCGTTGGCATTGCCGGCCGCATTCGGGGTGATGCCGATCAGGCCACCACCGGTGGGGGAAAACGTCTTGCTCCACGAGGCGTAGAACGAGTGGTTCTCCACCGGCGTCCACACCACGCCCAGCCGTGGGCTGGTGTTGTGGCTGTCGACCTTTTGCCGAGCGTTGGTGACCTTGCTGGTGGTGTCCACTTCGAAGCGGTCGTAGCGCAGGCCGGCGAGCACTTGCCATTGGTCGTTCAGGCGCAGTTGGTCC
The DNA here is from genome assembly GCF_018732265.1 of Pseudomonas sp. TAE6080. Taxonomy (NCBI): domain Bacteria; kingdom Pseudomonadati; phylum Pseudomonadota; class Gammaproteobacteria; order Pseudomonadales; family Pseudomonadaceae; genus Pseudomonas; species Pseudomonas sp. TAE6080. The sequence goes on from NZ_JAHIDY010000012.1 coordinate 59,539, forward strand.
TGCACGTACAGGCCCTGGCTTTCGACTTCGGTGTGGTTATTGCTGGAAACAAACATCGGCCCGGTATGGCTCAGGTGGCGATTGGGGTGTTTCAGATCCAGGCTGGGGACCGCTTGGCCGCCGTCCTTGACGGCCGTTGAGGTCGACAGTTTAGGGTCACGGCGCTGGCTGCCCAGCTCAATGCCGGTCAACAGGCGATGCTCCAGGCCAAAGGTGTTGAAGCCGCCTTCAAGCTCGACGTTGTTGAACACATTGCGGGTTGTCAGGTCCTGCTGCCAGCGCTGGCGCCCGACGGTGTTGGTCTTGGCGTCGTAGCCGGTCAGGTAGGTGTTGTCGAAGTCACTGTCGAGTTTGAACACGCCCAGGGTGTGGCGCAGTTGCCAACTGTCATTGAGCTCATAGGCGAGCTTGGAGCGCAGCGATTGGGTGGTGTCGTCGATGTAGTCGCGCGGGTCGCCGTAGGTGGTGTCGCGGCTCACATCGGCCGGGCGTCCACGTACGCCAGGGATGCCACGGTCCGGGGTGCGGTCGTAGCGGCTGTATTCGTATTGCACCAGCCAGTTCAATTGCGGGGTCAGTTGCCAGCTCATCGACGGTGCGAACAGTTTACGGTTGCCGCTGATGTTGTCGCGGAAGCTGTCGGTGTCCTCGTTCCCCATGTTCAGCCGCAGGCTGATGTTGTCCGTCGGGTCGGCGCTCAAGTCGGTGTACAGGCTGCGCGTCCCGTTTGTGCCGCCCTGGGCTTCGATACTGGAAGCACGCCCGGCCTGGGGCAGCTTGCTGACGCGGTTGACGATCCCGCCCTGGCCACCACGCCCGTACAGCACTGCGGCTGGGCCTTTGAGCACGTCGATGCGCTCGATGTTGTGCAGGTCGCGCACGTATTGGCTGTCGTCACGGATGCCATCGAGGTAGAAGTCGCTGCTGGCTTCGAAGCCGCGGATACGCAGGCTGTCGAAGCGGGTATCGGCGCCGCTGCTGACGTTGGGGATACCGCTCAAGGCCTGGCCCAGATCGTTGGTGCCGTAGGCGCGCAGGTTCTCGGTCTTCACCGAGTCGATCGCCTGGGGTACGTAGCGCACCGGCGTGGCTGTGCGCGTGGCGGTGTTGGTGTTTTTGACGCGCGGATCGTCCTCGTCAGCTTCTGCACTGATGGAGGTAGCGGGCAGTGTCGTCGCGGCGCCGGCAAATCCGGCGCACAGCAGTGCAGAAAGCCCAAGGGTCATGGGCGTCAGGCGAGAGGCAGGCATTAAGGGGGTGCATCCGTAAGAGGGAGGAAAAATTGCGCGCGAATGATAATGCTTGCCATTTGCTGGCGTGATTTATTCCTGCTCGGTTGGCCTGAATAAATATTTCTAAATATTTCTGCGTGTTTTTATGGTTTTTTCTGTCGCACCGGAAAATGCGTTACCCGCCAGCGCTTATTCACGTTATGAGTCGGCTGAGCGTCTATAACGCGTAAATAGTGGCTAAATAATATTGCTTAGACTTTTTTCGCCTAAATTCAGACGATTCACTAAATTGACACGTGGTTCAGGGCACGGATAGGATTCGCCTCAACGCCTGTGGCTAACCGCCATGACTTCTCTATAAAAAAATGGCCCGCGGCATGTTCGGTCGTCCGCGGGCCTTTTTTTATCCGGGGAAAGTCGATACCAAAAAATCCAAACGGAGCCAGGTGTCACAGCGCGTACTCAACCAGTAATAAGGAATAAAAAAATGTTGAAGCAACGGATGGGTCTGATCGCTCTGGGGATTTTGAGCGCTACTCAGGCAATGGCAAACGACCAGGAGCAATCCAAGGGCTTCGTGGAAGACAGCCACCTGAACATCGCGGCGCGTAATGCGTATATCAGCCGCGATTACAAAGACGGCGGTAAAGATAAAGCCGAATGGGGCCAGGGCTTCATCGGTAAGTTCGAATCCGGCTTCACCCAAGGCACCGTCGGTGTGGGTGTGGACGTGATTGGCCAATACGCCATTCGTCTGGATGGTGGTAAAGGTCGCAGCGGCGCTGGCGGCATCAACTTCTTCAAACAAGGCGACAGCGGCGCAGCACCACACGACCTGGCCAAGGGCGGCGCAGCCGTCAAGGCTCGCATCTCCAACACTGTGCTGAAGTACGGTGACCAGATGCCAGCCGTGCCGGTCCTGCAGTACGACAACTCCCGTCTGTTGTCGGAAACCTACACCGGTACCTCGATCGTCTCCAAAGAGATCAAAGGTCTGGAGCTGCAAGGTGGTTACTTCACCAAGGAAGCCCAAAAAGGTGCCGAAGGCACCGACAGCGGCAACCTGAAAAACATCGCCTACCTGGGCGGTAGCTACAAGTTCACCGAAAGCCTGTCGGCCGCGCTGTACGCATCCGACATGGAAGACGTACTGAAGAAGCAATACGTCAACGTCAACTACGTGCTGGGCCTGCCACAGGAGCAGTCGCTGACGTTTGACTTCAACGGCTACAAGACCAAGCTGGACAAGAGCTTCGCCCAGCTGACCCAGGGTGATGCTGACGCTCGTGACAACAAAATCTGGAGCCTGGGTGCCACTTGGGCCTTCGGTCCGCACAGCCTGACCCTGGCTCACCAGCGCAGTTCCGGTGACACGGGCTACATGTACGGCGGCTATCGTAACAACACCAAGGGCAGTGGTATCGGCGACGGTGGTAACACCATCCTGCTGGCCAACTCCTACTGGTCTGACTTCAACGCTAAAGACGAGCGCTCTTGGCAGGTCGGCTACGGCATTGACTTCAGCACCTTCGGCGTACCGGGTCTGACTTACAACATCGCTTACGTGCGCGGCACCAACATCGACGACGGTAGCAACCGTGGCGATGGCACCGAGCGTGAAATCTTCAACCAGTTCAAGTACGTGGTACAGAGCGGCCCGGCTAAAGACCTGAGCCTGCGTGCCCGTGCCTCCTGGTTGCGTGTTTCGACCAACGCCAACAACTACAACGTTGGCGGCAACGAAATCCGTCTGTTCGCCGACTACCCGATCAACGTGTTCTAAGATCGCGCGTCGTGCCTGATACCAGGCAATAAAAAACCCCGACGTGTCGGGGTTTTTTTATGGCTGCCTGAAACCTACGCCTTTACCTGCGCCAGTTTCTGGCAGTTAGCCTTGCGCGCCGGGTACTGCCCGCATTTGCGCAACACACTCTGCACCTGCTGGGCATTCTGCAATTGCTGGCTAGCCAGCAGCTTTTCGGTGATGAACAGCTCTTCCGAGCCCAAGTTGCGTTCGGCCTTGTCGATCATCGCCAGCGCCGCCTTGCCGTCGCCGCGCTTGAGGTAATAGCTGATCATCAAGTCATAGGTCGAAGGCCCGGCCAGGGACCAGTCCTTGATCGCCTGCAACTCCTTCAACGCCTCGGCATTTCTGCCCTGGGCCAGACGCACGGCGTAGGCGGTGCGGCGGATGTTCGGCTGGTCCTTGACCGGTGAACCCAAGGCGCGGCGGATAAACGCATCGGCCTCGGGCACCTTGTTTTTTGCCAGGGCGGCGGTGGCGGCGTAGGCGTCCTTGTAGCCCTGCATCGCCTTGGCTACGGGGGCTGCGTCACGCACCTTTGGCCAGCTCTGCTTATTGACCCGGGCGCGGCGCTCCTTGGGGTATTCGCGTTGCAGGTATTGGCGCAGCTCGGTGTCACGGTCCAGCGCAGACATGTGGGAGCGGTTGAAGTATTGGCTGGTGGCGCTGATGGTGGTGTTCAGGCCGTCTTTGACCAACACATCCAACTCTTTGGTAAAGCGGTCGAGGTTGAACTGCTGCAACGAGTCTTGCATCGCGTTCTTGCGGGCGGTGAGAAAACCCGTCAGCAGCGGCTTCTGCTTGCCCTGGAAATCATTCAGGCGCTCCAGGCTGTGAGTGGCCGCGCGGGGGGCGTAGCCGGCACGAATCATCAGGTCGGTGCCGAGCAGATCTGCCTGGTCTTCCTGGCTGCGGCCCCAGGCGGTGCTCCACACATTGTCGGAAAAACTATTGGCCAGCGAGGTATACAACACGGTGTTGCCGATGGTTTTTTGCGTGCCGGCCGGGTCCTTGCTGAACAGCTTCATGGTGCCCGAACTGCGATCCACCCCGGTGTTGGCCGCCACTGTTGCCAGGGCCACGGTGGAGGCCACGGTGGTGAACATTTCTTTCTGCTGCTGGAAGGCGGCGGCGCGGTCATGGTGATGCAGCAACACATGGCTCATTTCATGGCCGAGCATGGCGGCGATCTCATCTTCGCTGCCGACGTTTTCCAGCATGCCCAGGGGCACGAAAATATTGCCGTAGGGATCCGCCGATGGGCCGAAGCTGTAGCTGTCGGTGATCTTCACCTGCAACAGCGGCAATTCCCCCGGCCAGCCCTTGGACAGGCGCGTGACGATGCCCTGCAAGTACACCTGCAACATTGGGATATCCACCAGGTTCTGCTGGCGCGCCTCGGCGGCAGGCACGGTGCGGCCGTCGTAACTCAAGCGCTGCTGGCCCGCGCGTTGCGGGTCGAGCTTGTAGTACTGGCGCACTTCGCTGTTATCCACGTAGTGGCCCTGGACCTGCGACTGGGTCGACGACCCCACCAGGTTCAGAAACGCCTGGTCCGCACCTTTCAAGGTGGCGCAACCGCTGAGCAATGCGCTGGCCAGCAATAGATATCCCTTCACCGCGATACTCCTTTATTGACTGCAACCGGCGCCGTAGCCGAGGGTGGATTTGTTGTGCGTGTCGCTGGCCAGGCTCTGGGGCATTTGCTGGCACGGCAGGCTCATGACATTCAGTGGCGGTTCGATTCGCAGGTCCCGGGTGTCCAGCCAGACTTTCTGCCCAGCCAATTCCACCAGGACCAGTTCGAGGTCCGTGTTGAGCTGCAACACCTGAACCGGTTGCTTGGGTGTGTCTTTGCGGGCGATTTCTCGCTGCAGCTTGCCTTGCTCGTCCACCACCTCCACCGGGTCGGCCAGGAACTCCTTGATGACGTGGGTTTCGGCCAGCACGCCCTGGCTGTAGAGCGCGGCGAGTAGCACGATGAGGATTCTGTTCATCCTTGGTTTCCTTGAGTGAGACGACATGGCGGCGCCCTTCAGTGGCCACGGTCGAAGAAGGCTTCGATCCGCTCGCTGAACAGCGCCAATGACAGCAAAACAATACCCAGTACGTTGACCAGGGTGATGTGGTTCAGATACAGCACGCCGCACACCGCCAGCAGCATCAGCATCACCAAGCCCCACGACCAGTAGGGTGAGGTGAAGAAGCGGACTTCTTGAGCGTGCCAGCGCGTCCAGCTCGGTAAGCCGGCCAGGCGCCGTGCATGCAGGGCCTTGAGTACGAGAATCAACGCCAGCAGCCCCAGCTCCAGCAGGTCCACCCAGTGCAGGTTGAAACCGGGGAAATTGGCCGGCTCGCGGTCGTAATCCATGCCCTTGTAGATCAGGTTGTCCAGGGCCATGGCATGCAGGTACACCCCGGGAATCAGCCCGTGTACGGGTGACTGCACCAGGTCGCCGGTGGACGTGATACTGGCCCCGACCATCACCAGGCGGTCGCGCAACAACCCGGCCACCAGTTCCTGATCCTCTGGCGAACTGACCTCCAGATCGCTGGCCGACAGGGTCAGGCTATAAGGGCAGCGAGCCTGGGCTGAGTCGTCGAGTTTCCAGAACACCGCCTGGAAAAACTGCGCCACCCAATCCAGCACAAAATTGCGCGGCGGCGCGCAGTGACGGATATCCGAGATCTGCGCCTGCTCGGGTGCCAGTTTCAAGCCCCATTGCACGGCGATCGGCTGCCGTTGCGCAGCCACCTCGGCATCCGCGGGCAGATCTGCACACGGCCGGTCCTTGCAGAACTGGCGGTACAGCGCCAGGGCCGGCGTCTCCATCACCCCCAACGCCGTCGGCATCGCCAAGGGGTACTTGTCGTCCACCCCCGACCACATCACCAGCCCTGGCTGGGTGAATGCGGCAAATTGTTCGAGAGTATTGGCTTGCCCATTCTCGCCCCGCGTCACCCCGGTATTGGCCAGCAACAAGGGAATGCCCCGGTGCTGATAGCGCTCGAACACATTCGCCAGTAACTGACTGCCGCGCGTCGGGTCGCCGAGGGAGTGATCGTGGCTGTACAACAAATCCACAAACACCGCCTTGGGCTTGTAGGCCAGCAGGCGCTTGAATAACTTGCTCTGCTCGCTATACGGCATCGGCCATGAGGTGTTGTTACGCATCAGGTAGGCGTCATCGATCAACACCACGGCGATGTGCTGCTGGCCGGTGCTGGGGTAATTGCTGGAAAACATCCGGTTGAGCCACTGGGCGGATGCCTTGTCACTGGAGCTTGCCAGGCCGAAGGGATCGAGCACCGCCAGCAACACGATAAAAAACGCGAGCAAATAGCGGCGACGATTGAACAGCGGGGGGTTGTTCGACATCCATGTCTCAATAAAAAACGGCGGGTGCTGTGACGGGGCAGGGTTTCCCGCATGAACGCAGCGAATGCATGGGTTTTAAAGGACGGGGAGGGGGGTGTCAATTAGAAATATGGCTAAGTGCCATCTCGCGCCCATCGCCTACGGCAGCAATCGGGGCGTGGCTGGTGGGGGCCGACGCCATTTCACCAACCCCACCGCGAGGGCAGACAGAATCAGCGCAATCGAGATTCCCTCGTTTAAGCCCACCCGGTGCCCAAGCAACAGCATGGAGCCGCTGACACCAAACACCGGGATCAGCAACGACAGCGGCGCCACCTTGGAAACCGGGTACTCGCGCAGCAACAGATTCCAGCCCCAGTAACAAAAGTGCGTGGCCGCGTACACCTGAAACAGCAGCGAGCACACCGTCAGCCACTCCACATGCGTCACCAGCTCATTGAACGGCGCCGATCCATGGGCCAGCCAGGTCAATAGCAGCAACGGAATCGGCGGGAACAGACTGGCCCACACCACAAAGGCAAACATCTCTCGCACTTTTGATTGCTTGATGATGACGTTGCCCACACTCCAACTGAACGCGCTTACCAGCAACAGGCCGTAACCCAGCGTGGTCGCTTCGCCTGGACTGCTGGCGATAATGCCGATCAGTCCTACAGCCGCCAGCCCCACCCCGAGGATCTGTCCGACGCTCAGTTGCTCGCGAAACAACAACACCCCCCAACCCAGGGTGAAAAATGCGCTGAACTGGATCAGCAAGGCCGCGGTGCCTGGCGGCACACCCAGTTCAATTCCCAAATTGATCAAGGCCCACATTGCCACCCCGAAAATCAAGCCATAGGCCACCAGCCACTTCATCGCAATAGCCGGGCGCCGCACAAAAAATACCCACGGCAACGCCGCCAGGGTAAAACGCAACGCGGTCAGCAACAGCGGATCGATCCCCACCAACCCCAGTTTGGTAATCGGAAAATTCAGCCCCCAGACAGCCGTCACCAACACGGCCAGGGCCAGATGCTTCTTTTGCATGGTGTTCTGATTCCACAAAACAGCGCCGGCGCCTTGAGTGCGCCAGCCAAGGCGCAACTATGCGTAACAGGCGTGATGGCTCGCTTGCACTATCAGGTCATAAATCATTAAATTCGGGCCATGCGCGACACAGACATCGACCCCTACGAAAACACCCCCCGCGACGCCGTGGTCACGGCCAACGACTACCGCGATGGCCAGCACTTTGCGCTGCACACCCATCAACGCGGGCAGTTTGCCTACGCCGCCTGTGGCGTGATTACCGTCTTCACCCAACAGGGCAACTGGGTCGTGCCACCACACCGCGCCATCTGGGTCCCGGCAGGTGTTGCCCATGAAATGAGCATGAGCGGCCCAGTGACCATGCTCAACACCTACATCCGCACCCCCGCTGCAACCCGGCTCAACCTGCCCACGCAGTGCCAGGTGTTCGGCGTATCGACCTTATTGCGAGAACTGCTGACCCGCGCCGTCGACCTTCCAGCGCTGTACGAAAAGGAGCACCGCGAAGGCCACCTGATGACCTTGCTACTCGACGAAATAGCCGCCATGCGCGCCCTCTCACTCAATGCCCCAATCCCCAACGACCCCCGCCTGGCCCACATTTGCCGCAACCTGCTGCAACAGCCATCCCTGGAAACCGGCATCGACGACATGACCCAACGCCTCGGCATGAGCCGCCGCACCTTTACCCGCTTGTTTCGCCAGCAAACGGGTATCAGCTTTGTGGAATGGCGCCAGCAGGCGTGCTTGTTGGCGGCGGTGGTGAGGTTGGGGAATGGCGAGTCGGTGACGCGGGTGGCGATTGATCTGGGGTATAGCAGTTCGAGTGCGTTTACGAGTGTGTTCAGGCGGGTGTTGGGGGAGGTGCCGAGTCGGTATTTTTTGAATAGGTTGGGTTGAGGTGGGGCGGGTTGAGTTTGGGTGCTGGTCAGCAGGCCGCCCGGCCGGACGTTAGGTATTGAAGCCAGAAGAGGTGGAGACAGGTCGGCTGTTTGACTAGGCTCGATGCGCAGCACGAAAGCCCGGCCCGCTGCGCAGCAAGGGAAACGTACTACTCCAAACTGCGTGGAGCTGAATTTGGGCTGAGACTGGTAACCAGCGGCCAAACGGTCTTGCCTTCGGGCATGATAGGTTCATAGCGAAATCTGTAGGAACTCATCCCCTTCAACACCATCTGATCGACGGAATTATTGCCCGAACTTTCGAGAAGCTCGATTTCAGGTACTAAGGACCCCTTGGTGTACTTCATCGCGAACCAAACTGGCTTGAGAGCAGGGCCCCGCCTTACTTCCAAGGGCAGACTGTTTTCTACCTGGAGTATCTTCATTTGACTGTAGGCAGTCACTCCCTTGAGCCAGCGTGCGTTGAAGTCTTCTATCTGCTCGGGGGTTAATGTCACACCTTTGGCGCGTAGCCGGTGCACACCTTCGCTGCTGCTTCGCAGATATAGCGCCATTGCCCCGTTAAGATCCTGGGGCCCTCCAATCCCTTCCTCCATGAATTTGGCCAACTTCGTTTTGCTATCAGAAACAGAAATAGACCGCTGGTAAAGGGCTCTTGCCTTCACATAGTCGGATGTCTCACCAATACCCTCCTCCGCCATGCGGCCAAGGTTGTGATAACCCGCTTCGTCCACATTCGCTATTGATTGAAAGAGCGCCCTGGCTTTCGGTATATCTTGCGGCACACCCGTGCCGCTCTCGTACATAAGGGCAAGTACGTTTTTGCAATAGAGGTCTCCGTCATCGCTTTGCGCGCGGATGTACTCGACATGCTCACTGGGGATGGGGGGGTGATCCAATGATTTCGAGCAACGTATGCTTGCGTAGGGGTCGCCCGGTGATCCTGGCCCGGTGTTTGTGCATCCGGCGACCAAAGCAGTAAATGTCAGTAAAAGAGCAGCTTTACGCATGGCTTGCTTCCGTTCAACGCGCTAATGAGGTCAGATTATTGCGGCGATATTGGCATGGTGCCCTACTATTCGGTCAAGCACGCAAACCTCCAGCCGGAGACGTTAGGGATTGAAGCCCGAAGGGAGTGAAAAGAGTGAAAAGGGGGCGGATTTATTTTCACCAGCGCCTGCCCTGAAATTTACTAGTGAGCTGACAGCAGCATCTCAACCGTCGAAATGAAGTGGTGGCGCGCGGCCTAGTAATTCCGGTGTGGACACATTGTGGACGTTTTGGAAAAGGAGACCGATTTATTCTCGGCCTCAATCTGGAGGCATCCCGCACGTCAGGTGCCGGGACGGAGCTAAGCAATGGCGAGGAGAGGACGGTGAAGAGGATGCCCACGGCGAGTGGAGAAGAAGGGTACGCTCAAAACCCCAAACCCCAGAAACAACAAAGCCCCCACATTTCTGTGGAGGCTTTGTTTTGTATGGTGCCGGCACCAGGAGTCGAACCCGGGACCTACTGATTACAAGAAAACCATTTTCGGCCTGCTGGTCAGTCACTTAGGTCGAGGGTTGTTACGTAATGGCAGCGCTGACGGCCGGATTCCATGCGGAGTCCGGCGCGCTTGTTACGCAGGTTTCGGGGGATCAGAGAGCTGATGGGGCGACCTTCGGGACGCTCAGGTCGTAGATGTCGAGCATGGACTCGTCGCGGTGGCCGCTGGCTTCCTGCTTGTCTGCCCTGGTGCCTGGGGTGTCAGTGATGCCGCGACGCTTGAGGTCGTGCAGGCCGAAGCGTTGCTCGGCGGTGATGACGCCCGCCACGATGGCGTTACGCATGAAGCGGTTCCAGGCGGTGTCCAGGCCGGACTTGCCCAGCGGGCCGCCGTGGTCGGCGGTGATGATGAAGCGTTTCTCGGGATTGACCGGCACGGCCGTGCCCCGGGCTTTCCATACTTGGGAGCGGCGGGTCTTTGCAGCGTCCCAGGCGGCTCGCAAGCGCGGCGTCCAGGTGACCACATTGTCACGGCTGCCCTTGCGTCGGTTGGTGAGCACGCCGTCGGCCAACTCGTTGGCGTCGGTCAGGGTGACGACCTCAATGCCGCGCAGCCGGCAGAGGTAGGCCAGTTCCATGACGTAGCTCAGATGCGGAGGTACCGCGTCCTTCTGCCCGCGTTTCAGTTGGCCGAGCTCGCGGGCGCGGTCGATCAGGCGTTGCATCACGTCATGGGACGGCAGCCGACGCTGCTTGCGCTCTGCAGGCGCCTCGATGCCCATGGCCGGATTGCTGTCCAGGTAGCCGCGGTTGCGGCCCCATTGCATCACCAAGCGTAGGTACCGCAGCGCATGGGCAGCCTTCGACGGCGTGCCCTCGTCGGCGATCCGGTCAATGATCCGCTGGATCAGCGCAGGGGTGAACTTGCGCACGGCCAGTTCGCCGAGGGGTTTGCCCAGCTTGGTGGGGATTTTGGCAAGAACGTCGCGCGACCAGGTGTAGCTGTCCTGGGTTTTCGGCGCGAGCCTCTTGAACCTGGCGCTGTCTTGGTACTGCTCGCACAGGTGGTTCAGGCTCTCGCGGTCGACGCCATTGCGGACTTCCATGATCTTGTGCAGCTCGGCCAGTGTGGCCGAACTGCTGGCTATGTTCTGCCGGCGCTGCCGGCCGGCCTCATCGCGGTGCAGGGTGTACCAGGTTCCCTTGCCTCGGTGGTCAAAGAAAACGGCCGCTGGGATAGCGGCCTGGTCGATGTGCGGGGGGATGTTGGGGTTGTTCTTCCTGGATCGCCTCATAGAATCTCGACGCCGTACTGCTCCTGGGTGCCGGCTTTCAGCCCGCCGGCCTGGTTGATTAGCTCCACGGTGGTCCAGGGGCCGGTGCGGCCCCGGAAAATGCGGATGCCCTGCTCGTGCAGGGTCCGCTCCACGTCTGCCCGTCGGGCATATCCGGTAATGCGCTTGAGGTCGTCGAATGTCAGCACGCGGGAGACTTCGCTCATGGCTGGGCCTCCAGTGTACTGCCGACGGCCTGTGGCCACCGCCGAGAATCGCAGCACCGGCCTTCTCGCCGCACGTCGTTACCCATGCTCCCTCCCTAGCCATTCATGGCGACGCCGCCACTGCTTGCGCATTTCCTCAATGAGCAGGTTGATGGCCTGCTCGCTGCGCTTCTTGAGGTGGGTTTCTTTCAGCTCGGCCACCTTCTCCGGCGTGGTGTTCCCACGCCGGAGCCAGTACCTGGCCTCGCATTCCAGCATGTGCTGGCGTTCGTCCTGGTCAGCCATGGTAGATGGCCACCCCATGCGAAAGCTCCACCACAGTCATCCGGTCGGCTCTGGCCAGGAGGGCCAAGGCGTTGTGGACAGCACGCCAATCGCTCGGCGTACTGCTGGTGTGGATGATTGGCCGCTCAGGCTTGGTAAAGCGCAGGTGTCCGCCGTTGGTGTAGACGACTGACCAGCCATTGCCCTGGGCGTACTGGAGCAGCGGCAGCAGGCGTTTGAAGCGACCACAGCGGCGGCCGCCCCGGACCATCAGACGGCGGCTCATGGCGCATTCCTCGCGCCGCAGTTGGGGCAATCCTCGAAGCGTTGGCGGTCACTGAGGAAGCGGCCGCAACCGTCGCAGTTGAGCCGGTCGCTGTGGCGGTGGGAGCGCGGGCGCTTAGGCTTGGGCAGCTTGAGGCCGACCGAGCGCAGTGCTTGCTTGTGGTCGAGCAGCGCAGCCAGGACTACCGGCCGGGAACGCTCGACGATGTATCCGCATGGCCACAGCTCGAAGCCTTGGGCTAGGTACCCAGCGGCATCTGCCGCCCCCGGGTGGATGGCGTCTTCCAGGTTGGCGGTTGGGCCTTTGCCGCCGCGCCATACCAGATCGTTGCCGTCCCACTCGCGGGCGTAGGCCACATATACGCGGCCGTCTTCGTTGCGGTAGGCCTCGGCCTCCGACCTGGTGAGGTATTGGCAGTCAACGCCGACCTCTGCCCGGGCGCGGACATAGTCCACGGGCCAGGGCAGGTCGGTTTCGCGGCACTCGTACTGCTTGACTGCGGACTCGCGCTTGAACTGCTCGGCCTCGTCCAGGTTCGAGGTGTAGCCGCCACCTTCGCGCCAGAACATTGCCCGGCTGCCCACGTTGGAGCGGCTGTCCTGCAGGTAGAAGAGGTCAGACATTGGCCACCTCCATGTCAGCGCAGAAAGCTCGCCACTTGGCGGCGTCTTCATGCAGAGAAACTTCAGCCTCTAGCCGCGCCTTCTCTCGAAGAGCCCGGTTCATCCGCCACTCGCATGGTTCAACCAGATACTGGACGACGCGCTCGTCATCGCCGCACTGGTTCAGGCAATCGCACGGTTCAGCCATGGGCCACCTCCTGGTAGTCGATATCGAAGAAGCCCAGCTGGCCCTTGTATGGGAGAAACGGCAGGGGCTTGGCGTCGGCCAGCTCGAAGCCGAACTTGCCGAAGAACCAGGGCGACAGGCAGTCGTCGCAGCAGCCGGTGACTGTGGCCTGACCGACGATGCCGCCGCGCTCCAGGTCGTTGAAGTGCGGGATGGTGGTGCCCTGGTCGAGGGCGAAGAAGTAGGCGTCGTTGTATTCGGCGCTGGTCATGCCCTTGGCGGCGTGGATCAGCACCGGTCCGCGGAAGCGGGTCGGCCAGCTACGGTTTTCGATGTCCTTGTGACCGTTGACGATCAGCCAGGCCCAAGGCTGACGGATACTCAGTGCTTTCATACTGCACCTCCGACGCGGGCCTTGGCCTCGTTGCAGGTTTCGGTGCGTGTGTGGCAGATGCCGCAGTTGGGGCAGTGGGCCTTGTCGCTGGTGTTCGTTGCCAGTTCACCGGAGTGTGAGAAGCGCGAGCAGCCGTAACCCAGCCCACCAATGGACTGTTCTTGGATCAAGCCAGGGGCTAGACCGAGCTTTTTGGCGAGTGCTTCGGCTGCCTGGAGCGGGCCGGTGGAGCAGCTGGCGGTGGGTTTGAGGCCCGGGGCCTTGGCGATGTAAGTGCCGGTGTTCTGGCGGATGTTGATGGTGATGGGCGAAGTGTTATCAGTTTGCATGGCGGCGGCCTCCCTGGGCTTTCTTGGCGGCGATGTTGTCCATGTAGCTGGCCCACTCTTCGCGCTTGAGTTGCTGGCGGGTTCGGCTGCAGGCGGCGTGCTTGCGGGTGGATCGGGCCTTGCCGCATATGTCGCAGATGCTGGGCAGGTCCAGGCGATGGCTGGCCATGGTTGGGCGCTCACGCATGGGGCACCTCCTTGGCGTGCTCCAGGCGGGGGTTGATTGGCGTAATGGGTACCGCCGCCGCCATCGACATGACGCGGAAATCGCGCTCGCTCAATGCCGCAGGTTGGTCGTCACTTGGAAGTGACGAGAACAGCCGATTGGCCTGAACGAACGCCGAGAAGGCATCGCCGAAGTGCTCGGCCAGTGCCTTGCGAAGGGTGTCGTAATGAAGTCCGAACTCGACGGCCTCTGCCGGCGTTGTCTCCACTCCGACGAGTTTCGGCCGCTGCTTGCTGGTGTAGATGCCGGGGTCGTCGGTGTTCCCGATCTTCGCCATGATCTGAGCGGCGAGCCGCCTATCGAACCTGTTGGCCGCCGGAAACCAGCGAATCTCGCCGCGCTCGTCGGCGAGGTCGTCCAGCGAAAGGCCATGACGCGCCAGCAGCTTTTCCAGCATGCGCTGGGCGTTGGCCTTCTCGCCGCCTTCGCCGCGCTCGGCGAGGGCCTGTAGCTTCCGCAACTTGGCCTGCACCTTGTCGCTGAGGTGATCCGTACCGTTCATGCTTGCCCCGGTCATAGCGCACCTCCTTGCTCATGCGCTGCGATGGCGGCGTCGATGGCCTTGCGCTTCACCTCTTTCGCGGTTGCTGAACCATTCGCCCAGTCCCCGGCATGGGTAACGGCGGGGTACTGCTCGTCGGCCATAAAGCCTTCCTCGACGTAGACCTCATGATGTCGACGGGGGAACAGAACCAGTTCGACCACCACCTTGCGGTGCTTCTCCAGCATGAAGTTGAGGCGGGCGGTGTCATCCAGAGCAGCGGGTTGAGTGCTGACGAGTAGTTCCTCGATAACCTTGAGCTGTTCCTGGGCACCGTTGACATAGGCCTGGTCGAAGCCATAGCCGCGCTGACCGCAGCCGGCCATCCAAATTACCTTCTGGCATGCGTCCAGCTCGCGGTGGATCTTCTGCAGCTGCTCGACACTGACAAGACGCAGGTCGGCGGCTGTCGTGGTAGCCTTCTCGGCGCTGACTTCTTGGGGGTTCACTTGCATGGTGCTTCTCCTTGGGGTTGGTCGGTCTCGGAGGGTTGCCGCCCTCCGGGGCCATCTTTTATGCCACCACGTAACCGGCGGCGGTCTTGCTCAGGAGACCGGCTTCGGCGGCCTTCTGCATCAGCCTGGTGGCTCTGTCGCTGCCTATCCGCAGAACCTTGGCGACCTGACGCACTGCCACCTTCGTTCCTCTTTCCGTGCTGGCTATGAGCTGCAGCAGATCGGCCGGCAGCCCTTCGCCGACTGCTGGTTCCTGCTCAGTTTTCTGACGTTCCTGTTGCTGTTCCTCGGCCTGTTCCTGTTCCGCTGCTACTGGTACCGGGGCACGTTCCTGCACGGGTGTTGGACGTAGGGCGGAAAGGATCAGGGCCGGCACAATCTCCAGCGCAGCGGCGAAGCCGAGGCAGAGCAGGGTGGCCAGTTCGAGGGGCAGGCCCGCGGCCTTGGCTGGCATGGCCAGCAGCGCGGTGAGCTCCCGCGACGCCTGGTCCCGGCGCTCATGGGCTCGCTCACGCTCGGCGTCGATGCGTGCCATGGCGGCTGTCTCCAGCTCCAGGGCACGGGTGACCATGCCTCGCTCGCGCAGTGCGTTGGCCTGCTGGTGGACGGCGGCCGCATCGCTGTCGAGCTGCTCGATGCGGGCGGCGTCTGCGTCGCGCTGCTCCACCAGGTCGATCTGGCGCTGTTCCTGGCGGGCCTGGTGCTCGGCGCGGCTGTTGATGATCGAGGACATGAGCCGGTCGTATGTGGCCCAGCCGGAGACGACGCCCAGGGCCAGCGCGCAGGCCATCATCAGCAGCGCGCACAGGGTTCGGCGCACGACCAGCAGGCCGAGGGCCAGCGGCCAGGCGACGTACTTGAACAGGTCAAGGACCACCGCGGCCGAGGCGAACAGAGCGGCGAGCAGGGTGTTGTCGATCAGTGCGGCGATGGCCAGAGCCACCGACGTGGCGGTCACGCCAGCCAGTGCGGCGACCATGGCCAGTAACGGCCAGCGGTGGTGTTGTTGTAAGTGGTGCATGGTGCTTCTCCTTGGGTTGGTTGCCCGGACGTTGCCGCGTCCGGGCGTTGGGTTTAGTGCAGTGCCACGGTCAGCAGAGACGGGGCGTAGTAGCCGGCCAGTGCTAGGGCCAGCAGGGTCAGGCCGCTGACGGCCAGGGTGACCAGCGTGTCGATGCGGTTGCTCTGGTAGAAGTGGTCGTTGTCGTTTTGCATGGTGCTTCTCCTTGGGGTTGATGCCGGCGTTGCCGCGCCGGGGTTGGGTTAAACCAGCTGGAACAGCCAGCAACGCACGGTCCTCGCGGAGCCGTGGGTGTCGACGGCGATGGCTGAGTTGATGGGCTTGTTGGTTTCCAGGAATTTCGGCGACTTGCTGGTCTTGAGCACGCGCTTAAGGTCGCTGAGGTTCGGCAGCTG
This sequence comes from Pseudomonas sp. TAE6080, assembly GCF_018732265.1. Taxonomy (NCBI): domain Bacteria; kingdom Pseudomonadati; phylum Pseudomonadota; class Gammaproteobacteria; order Pseudomonadales; family Pseudomonadaceae; genus Pseudomonas; species Pseudomonas sp. TAE6080. The sequence goes on from NZ_JAHIDY010000012.1 coordinate 75,574, forward strand.
CTGGCGCTTGTTGGCCGCTGTCTCGACGAACTCGTTGAGATTGATGGCGAAGAAGGCCGACTTGCGGGAATGGTTCAGCTTGCCGCCGGCATCGCCCAGAGGGCCGTTGAGGAACTCGACCATGTCCCAGAACTCGCGCACGAGGGGATGGTCGGCGTTGATAGCTTCCTGTCGCTCCTGGGCCATGCGCGCTACCTCGGCGTGGACCAGATCGGCGCGCTCATCGCTCAACGGGACCACCAACTGGAGGGCATCCACCAGGCTGCGCAACTGAGCGTGGTTCTTGGCGATACGCACGGTACGGATACCCGGTAGGGCCAGCAGCTGCTGCTCGTAGCCAGAGGTACGCTCGTCCAGCAGCTTGAGGACTTGAGCCTCGGGCTGCAGGGCCTTGATCAGAAAGCCGCTGAGCTGCTCAACCGGCATGCGCTCCAACTGCTCGGCGAACAGTTTGGTTTCCGGTGTCTGGTGCTCGCGGGTCAGGTGCACATGACCCAGGCGCTGGAGGATCGGCTCCGAGGCGTTGACAGCGTTGTTCTGGGCGATCAGCAGGGCTGCCCGGAACGGAGGTTCGCGGGTGTCGTTGCCGTTGTTCTTCACGCCGGTGGAGCGCACGCTGCGCCCGTTGTAGGCGGTCTTGAGCTCGTCCCAGTCGAAGTGCTTCACCGGGGCGCCTTCCTTCTGCTCGCGCTCGGACTCGATCAGCACCACCGGCAGGTTGCCGACCTGGGCGAAGTTCCGCGCCCGGCTGGCCGGGGTTGCCTTGGACGGGTCGAAGCCTTCGTACTCGGTGCGTCCGGTGGTTTTCCAGAGCAGCTCCACCAGAGTGGTCTTGCCGGAACCGGCTTCGCCGATCAGCTCCAAGAACAGGTAGGACTTATGTATATGGCGGATTTGCTCCGCATACAGAGCTCCCAGCCACCAGGCCAGGACCACAGCGCCGCGCACGCCGAAGCATTTCCAGAACAGTTCGAACCAGCCTTCGTTGTAAGCGCTGAGGTCTGGATTGATGTGCAGCACAGGTGACTGGCTCTGCGACTTCACGCTCAGCTTGCCGACGTCGAAGAAGTCCTCCTCGTTGAGCTTGTGCACCTTTCCGCCGGCGATGGCCAGGTCGTTGAACACGTAGACGCCGTGCTCGCGGGTGTAGCCGATCCAATCGATGGTGTTGACGGTCTTGAGGTTGTCGAGCTGTAAGCCGAGCATGCGCTCCAACTGCTGCGGGGTGCCGGTGAACATGGCTCCGTTACACTCGTTCAGCAGACGCTTTTTAAACTCCGGTGCGGCAGTTATCTGCGAGGCGGTGAAGGTTGTCTTAATGGCCTGGGTGTCTGGTCGATCCACGCGGAAGTAGTACCAGGCCTCTTGGGTCACGTCGTTGCGCATGTAGTACAGCGCCTGGAAATTGCAGTTGGCGATGCGCACCACGGAAGTACTTTGGCGCAGAGCCTTGTCCCGCCGTTGCTTGTCGCTGAGCAACTGATCTTCCTGGCGATCAGAGCCTTCCAGCTCGCGTGCGGCGCGTTCGTACTTCTCCAGGTCCAGGTGGAACCAGTACAGGCGGGAGCGGTAGGTAAAGTGGAATTCCTTGCGCTCGTCCCACTCGTACATGAGCAGGCCCTTTTCCTCGGCCGAGTCGGCCAGCAGCAGGGCGCCCTGGTGGCGGGCCTCGTCGAGGTCTTGCTCGATGCGCTTGGCGCGCTCGTCGTCGCCCTCGATGAAGGTCCAGCGCTGATGCAGGTCATTCCAGTCGACCTTTTTGGAGCCGCGCTGCGGGATGACAGCAGCCTCACACTTGAAGCCCAGAGCGCGGGCCTCCTTTGCCCAGCGGCGCATGTTGGCTTTGGCCACCGGTTCGTTGTCCAGTGCCCAGACCAGGCGCGGCAAGCGTTTGTCCGCCTCCTGGCAGGCCTTCTTGAGGGCGCGGAGCGACTCCTCGGGGAAAGGGGCGCTGCTCATCATAGAGACGGCGGGGATGCCCTGGTGCAGCAGGGCGATGGCGTCGAAGATGCCCTCGACAATGTAGAGCTCGTCGAGGTCCACCAGCGTGAGGGAAGGTGGGCACCACCAGACGCCTTTATAGCTCTCGCCCGGTTTGAAGCGAGCCTTCTGTTTGCCGAAGCGCTCGGGGCGGTCGATCAGCCTTTCCCAGTAGCCGCCCTTGTCCAGGGGGAAGCGAACGGTGGCGCTACCGGCGCCGATATCGCGGCTCCAGTAATTTTCCTGAGTGAACCAGCCGTCAATGAGCTCAAGACGGAAGCCCCGGGCAAACTGAAGGTAGGCGCGTGCGGTAGCGGTTGGCTCTTCGGCTGTGGACGGCGCCTGCTCGCTCCAGTCGTTGAACAGGTCGCTGTACAGGTCCTTGACGTGGACTCGGTGGTTGCACGCTTCCGGCCGGCCGCAGATCAGCATCCAGGGCGAGTCGTGGAAGGTGTACAGGGTGTTCTTGCCGCACTTATGCGCCGGGCATTTGCCCTTGCGCATGTAGTTGGTGCCGGTCATGTGCTTGAGACCGAAGTCGGACTCAATTCGGCGGAGCACCTCGCCCCTGAGTTTCTCTTGCATCGTCATGGAGTTGCCTTATTGATTGGCGGCAAGGGCGGCTTGCAGCGCGCCGATGGTGCGTTTGTGGCCGGCAAGGGCCGGGTAGTCGTCGAGGATGCGGTTGCTGCGCAGGCCTGCCGGCACGGTGCGGTAGCGGTCGTCATACCAGTGCTCGGTCATGCTCCGGCGCAGCTCGGCGCGCAGGCTGCTGAGCAGCGCTTCAGCCCAGGGCTTGGGCAGGTCCAGCTGGATCGCAACGGCGTTTTGCATGGCGCGTCCTCGGATTACGGATGCAACTTCCCCAAACCCACGGGAGTGGGGCTGGGCGTTTGTGGGTTAGCGTGGGGCCGGGTTGGTCAGGTCTTGCAGGAAGCTATGCAGCCTGTTCGAGCTCGGCACCTGAACGATCTTGTTGGCGCGGCGGTCGTGGAAAACGCAAAAGTCCGGGGCGCTGGCCATGTCTATGCCGATCCAACGGCGACCCTTGGGCAAACGCTCGGTCATGGCCAGGTGGACGAGGCGGTCGGCCATGAACACGGGCACGTCCCACACGTCGACCAGGTGGTTGACGGTGCGGTCGAACAGACTGTCGTCGTGCAGGTGTTCCTGCTGGTGGCGCTCAATGAAGGCCGCGGCGTGGTGCTGCATGCCGGTGCGGTAGTCGTTTAGTTGCGTGGCTGTGGGCTGGGCGAGTTCCATGGCTTAGGCCTCCAGGATCGCGAGCATGTCGAGTTGGTTGGTCTTCTCGGCGCTGTCGCGGATGGCCTGCCTACGCTTGACCGAAGGGGCGACGGGGAGGCGGACGCGCGGGCGGTCCAGGCCTGACGAAGTCAATTCGTACTCCCAGGACAGCGAGCCGCCATAGGTCGCGCCGCAGCCCAAGTTGGTGCATTCGCCGTACATAGTTTTGAAAATTGGCGTCTGCTCTTCCGAATTGCGGATGCGCATACGGCTGCCGCAGGCCGGGCACAGACACTTGTAACCGCCGCCGTGATTGGTGCTCATGAACTCTCCCCGCCGCGAGTGCGGCATTGGCCGAAGCCGAAAAATGCGACGCTTCGTGCGCCTACTTCTGTTCCTGGTTGCCCGGGTTTTTCCGGTGCAACCTTGGGCTCGGCGCCTACTGCGATACGGGGAACAGCTCGCCGTTTTCCGGCGTGGCACGGCCTACGCTCTCCAGTGCCGGTACTGGAAGGGCCAGTAGGTGGCAGTGTTGGGCTAGCTGCGCGTGAAGTGTGGCGCGGATGGTCGGGGCGGTTTCCGCCTTGAGCTGGCTGAGCAGCTTGGGCACCTGGCGGTGAATGGCCAATTGCTGCGACACGCTCAGGTAGGAGGCCCCCCGGCTCTCGCGTGCCTGGCGCTCCATGGCGATGAAGTAGCGGCGCACCTGGCGGCCCTGGTCGTTGTTTTCGACCATGGCCAGTTCCTTGGCCATATCCAGGGTGAAGTGGTATTCGGTGGCAGGCCGCCCACCCTCACTTTTACTCAGGAATGAGTAAAAGTCCTCGCCTTCGATGAAACCGTATTGCTCGATACGGCGGGCCACCCAATCGTTAAAACGGGTCTGAACATCCAGAAAAGAGTGCAGGTCTTGAGCGTTGCAGAGCTGCTGCGCGCGGCCATCGAGTTCGCCGTTGAATACCGGAATCAATTGCTGGGTCATGCTTGCTTTCCTTGTTGACGGTGCAGGGTGATCACGGCGCCGACCTCGGCATGCCGTGCGGCGATGTGGTCGCGGTGGGCGGCGACAATCTCGGCCAACTCGGCCTCGTCCAGCCGGCCATCGCGCAGGGCGTGGGCGATGATCTGGTTGACCTTGCCCTCGGCCACATCGGTGGCCAGTGCGCGGGCGTAGAGGTCGAGGTTGTCCAGCTCGGTATCCGCCGGCATGGGCACGAACACTCCGCCGTACAGACGACAGATGTAGTCCGGCAGCAGGCTGGTGCCGATGACTTGCTCCAGCAGGTAAATCTGCTCGTCGGCCAGCGGGCGGTGACCGTTGCTCTCGTAGGCCTGGTTGTCGAACTTCTTCAGTTCCAGGCCCAGCTGCGCGGCGGCGCACTCGCGGCCACCGGGGTAGGCGTTGATCAGCGCGCTCATGACCTTGCGGCGGCTGGTTAGAACGGGGCGCTTCATCTTCTTGTTTCTCACGGTTGGGCTGGCCCGTAGGGTCAGCTGGCCTTGGCGAAGGGGTGATTGAGCAGGCCAGGGATCAGCTCAGCGCCAATCTGCTGGGACAGGTCGCGCATGATCGAGAAGGCGATGCGGCCGTTGGGCAGGGTGGCTGAGCCGGCCCAGCGTGCGACTGTCTGGGTGACGGTGCGCGGGTCGTAACCCTTCGCCAGGGCGAACTGGCGGAATGACAGGTCCTGCTCGATGAGGCGAGCGCGGATTTGGTTGGGGTTCATGGCTTGCTATCTCCTTTATGGGTAAGCTGTACTCATTGCGCATAAGGATATTTATGCGAAAAGGATAAGTCAACATGGTTTTTGTTTGAAATGCATAAAGACTCTTTGGATGCCGTTCTTGGCCGGATGATGGGGTTCTTCGGGGTTACCACCGATAGCGCCCTTTCAAGGGCGCTTTCTGTGAATCGGCAAACACTCGCCGGCTGGCGGAAACGAGACAGTGTTCCTTATGGGGAATGCATAAAGTTTTGTGAGATGCATGGCATCAGTCTCGACTGGCTGTTGACTGGGGGCGGTCAGATGTTGCGCAGCGAGGTCGGCCACGCGTCCCCGGCGAGCACCGAGAACCCACGCGAGCAGGCCCTGCTGGCTTTATGGCGTGAATTGGACGATGACTCTCAGCGAGAAATACAGCTTGCTGCTGAGGAAAAGAAACGCTTGAAAACACTGGAACAACGCCTCCAGGAGTTGGAGGCCGTTGTCGCTTCTGGTAAAAAACAGGCGTGAACTGTTCCCATTGAGAACGGATAGCAGGAGCTAGGTAATGGACGACGAAGACTTTTACGACGAGCTTTTCAAGAACGCACAGCGGCTGCACGGCGTGCCATACCTAAGCCGTTTTAACCGCATTGAAGAGGTCGTCGAGATGGAACGTTTCATCAGGGAGGTTGCGGCGGCGGGATTGGAGGCGTGTTTGCGCGGGCTTTTTTACGACTCTAAGGCTGACATCTGCCAAATCGAGACTGTTGGCGGGCTTACTCAAGATGACCCCGATGCGGTTGCCCTTTTCCAGGTTGCCCGCAAGCACGTGGATCAATTCGACCTGCTCGGCCGCATTGGCCACGGTGGTGGTTTCGTCTAACCCTATCTTCAGTGTCGGAAATCCTATGCGCCGTCCTGTACCCGCCCCATCAGCCGCTCTTCATACAATTGAACTCTGCAAGCGCATTGTTTCTAGTGGGCTGCCAGTATCTGTTCCCCATTTGCCGCTGGCTGGCAAGCCACAGTTGGAGTGCTTCCAGACGGTGGCTGAATATGTCGCGGGGCACGGCGGCGAGAGCGTAATTGGCTGGGCTATCTGGGAAGTCCCTGGCGTTTATATCGAGGCTGAGTTTCACAGCGTTTGGAGGACTTCTGATGGAGTGTTACACGACCTCACACCTAGACCGATTCCGCTCGACTCCATCCTATTCCTGCCCGACCCTGATCGGGAGTATCGCGGCAGGCAAGTGGACAACGTCCGACAGCCGCTGGTGCATGATCGAGATGTTTTCCGGTATCTGTACCTAGCTACGCGGATTTTCGAGCTGACCAATGCAGGCCCGCTGGCAGATCAACATGGCGAAATCAGCTTGCCGCCCAAGGCAGCTAAGGAATACTGGAAAGTGATGGACGAGTTTGGAAAGCTTCAAGCGCGGCTTGACCGGCGCTACCCGTGAGTTCATGAAATATGCCGTCGGGCCCAGAGCGTGGTGCTTGTAGATAGTTGCTTGCCTCCTGTTCATCGGGGCCTCTAGTGGGGTGCTAGTTCTCATGTCTTTGACTCCTGCATCCGTTTCCACTCTCGATCCAGGGCACGCTTGGCTGATGCCTTGCTCTGGTAGAGGTGGGTGAGGCGGCGGGGCTTGGTTTGGTCGCCCTCGGTGACCTTATGCTGCTGGCCGGTCTTCTCGTCGCGATACCAGGTTACAAGGCCGGTGTAGTCGCCATCGTCATCGGCCAAGTCGCTCAGTTCGTCGCCGTCTGGTAGTTGTGACTCAAGCTCCATAGAGGTGGTGAGGCTGTCGGGCGTGAAGCTGTGGCGCAGATTGCCGCCGAGCCAGATGATGGCGGCGATTTCCGCCTTGATGCCGGTGAGGCTGTAGGTCTGATCCGGGATCAGCTCCGGACGGCCCCTGGCCAGGGTGTAGCTGAGCGTGGCGGTACCGCGCTGCAGGCGGTTCCACTCGGCGCGGGCGGCCTGCAGGGCGCTGGCCTGGTCGGTGAAGCTGTGGCGCAGTTCCTTGATGTTCTCGCCGCCACCGGTGATGGCTTCTTTCTTCTCGGCGCTGTTGACCTCGTAGTAGTAGGCCTTGACGCCGGTATAGGCGTCGCGGTCGGCCTGCAGGAAGCGGTGCTGATCGCCGTCTGACCTGGTGAGGGTGACGTGGGGCAGGGCAAGGCCGCTGGCGGTGGTGGCCTTGCCGGTGGGCAGGAATAGCAGGCGGTCGGCCTTCACGGTGGCGATGGCGTCATGCTCTCGGCCGAGGCGGCTGAGCAAATTGGCGTCCGACTCATTGGCCTGGTCCAGGTGCAGCAACTCGATGCCGGCGAGCACAGCGCTGACCACGGGGGTAAGGCCCTGAGCGGTGGCGATGGCGCCGATGACCGTGCCTAGGGTAGTGGCGTCGAAGCTGCGCTCTTTCTTGGCCTTGAGGCCGCCGCGTAGGTCCGCGCTGCGGGCGCGGATGCTGAGTGTGTCCGGTGCGCCGCTGTGCTCGGTTTCGTCCACGGTGAAGCTGCCCTTGTCGATAAGGCCGGTGTCATCCCAGCCCAGCCAGAGGCGCACGGTGGCGCCCCGAGGAGGGATGGCGAGCAGGCCGTCGTGGTCGCTGAGGGTGATGTCGAGCTGATCGGCCTCCAGACCGCGGTTGTCGGTGAGTTCGATGCTGACCAGGCGTGGCTGCTGCCCGCCGAGCAGCAGGGCGGTGATGTCGTTGCCGTTGACCACCACCTTGCAGATGGGCCGCGGGTAGGCGGTGAGCTCGCGGTACTTCTGAGCAGCTTGGCCGAGCAGCTCGCCGGCCTGGTTCAGCAGGCTCACAGCAGGCCCCCGAGGGCACCGCGCAGGATGCCGCCGACTGAGCCGATTAGACTGCCGAGCATGTCGATGCGGCCGTCGTCGATGCGCTTGAGGCTGATGGTGAACTCGTAGCGGCGCGGTGTGCCGTCCTCGAAAAAGACCTGCTGCGTCTCGCTGATCGAGGTGATAACCCAAGTGCCGTAGATGCGGCCGGTGCCGCCGATTAGGGGCCAGGCCTTGCCGGTGTCGGCCATCTTGCGCAGCACGTCAAGGCTGAGGGGCGAGCCGACCAGGCCGGGCAGCAGGGTGCCGGGTAGCGTGATGGTGTCCTCGCCGCGGCCCAGGAACTGGCTGGCCGGGTTGGTACCGATGCGGCTGGTGGAGGAGTGGCGCCATTCGGTGGTGCGCTGGAGCTCCTGGTAGGCGAGCGTGGGCAGTCCGAAAACGAACATGCCGAGGGTCATCATCATGGTGGGTTACTCCTGGTCGCCCAGGCGCGAGCGGATGCGGGCGGCTTTGGCGCGCTCGCGTTCGTCCAGCAGCTGGTTGAGCATGTTGCGCAGCCCGTCAGTGTCGGTGCCCGGGGTGGCGCTGATGTTGATTTCGATGGTGTCACCCTGGACAACGATGCCGCTGCCCGCGTTGGCCGACAGCGGAGGGCGGTTGTCCATGGCGATGGCGCCGCCGGCAGCCCCGAAGCCAATGGCGCCGGTTGCGGCCATTTGCTTACCCATGTTGTTAACGGCGGTCAGCGGCCCTTGCTGGTTGTTTGTCAGCCCCTGCTCGAGCCCGGCCATGGTGTAGCCGCCCAACTCGGCGAATACGCGCGACGGCGAGTGGATGCCGAGCTTCTCCTTGAACCAGGTAATGCTGCTGTCAGCGGCGCCTGTGATGGCACCTTTCACGGCGGTCAGGCCGTTGGTGATGCCTTGCACCATGCCCTGCATGAGCATGGTGCCGAACTCGCTGAATTTGCCGGGCATCTCGACGCCGAAGTAGTTCATCACGCCGGCGAAAGCGCGATAGAACAGGCCCAGCGGGGAGAAGTTGAGGATCAGCGCGGCGATGCCGGCGAAGCCGCCGTTGAAGCCTTCCTTCACCTCTGCCCACAGGCCCAGGAAATAGGCCTTGATGGGGTCCCAATATTTGTAGATCAGGTAGGCGGCGGTGGCGATGGCCATCACGGCTAGGCCGATGGGGTTCATCAGCAGAGCGCGGCCGAGCCAGAGCACGGCCTTGCCGGTCCACAGCAGGGCGCTGCCCAGACCTTTCAGGGCGGTGACGGCGCCGAGGCTCTTAATGCCGAAGAAGGTGAGCGCGTAGCGGGCCATGGCGAAGGGGCCCAGGAAGCTGGCCATCATCAAAGTTACGCCGCCGCCGACGGCCAGCAGCATGGCCAGGCCGCCCGCAGTCTTGACGAGGGCGGCCGTGAGGCCGGGGTTTTCCTTGACCCAGTTCTTGACGCTGACGGCGAGCTCGCCGAAACCGTTGATGAGTTCCTTGAGCTCGGGCGCGATGGTGGCGCCAATCTCGCCCATGGCGTTGGTCCAGCTGCCTTCGGCTGCCTCGATGGTGTTGGTGAGGGTGCCGAGCTGCTCTTTGACGCGAGTCTGCAGGTCGGCTTGGTCGCGCATCTTGTCGGCGACTTCCTGGTAGCCGGCCAGCCCTTTGTTCATGAGGGTATTGACTACCTGCAGGGTCTCGGAGTCGTCACCAAACAGCTCCTTCATCACGCTGGTGCGCTGAACACTGGTGAGCTTCTTAAGTTTTTCCAATTGGGCGAAAAGCTGGTCCATGCCGCCGAACTCGCCCTTGCCGTTGGTGAAGTCGAGGTTAAACCCGGCCTTCATTTCGGCGAGGGCGGCATTGGCTTTGGTGAAGCGCTTCTCGTCCACTCCGGACTGGAACACTTTGCGTATGGCGTTGCCTGCGGACTCTCCGGCCATGCCGGTCTGATCCATCATCACCAGCAGCGGTGCCAGGGTGTTGGCCGCGTCGAGGCCTTCCTTCTTGATGATGCCCATGACCGGGCTGAGCTTGGTGAAGCCCTGGAGCATGTTGTTGTCGTCGACGCCCAGGTAGAAGGCCCGCTGGATGGTGTCCATCAGGCCCATCATGTCCTTTTCGCTGGTTCGGGTGGCGTCCTGCATCTTGGCCGCGAACTCGGCGGCCTCGGCCACAGGCTTCTGCAACTGGACGCCCAGGTAGGCGGCTGCCTCGCCGGTACCGCCCAGGATAGATTGGGCGCTGATGCCCTGACGGCGCAGCATGGTCATCATGTCCTGGAAGTCGGCGGTGGTACCTGGCAGGCGGTCGCCCAGGCCGGTGGCCAAGTCGCTGATCTTCTGGAAGTCGGCCGGGACCTGGCCAGTGCTATCCATCATGGCCACCTTGAGTTGGGTGGCGGCGTTCTCGGCCGGCGCGAATGCGTCCACGATGCCCTTGAGAGGCCTGGAGATGGCGTAGGCAGTACCGAGCCCCGCGGCGCCGCCGGCGGCCATGCTGCCGGCAAGCTGCTGTGACTTGTCATACTGGGCGCGGGCGTTGGCTAAGCGTTTGGATTGGGCGGCCAAGCGCTGCATACGTTGGGTCTGCTCGCTGATCTGCTGATTGGTATTGGCGATGCGGTCGCGGAGCTCGCGCTCGCCCTGCACGAGATTGCGCGTGCTGATGCCAGCGGCGCTGAGCTTGTTGCGCAGACCCTGCAGCTCGGTCTGCTGTCCCTGGTGCTGTTTCTTGAGATCGGAGGCGGCGCGGATTGCGGCTTGCATGTCCGCCGTCATCTGCTTGGTCGGCACGCCGGTGGCGGCCATCTGGCGGCCGAGTTCCTTCACTCGATCACGCGCGCCCTGGAGGGCCGTTTCGGTGTTGGCACTGATGGCTCGCAGGCGCTGCCAACTGCTGACATCGTTCTGCGTTGCCTGCAGCTGCTTGAGCTGGTCGCGGGACTCCTTGAGGGCACGGCCGAGGCCGACGCTTCCTTGCATCACTGCGCGGATGGGGCGGGTTGCGCGGTCGATAGCCTGGAGGATTACCTCCATTCTCAGATCATTGGCCATCGCTCTTCTCCCAGCGGCTTCTGGCCCGCTCGCGCCATTCCATCAGTTCTGACAGGGGCAACGGGTCCAAGTCCGCCGGCCCCCAGTGAAAGACCATGGCCAGGTCGGCCATGGCGTCCTCTACGCGACGAGGACAGCTTCCTTCGCCGACTTCTGCAGCAAAAAACTTGCAACAGCCAGCCCGCACTGGAACAGGTCCGCCGGGTCCATGCGGCCGACCTCGATGTCGGTGAGGCTGGGCGTGCTGATGCGCGGCAGTACCTTGCGCAGGGCGAGCACGTCCATCTGTGCCAAGTCGGACAGAGTCACGCCGCGCAGTTCGCCGCTCATGGGCTTGCGCAGTGTTACCTGCTCGATCTTCTGATCGCCGCGGATGATCGGGGTGTCGAGGTCGATGACTTCCTCGTTGGGGTTCTTGGTCGGGGCCGGTGCAGCCGCTGCAGCGGTGGTGCTGTCGTCGTGCTTGGCTTCTGGGGTCTGCATGAGGTGGTGCTCCTTGGTTCAGGGGGGAGTGCCGGCATGGGCGCCGGCGACTAGCGGATTAGAGGCCGATGTTCTTGCGGTGCGCGGCAAGCAGGTCTTCGCCATCGACGATGAACACGAGGTTCAGGAGGTCGATTTCGATGATGACCTCGCTGTCGACGGTGAGCCTGTAGTAGGTGCAGGTGGTGTTGATCTGGTGCTCGGTGTCTTCGCCCGGGGTGGACTCACCGAAGTCGAGCTCTTCATGCCGGCCGCGCACGAAGATTTCCACGGAGCTAGTGCGTCCGTCGTCTTCGCGCTGGACCGAGCCGGCGAAGCGCAGAGCAACGCCATCGGCACGAACCGCGCCGAACTGGCGCAGGGCGAGCAGGTCCCAGCCGCCCAGGGTCCAGGCGAGGACGATGCCGTCATCGCCGAAGCCGAGATCGACTTTGACCGGGCCGTCCATACCGCCGCCGCGGTAGGCCTCCATCTTGCGGGCCAGCTTGGGCAGAGTGACGGTCTTGGCGATGCCGCCGTAGACGTTACCGTCGTTGAACAGGTTGAAGTGCTTGAGCTTCTTGGCTAGGGCCATGGTATGGCGCTCCTACAGCGCAGCCGGGGCCGCGCGGGTGAATGGGATCAGGCCTTGACGCTCTCGGCGAAGGTCATGAGGTAGCGGTCGGTGATGCGCTGGCGGAACAGCAGGTTTTCCAGCGGCGGGACCGGGGTGTAGTCGTAGTCGAGGAACAGCTTGCCGGCCTTGAGAGTGGTGGCGTCGTTGGCAGCCGGGTCGAACCAGCACTGGCCGTCGATGAGGTAGCCGCCGGTTTTCAGCTCGCGGAACTTGGCGTTCACGCCTTCAATGATGTCTTTGACCAGGCTGGCGTGCATGGGCTTGTCCACAGCCCAGAAGTGGGCCTCGGCCATGGTGTCGGCCAGCACCTGGGCGGTGCGGGTGTAGTTCTCGAAAGCGAACAGCGGGTCGGCGCTGGTGGTTCGGTTGCCCCAGAAGCGGAAGCCTTCGCGACGGATCAGGGTGGTGACCTCGGCTGCGTTGAGCAGGCCGGCGTCGGTGGCGGGGTTCTGCAGGTCCCAGAAGATGTCCTTGGACAGACCCGACACACCGTTGACCGGCACGTTGGACAGGGTTTTGTGCCAGCCGACTTGCTCGTCGATCTTGGCGCGCAGGCCCAGGGCGCGAGCGACGGCCGAGGCCGGGGCATTGGTACTGGTGGCGGTGTCCCAGTTGACGAAGTCCGGCCAGATGAGCATGAGCTCGCGGGAGCCGAAGCCGTCACGATAGGCGATGGCTTCGGAGGCGTTCTCGCAGTCCCAGGCGCTGGCGTAGGAGAAGGCACGCATCTGCTCGGCAATGGCCGCCAGTTCGGTTGTGACGGCGAGGTTGTCCAGGCCCGGCACACCGAGGATGCGAGGGCGCACGCCGAGCTGCACTTCGGCCGCCAGCAGGGCCTTGAGGCCGGTGTACTGACCCTGGGCTGTGACGCCGCCGATGATCTTGGTGGTTTGGTTCGCTTCCTTGGCGGCATCGTCAGCGCCTTCGCCGTCGGCCACGCGCACCACGACGGTGACGGGGCTGGCCTGATCAGCGATGGCGTCCAGGCTACGGGCCAGGGTGCCCAACTCGCCGGCTTTGCCGGAGGCGGTGAGCACGTCTGTGAGCAGGACCGGGGTGTTGAGTGGGAAGGTAGCCGCGTCGGCGTCGCTGCCGGTGCAGACCATGCCCACCACGGCGGTGGCGATAGTGCGGATGGGACGTACGCCCCCGTTGATTTCGAGGACGCGAACGCCGTGATGGTAGTCGGTTGCCATTGAGCAGCTCCTGGTGGGCGTGATGCCGTTTCAGTGAGCCTTGAGAGTGGCGCGCGCGCGCAAGCGGGGCGAGCAGCGGGCGGTGTAACGGGGCGCGCTACAGCACGCGCAAGGAAAAGCACTGGCTTGGGGGGCTTGTTTCAGATGGGGGGAGATCAGCGGGCGTTGTTGCCGATGCCGGCGACAGTCGTGCAAAAAAGGCCGATGACTGCGGTGGAGATGGTGCGGATGGGGCGGGTGCCGCCGCTGAGTTCGATGACCCGCACGCCGTGGAGATAGTCTGAACCGGCCATGGGTGGTTGCCTGCGCTGTGGTGGAGTGACAGTGCACAGGCTGCCGCGCGCGCGCCGATTGGGCGAGCGCGCGGGCTTGTAGCCGCAACGCTTACAAGTTCTTGGTAGCGACCCAATCTGGTGTTACTGGCCGGAACTGTCTGTCTGGGAAATGTTCAGCGACGGGCCAGGTTCGCAGGTCCAAGCGATAGCGTTGCAACTGCTGATACTGTTCAGCCGTAAGCGTTGTAGCCTGTTGAAGCTCTAACTCGTCACGATGGCGCACAACTAAGCCGTCGGTGTTTGCCAAAGCTGAGTCGCGCCAAACACGCTCGCGCCGTTCAAGTTCTTCGTCACTGGGCGGCGGCGGATCAACAGCAACAGGGTCTCCTTTTGAGTTGGCTTGAATGACTTTACCTTGGGACTGTGCGGCTAGTAGCGCCAGGTACTTGTCCTGGGGCAAGTCCCGCAGTTCGGCTTTCGGGGGTAGCGAGCATTTAGGGTTCGGCACTTCAATTAGAGGCGGAACCGCGTCAGTATCCGGGACGCTGATCAGTGGAGCCTCTGCGCCTTCTTCATCGTCACTAGGAGCCCAGTCGGGATCAGCAATCTTGATTTCTGGCTGCTTCCACTTGGGATCAACTACCAAGATAGTCCGGGGGCCGTGAACCTCATCGGTATAGAACCCGACACTCTTTGCGTGAAAATAAGCGCTCATCTTAATAACCCTCCGCTTCTACGATCAGTGTCAGCCCGTACTGCGGATTTAACCCCCATTCATCTACGCGCAAATTGCACCCTGTGCGGGTCAGGTCGGCATACGCACATGAGACGGTTGCCGGCGAGCCATTGGTATGAAGAAACGAAAGTTTCACTGAGTCAGCTTGCTCTGCAAAGGCAACAGGCCATGTAACCGCACCCGCCCATGCCGTCGAGACATCACCGATATAGATGGAGACCCGCTGACGTAGCAGGCCGGTATCGGCGCATTTCCACCAGCCTGGAATACCCTTCTGGCAGGTGTTTTTCGGCAGGGTGGCTTGGGTGATGAAGTACACCGGCTGCTCATCGACAGCTCTCCTGAAGTAAGGGAGATTGATGTCTCCACCCCATAATCCAGCCACGCTAATCGCATCACGGGTGAGCTTTTGATTAAACCTCACATCCGACTGAGTTACGGAGTAGACGTCATAAATTCCATGCCCTACAGCGGTAGGCGGAAGCCCATCCAGGTCGGAAAAAGCGTGACGATGCACCCGGCGAGCAAGCTGCAAAATAGCGCCGGTCGAGGTCTGCATGAAATAAGGAAGGTCCGGGTTATCCGAAATCAACCCTGCGTGAGATATCCAATCGCTGACAACTCGCTGCGATAAACGGACATCTGCTTGCCCAATGGTGTAGGTATTGGACTTGTCTGCCTTCATGTCAGGATTGAAGTTCGACGTCAGCCATAACGCACCGAGGTCAGTAACATCAACGGCGGCTTTTAACCCCTCCGCAGCCCAGGAAAGAGTAATGCGGTTTTCCGAACCGGCTGCAACAAAACCGGCTCGTGTTTCGGTCTTTGTAAAAACATCGCTGAGTTTGTAGCCATCGCGTGTTGTTGGCTTGCCACTCAAGCTATCGAAGGTGTGACCATGAGATGACAGTGACAGGTTGATGATATGACCCACGGAGCCATCAGGGTTCTTGAACCTGAAATATGGCGCGCCTGGGTCTCCATTCACCACACCTGCCGCCAGTATGCTGTCTGCGGCAACCCGCTGATCGAGCAGGCTATCGGTCTGGTCTTTGGTGTAAGCGTTTTTAATGCCGAATCCGTCAAGCGTGGTTGGATTGCTGCCCGACACCACAATGCCCCGCGCATTGATCGTAACTCGGTGATAAGTACCGGGCGTTTTATCCGCCGGCAGCACGTCACCAATCGAACGATCCACATAATCCCGAGTTGCCAGGACTACTGACGGATCAATCTTCAGCACGATGTTGGCCAGGCTGGAAACGATCAGATTCATTCGAATAATCTGCGTTCGACCGGACCCTTGAGTCAGCAGCGGCTTGAAAGTTGGCGCGCAGTTGGCGACGGCCACCAGATCGCCGTCCGTGTCGTACAGGCCAATTTCCCGAATCCAAAAACCGCCGACGTTTTCCGGGATGACCTGCTCGGCAATGATGATGCCGGCGTTTTTCGGGTCTGGCTTGAGCTGGTTGAGCGGTGCACGGCGCCACTCGTTGATCAGCTTGGTTTGCAGGCGGTCGGGGAATGGGTCGGTGCCGTTGGCATCACCCACCCCCATCTGTGCGAACGTCCAGGGGATGCCGAGGGCGTCCGCGTTCGCCTGCTTGGCCTCGCCGATGGCCGTAAGAATGGCTTGAAACTGGCTGTTCTGGTCGATCATGGGAGGATGTCCATCGTATCAATGTGATGTTCGCGACCGCCTAGGAGCAGATAGCCGCTGACTTCGATGTCGCGTTGGGTCGGTGGGTAAACGCTGAGTTCATCGCCTTCGTTGACGCAGGCGCCGATATAGAAACTGCCGGTGGTTTCCAGGCTGATGGCCAGGCCGGTGAGGTGGCGGGTGAGGGGCTTGGCGTCATCGATCAGCCAAGTCAGCTCTTGGTACATTTCTTCGGTGATACCGGTCTCCAGCACACCAACCTTCAAGGCGAAGGTGCCGGGCACACCTTCCGGCACGGTCTGCCACCACTCCATCACCTCGATCAGGTAGCCAAGAGGCTCGACCACGCGGCGCAGCGCGCCGATGGTGCCCTTGCGGGTGTGGATGAAATAGGCGGCCTTGATGGAGTTGCGCTTCGCGCTCTCGGGCCAGGACTGGGACCAGCGGTCGACCGAGAAGGCCCAAGCCAAGTAGGGCAGCAGCTCGAGGGGGCAGGCGTCTGGATTCCAGAGATCGCGCAACGGCACAGGCACGCGCTCGATCTGCGCCAAGGCCTGGGCGGAGAGGCGCTCCAGCTCGGTGGCGTTGCCAGGCAGCAGGCACGCGACCATTACTCGGCCACCGTGACGCTGTAGGCGGTGCAGTAAGGCGCCTGGGCGAGGCTAGCGACGACGTCAGACCAGCCGGGCAGCTCGACGCGCTTGACGCCCTCGATGTGTAGCGCGGCATCCAGGGCGGAGCGGTTGACCTCCTGACCAAGGCGGCGGCGAGCGTTGACCAAGGCAGCAAGGCGGGCCTCGGCGGCGGCGCGGACCGGCTCAGACTCGGGGCCGGAGCTGTTTAGGTAGAGCACGGCCTCCACGGTGTAGGGCAGTACCTGTGCGCTCTGCACGGTGAGGCGGTCGGCTACTGGACGGCGGTCCTCGTCGCTGAGGTAGGCGGCGACTACGGTGAGCAGATCGGCCGCCGCGGTGCCGTGGCCCAAGGCGCTCTGTACGGTGACGATGACCTCGGCCGGGGCCGGGCTGATCGCCGAAGCATCGGCGACGCGACCGTCTGCGCTGCGGGCATGGAATATGTAGGCGTTGCGGGGGCCGGCGGTGCTAAGACCTTCCATGGCCATCTGGATGCGCTCGCGCAGGCTCTCATAGTCCTCCAGAACAGCCGCCACCGGGGGCACCGCGTACGGGTTCGCCGGCGTGATGACCAGGCGCACGACGTTGAAGCGGGCGCCGATCTGCTCCAGATCCGCGCCCTGGGCGAAGGGCAGCAGCACGGCAAGGGCCGCCTCGTTGACGCGCTGGCGGAGCAGCGTTTCGCGATAGGCGCTCTCCTGGAGCAGCTTGGTGAGCGGCTCGGATTCCAGAGCGAGGGTGGCGGCCACCTCGGCTTGCTGATCGGCCGGCCACAGGCTGACGGCGTATGCCTTGCGCTCGGCGAGGATCGCCTCGTAGTCGATCTGCTCGACTACGACGGGCGCTGGCAGTCGACTGAGGTCGATAGGGGTAAAGGTGGTGGTCATGTGGAGGCCCCCAGGCTCAGCGGTACGCGCAGGCTGAGCGCTTCGTTGGTGTCGGTGACGGTCCCCTCGACGTCCAGTACGGCGCCGCCCGGTTCGTCGGTAGGGGTGAGTTGCACGCGGCTGAGGCGGATACGTGGCTCCCAGCGCATGAGGGCCATGGTGATGGCGGCATAGGCTTGCAGGCGGGTGGCGCTGTTGAGCGGCCAGTCCATGAGGTCAGCCATCGGACTGCCGTACTCCCGGCGCATGATGCGGCTGCCGAGCGGCGTGGTGACGATGTCGGCGATGCATTGAGCCAGGTGCTGGCGGTCGCGGAGGGTGCGCCCGGTCTTGGTGCTCATGCCGATCATGGGGTTGGCCCTTCCGAAACGGCGGTGCCTTTGGTGATGCCCTTGGTGCGGTGTTTGCGCAGGCTGATGTCGGCGGCGATGACGTCCTCGCTGACGTTGACGGTGCCGGTGACGTGCTGGTTACCGGTCTGGGTGTAGTCACCGGTGTGGTTGATAGGGCCTTCGATGTTGATGCCGCCGGTGCTGACCAGGTCAGTCACGCCGCCTTCTGGCAGGGTGGCGCGGAGCACATGCGCAACAAAGTCGTACTCGACAACAGCGCCGTCTGGATAGGTACGGCGATGCAGGCCCTCGCGGTCGCCGTTCGCCGGGTTGGCATCACTGAAGAGGCCGACCAAGGCGACTCCTTGGGCGAGCACGCCGGATGGGCTCAGCAGGACGACTTGCTCGCCGACGGTGGGCGGGTCCCATTCCTTAGAGGTGCCTGCGCGCAGAGCCAACCAGGGCAGCCAGATGGTGGTGATTTCGCCGGATTTCACGCGGACACGGGGCTTGGCGACGTCGACCTCGGCGATGGTGCCGAGACGGACGAGGTTTTCGATGAGGCGGGCAAGTTCGGCGAGTTGGTTCATGCCGTTGATGCTGCAGTTCGCGCGCGCGGGGTGCACTTGGCGTGGGCTGTAGCGGGGCGCGCTACAGCGCGAGGTCAGGCGGTGAGGTGGGTCAAGAGGCGGTCGCGGATCATTTCGAGGTCGACATCGGTGAAGCCGAGCAGCTCACGGCGGTCGTACTGCACGTCGGCCTGGCCGCGCCCGGGGCGGTCGCGCAGGCCGTACTGGTGGACGCGGGCGATGCGCGAGACGCGACCGGCAAAGGCGATGGCGATGGTATTGGGGGTGCTCTGCAGGCGCAGGTACTTAGCCTGGCGCAAACGGGTGAACATCTGGCGCTTGATGCGGCCGACCTTGCCGCGCAGTTGACGGGGTTTGCGTGCGGCGTAGGGGGTGCCGTCCGGGTTGCGCTGGACGGCGATGCGCTTTTGCTGATTGCGGCGCAGCTCGCGGCCGATGTTGTTGCCAAGTTTGCGGCGCTCGCCTGGGGAGAGCTTGGCGAGCAGCGGGCTGACCCACTCTTCCAGGGCGTGGAGATTGTCTGTCACAGCTCGAAGTCCGGCTCTTCGGGGTGGCTTATGTCGAGGCTACCATCGTCCAGGCGTTTGACGATGACACGCTCGGTGAGTGGCAGCTTGAGGGACATATCGACCTTGCCGCCGTCCAGGATGTCGGCCTCGAAGGCGATGGCATCCTTTCCGCGCTCCAGGTTGGTGAGCAGCTCCGGCTGCTGGCGGCGCAGCCACTCCAGCACCGGAATGAACACGCTGTCCGGGTGGCCGGCGAATTCGGTAAGCAGGACCTGCAGAGTGTAGGTGTACTCGAAGGACAGGCCCTTAGCCGCCGTGCAGCGGACGCTGCCGGCGTCGATGAAGATGAGCATCCGGTCTGGGTTTTTCTTGAGGCCTGCGACGGCGGTGAGCAGGTGCTCGCGGAGGCTGTTGGGTTTTTTCATGGATTGGCTGCCTTCTGCTGGCACTCGTAGACTATGTCGACCTTGGCGGCGCAGGCTGCCCAGTCGGCCTCGGTAATGTCCTGGTCGTCGAGGAGCTCGCCGTTGGTGGCTGGATCAGTCGCGCTCAGGGTGCAGCGCGTTACGGCCGGACAGCCAGTCACGATATGCGTCTGCTCCGGTGATGGCGGGGCGCTGCCGCAGGCGGCGAGCAGCAGCAGGCAACTGAGCAGCAGCCCACTCGCGTAGTTCGGCGTTTTCACGTTTCAACTCCTTGATCTGTTGCTTGCGGACGTCCAGCTCGCGGCGCAGGTCCTGGCCAGTTTGTTGCAGCGAGGTCTGGGCCTGACGTTCGTCAGCGAGGGCGGTGCGAAGGGTGGCGATGGTTGTGGCGTCGCGTTCGACGCGAGCGTTAACGGTGGTCAGCTTCTCCTGGACCAGGGCGGTGCGCCCCTGCTCTGCCTCGCTGCGCTGGTAGGTGCCCCACAGCAGCAGGGCCAGGGCGCCGAGCAGGGCGCCGCCGTAGAGGGCCTGGCGCAGGGTGGTCATTTGCGGTACCAGCCGGCAGCATTCATGTCTGCCTCATCGAGGACCTGAAGGTCGCCACAGATAACGAGTGGCGGTACAGGCATTACGTGCTTGAGGGCATCGGCCAACTTTTGGCACTGGTCAATGGGCGTTCCGGCCGGCAGAAGAACAGCTCCGCACCCCCCGGTGGGCGACAGGCTTGTCATTCGCTGCACTAGTTCGCTGTATGGGAAACGCTCCGCTTGGCTCTTTACCTTGTTCATGCCGCCTCCTTGCTGCAGCCACAGTTGGCGTGCTGCTCGTAGGCGCGTTCGAGCTTTACGTCGTAGAGGTTACGGGCGTAAGCCGGGCCGTTGTAGGCCTTGGCGAAGGTTGCCCACTTCTTGCCCTTGAGGGCCTTGAGCAGGGCCGGGTCGGCCTCGATGAAGCGGACGAACGCCTCGAACTGCTGGTTCTCGTCCTGGCTCATCAGCCGGACGAACTCGTCGACGCTGGCGTAGCCCAGGCGCACGGCGTGGTAGCCCATGATCTGGAAGGCGCCCCAGCTGGCCGACTCGTTGGCACAGAGCGCGTCGATCATGCGGGCCTGGGCCAGGCGTTGGTGTTCCGCGGCGCCGCCGATGTAGCCGCCGGGCTTGGTGTTGACCAGGGCGGGATACTGGGCGGCGAGCTCGTCGGCGTGGCGGCGCAGAGCGGCCTGGTCGTCACCTTCGACGCGCGGCAGGGCCAGGCGTTGGTGCATAACGTGGCGCTCGAAGAGGATCTTCGGCTTGCCGGTGGCCAGGAAGCCGGAGCCGGCGCTCTCCACCTCGTTGACGGCGTAGATGGCGGCCAGCTCGACGCCCAAGCGCTTAGCCGCTGCCGCGAGGGTGGCATTGCGCAGCAGCTTGCTGCAGTCGGTGCCGGCCAGGGCGGCGAGGGTCTTCTCGCCGGCCTTGCCGTCGACCACCAGGCCGATCTTGGCTTGATACGCGCGGACGGCCTTTTCGGTTTCGTCGCCGTAGTCGCCATCGGTGGCCAGTTGGGCGCCGTGCGCGTTGAGTTGTTGCTGCAGGCGGCGGACGGCGAGGCCTTTGTCGCCGTGCTTGAGGGCTTCGGTCATAGCTGGTCTGCCTTGCGGGTAGCGATGCGTTTGAGGCTGGAGCGCACGAAGTCGGCGCCGAGCAGACCGACCACGCCGCCGAAGAAGGGCGCGAACTGTTCGGGGATGCCGAACAGGGCCAGACCGTTGCTCACTGCCAGGGTGATGAGGCCGCAGATGAAGCCTTCGCCCAGGGCACGGCGTAGGCTGCCGCCGGAATAGATGAAGCGGGCCGAGGCAAGCAGTGCCGAGAGCACTGCGGCATATATGAGTGGGTGGTGCTGCTCCATCCAGGCGAGCAGCATGGCCCAGGTTTCGGGGCGATCAGGCATCTGTGACATTCCTTGCGTCCTGTGGAAGAGAGTTGGCGAGCGGCACGAATGGCCGGCGGCTGAAGAGCTTGCCTTTGCCTTTGTAGACGGTGAGGTAGATCAGTCCCATAGGTTCACCACTTGGCGCTGTTCGGGTTGAGGGGCTGCGTCCGGCAGGATGACGGTGGTGCCGTGGGGGATGATCGGGCCGAGGTCGGCGAGGCCTGGGTTGGCGTCGAGAACGGCCTCGGTGACGCCCGCAGTGCGGCCGTAGTAGTGCCAGCAGAGGCTGTCGACGGTGTCGCCTTGGGCGGCGATGACGGTGGCCATCAGTCGCCCCCCTGTTGTTGGACTTGGTCGGGATAGACCCAGGGGCCGTCCTCGGAGACGAGCGCACCTGGAGAGCGGCCGGATTCGACTTCACGGCAAACGGCGTATCCCAGCGGGTGCATGATTTCTCGGTTGATTCGCTCCAGCAGACCGAGGCGGGAAATTTCGTTCCAGTCGATGACTTTGGGCTTGTTCATCAGAGCAGCTCCACGGTGGCGTGGCTGATGCCGAGGATGGTGCGCAGGGCCTTGCGGGCGTCGCGGCGCAGTTGGTCGGGGCTGCTCTCTTCCTCAGTGACCTTCTGCTCGCCGCTGTTGGTTGCGTCGAAGCTGTTGTAGCGCTCGATCAGCTCGGCCAGGGCGCCGCAGTAGATGACGCGGCAGTAGAGGTGCAGCAGCTGGCTTTTGCCCTTGATCTGCTCGGCCGGCACTTCGGCCAGGGTGGCATGGCCTTCGGCCTGGCGCGCGGCGCGGTAGGTGGCGAGCTCGCGGTTGGCCTCGATCATGGCATTGACGGTGGCCACTTCGAGACGGTCGTCGGTGACGCTGGAGTCAATACGCATGGCGGCGCGCAGTTGCTGGCCGTCGATCTCCGGCCAGAAGTCCGCGTTGCTGATCGGGTAGGCGGCGCCGGTGTCGCCGCCCGCAATGAATCCGCTCATGGTCGGGCCTTGAATTAGTGGGCGGTGGTCGGGGCTTCACAGCGCGGGAAGGAGTCACCCTGCTGATCCGCCCCGAGCCGCCCGGGTGCGGGGGACCGCTCGGTTAGCTGGCAGGGCCAGCGTGTTTCTTGAGGAGGCGCTCAGCGCGCTCCAGGTCTTTCTTGCCGCCGCAGCTGTTGTGCTGCTGGATGGCGCTTTTCAGTAGGTCAATGCCGGCCTGAATCTGGCCAGGTTGGCCTGGGTTTTTCTCGTCCAGGCCGACCAGAGTGGAACGGCCCAGGGCGAGGGTGAGCTTGGCGCGAGCTTCGTCCGGCATGTCCTGTTCCGCGGTGAGCACAGCGGTGCGGGTCAGGATGTCGTGCGCGAATACGCTGCCGGCCTTCTGGGCCGTCAGTGCGGCTTCTGCCACTTCCTCGGCCACCAGGCAGCCGGTGGTGCGGTTGAAGCGGTTCGGCGTCTGCAGGTTGTGGCGGATGACGTACTCAGCGATGTCCAGGCCGCCGGCGTAGTCGCCCGCGTCGAAGCGCCAGACCATGATGGTGACCAGCACGTCGTCCTGGGCACCCTGGCCGGCGGCGAGGACGCCGTCGACGTAGGGCACGTATTCCGGGAGCAGCTCGCCCTTGACCTTCGCCTTGTTCTGTTGCGACTGGACCTGCTTGAGGCGCAGTTGATCCTGCTGAAGCTTGGCGAGCATGAGCTCGTAGCTGGTGAGGCCATCCATAAGCGCGGCGGGCGCGGTGCGCGCCGCCTCCTGGGCGGCACGCTTGCGCAGTTGGGTGCTTTGAGCAAGGGTCAGGGCCATGGCTTATGCCTCAGTCGGGGCTGGGTAGGTCATGGCCTCGACGTTCTCCACCAGGGCAACCGCCTCGAAGTCCTCGATGACGTAGGCGTCATTGCTGGACTGGTAGTCAGCAATGCGGTCGAACTCCGGCTCGTCCTTCAGGTGGCGTCGGCGGGCGTCTTCCTGCCAATAGATGGAGAGGTTCTTGAGGAAGGTGACCAGCACGGTGCCCTCCGGGAAAAACGGGGCATCGACCACCGGCAGGCCACCGAGACGGGCGCGGCTGACGATTTCCCCTGCGGCGTTCTCTTCCTGGTTGGAGGCTGCGCCTTTTTCCACGGCCTTGAGCAGCTTCTCGTGCATCAGGTCGCGGCTGATCAGTACCACCAGGTCGGGACGGCTGCGGTGCCACGGAGCGAGCATCTGGATGGCGTCGAACACCAGGCCGTCGAGGGTCTGGTAGTCGCCGCTGATTTCGGTGTCGACGCCAGCCACCTTGATCACCTTGGTGCCGCCTACGGTGACTTTGCCGGCGACAGCACCCTCGTCCATAACGTGATCCGCGGCGCCTTCCCGGATCTTCTGCAGCCAGCCTTTGTTGACGTCCTGCAGCAGGGGGTTGTTAGCGCGGTCGGTAGCCAATGCCGCACTGGTACCGTTGAAGCCGATCATGATGCGGTCGAGGGACTGGCGCTCGATGATGGCGTTGGTCAGGCGTACCTGGAAGTCAGGGAACTTGGCCCAGGCGTCGAGTAGCGGGTAGGGGAACGCGGTGTCGAAGTTGGTTTGCTTGCAGGCGTACACGTCCTTGGTCAGTTTGGAGACGTCGGCCGGGTTGCGGCGGTTGCCCGCTGCGGTGTTGGTGCGGCTGGCGATGGGACCATTGACCCCGGCGAGCAGGGCTTCGCCTGTTTGCTCGTTGACGCCGAGCAGGTTGATGGCCTTGAGGAAGGCGCTGGACTCCTGCATGGCAGTTTCCAGCGTCTGCTGAACGCTGGGGGCGACGTTGAATTTCTCGGTTGCACTGGCAACGCCGTTGAGCAGAGCGATCTGCGCGGCCAGGGCGGTGAAAGCGAGGCGGGTTACGTTACGCATTAGATGTTCTCCGGGGGCGGGCTGGGTGGTGTCAGAACTTGGTCAGCACTTTGCCGTCGCCGCCCGTAGCTGGTGGGCGGTGCTGCTGGCTGTGGTCTTCGGTGTCACCCAGGCGCTTGAGCAGGTCAGCGAATTCGCCGGCCAGTTTTTCGTGGGCGGTTTGCAGAGTGTTGAGTTTGGTCTGCTCGGTGGTGAATGCTGTGCCCTGGTCCTTGGCGTGGTTGGCGAGCGCCTCAACGGCTTCCGTCAGCTCGGAGAATTGGGCGTCATCCTTGACAGACTTGTCCTTGCTCTTGCCGAGGGCATCCATGACCCGGTTAAACAGGCCCAAGGCCTTGTTTTCCGTTTCTGCGACTTCCTCGAATTTGATTTCAGCCTCCAGGGCCTCGGTGAACATCGAGGTCGCGGAGTAGTGGCGATCCTTGAATGGGCTGGCGTCTGGCTTCTGCGCAGAGAATGCGAGCACGTCGGTACCCAGGCTTGCTGGCGAATCGGTCACGGCCAGGCCGACGATGTAGGCCTCGCCGCTGTCGGCGAAGCTCTCGTCGATTTCGATGGAGGTATAAATCTTCTGCTTGGCCTTGTTCATGGCCACCAGCTCAGGGGTTGGTTCGATCTGGGCGAACAGGGCGAGCTTCTTCTGACCGGCGATCTCAACCTCTTCAGTCTTGACCGCCGTGATGTCGCCGTAGGCTTTGAAAGGGCTGTCCGGTAGCAGGCTGCGGAAGTGTTCCAGCCATACGCGGGCGCCATAGGTGTTCTGGCTGAAATTTTTGGCGGCTTGCTCCAGCCAAGTGCGCTCGATCTTGCGCTTATCGCTGGTGGCGCCTTCAACGGCGACACGGAACCAGTTAGAGCGGAATTTCTGGGCGGGGGCGTTGCTTGCGGCCATGTGGGCTGTCCTCGATGCGTTGGCGGCGGTTGCCGTTGCGTTGAGGGCATGGTCGACAGTGGAGGAACGCGCGGCAACGCTCTGAGCTTGTAGCGGGGCGCGCTACAGGGCGCGGAGTTAGGGGCTCGCGCGCGTGAGCGGCAGCATCTGCGTCATGAATGCAATCGCCCAGCCGACCACCGATCCGCGCCGCCACGCCAAGTTCCTGTATTGGACGGGCTGGCGCATCACCGATATCGCCGATTATCTCAGCGAGAAAGAGAAGACCCTGCACAGTTGGAAAACACGGGACGAGTGGGACCGGGCGGACAACGTTGAGCGGATCGGCGGGGCGCTGGAGGCGCGTCTGGTGCAGCTGATCCTCAAGGACGGCAAGACCGGCGGTGACTTCAAGGAAATCGACCTGTTACATCGGCAGTTGGAGCGGCAAGCCAGGATTCAGCGTTACCAGGACGGCGGGACCGAGACGGACCTCAACCCGAACATCGCCAAGCGAAACGAGGGGCCCAAGAAGGCACCCAAGCGCAACGAGCTGGACGAAGGGCAGAT
This sequence comes from Pseudomonas sp. TAE6080, assembly GCF_018732265.1. NCBI lineage: Bacteria > Pseudomonadati > Pseudomonadota > Gammaproteobacteria > Pseudomonadales > Pseudomonadaceae > Pseudomonas > Pseudomonas sp. TAE6080. The sequence goes on from NZ_JAHIDY010000012.1 coordinate 100,939, forward strand.
CGAGACACTGGTCGAGGCGTTCCGCGACAGCTGTTTCGACTATCAGCTTGACTGGCACCGCGCGGGGAACATGCGCACCCGCATGATCCTGAAGAGCCGGCAGATAGGCGCGACGTTCTACTTCGCCCGCGAGGCGCTGATCGACGCTATCACCACGGGCCGCAACCAGATTTTTCTGTCGGCCAGCAAGGCGCAGGCGCACCAGTTCAAGACCTACATGCAGTCCTTCCTCAACGAAGTGCTGGGGGTAAAGCTGAGTGGCGACCCCATTGTCCTGTGGAACAACGCCGAGCTGCACTTCCTGGGAACCAACTACCGCACGGCGCAGGGGCGCAGCGGAAACTTCTATTTCGACGAGTTTTTCTGGGTTCATGGCTTCGCCGAGATCAACAAAGTGGCCTCGGGTATGGCTCTGCACAAGAAGTGGCGTAAGACCTACTTCTCGACGCCCAGCAGCATGGCGCACCCGGCCTACAACTACTGGACGGGCGAGCGCTTCAACAAGGGCAAGCCAACGGCCCAGCATATCCAGCTGGATGTGAGTCACGAGGCGCTGCAGCAGGGCCGGTACTGCGAGGACCGCATCTGGCGCCAGATTGTCACCATCCTCGATGCGGAGGCACGTGGCTGCGACCTGTTTGACCTGGACGAACTGCGTGAGGAATACGACGCGGCGGCCTTCCAGAACTTGCTGATGTGCCAATTTGTCGATGACGGGCAGAGCATCTTCCCGCTGTCGATGCTGCAGCCGTGCATGGTGGAAAGCTGGGATTGGCCAGACTACAGCCCCTTTGCGATGCGGCCCTTCGGCGAGCGGCCCGTCTGGGTTGGGTACGATCCCGCCGAGAGCGGCGACTCTGCCGGCCTGGTGGTTGTGGGACCGCCGCTGGTGGCTGGTGGCAAGTTCCGTGTACTGGAGCGCCACCAGTTCCGGGGCATGGACTTCTCCGCGCAGGCCGAAACGATCCGGCAGGTTACCCGCCGCTACAACGTGGCCTATATCGGGATCGACACAACGGGCATCGGTAGCGCCGTTGCTCAGTTGGTGCGCCAGTTCTTCCCGGCGCTGAAGACGTTTTCCTACAACCCCGAAGTCAAGACCCGCCTGGTGATGAAGGCGTGGGACGTGATCAGCAAGGGTCGCCTTGAATTCGATGCCGGCTGGATCGACATCGCGCAGTCGCTCATGGCCATCCGCAAGACCATCACCCCAGGCGGACGCCAGTTCACCTATGTCGCGGGCCGCAACGACAGCACCGGCCACGCCGATCTGGCGTGGGCGCTCTTTCACGCATTGCACAACGAGCCGCTGGAGGGCCGGACAGCGGCCAACACCGGCATCATGGAGATCTACTGATGAGCAAGAATCGCAACCGCCGCAGCCAGGACCTGGCGGCAACTACCCAGGCGCGAGAAGGCGAGCTGCTGGTTAAGGATCAGGGTGGCCAGTCGATGGCCTTCACCTTCGGTGATCCGGTACCGGTGCTCGATGGTCGGGAGATCCTCGACTATCTGGAGTGCTGGGCCAATGGCCGGTGGTATGAGCCGCCAGTATCCCTGGACGGCCTGGCCCGCTCGACGAAGGCGAGCGTTTATCTGCAGTCTGGGCTCAACTTCAAGCGCAACGCACTGGCGCGCACCTTTATCCCTCATCGGTTGCTGAGCCGTGCGGCGTTCGAGCAGATAGTCATGGACTGGGGGTGGTGCGGCAATCTGTACCTGGAGAAGCGCGACAACATGCTGCGCCAGGCGCTTGGCCTGAAACCGTGCTTGGCGAAGTACATGCGACGCGGTACCGACCTGGTGACCTACTACCAGGTGCGCGGATGGAAGGACGAGCACGAGTTCAAGACTGGGAGCGTCTGCCACTTGCGTGAGGCGGATATCAACCAGGAGGTCTATGGCCTGCCGGAGTGGCTGGCGTCCCTGCAGAGCGCGCTGCTCAACGAGTCGGCCACGCTATTCCGCCGCAAGTATTACCAGAACGGCTCGCACGCGGGGTTCATCCTGTACATGACCGACGCGGCACAGAACGAGGATTTCGTCACTAACCTGCGCGACGCGATGAAGAGCAGCAAGGGCCCCGGCAACTTCCGCAACCTGTTCATGTACGCCCCGGGCGGCAAGAAGGATGGTATGCAACTGATCCCGATCAGCGAGGTGGCGGCCAAGGACGACTTCGCCTCGATCAAGAACATCAGCCGCGACGATCTGCTGGCGGCGCTACGTATTCCGCCCCAGCTCATGGGTATCGTGCCGCAGAACGCGGGCGGGTTCGGGTCGATCCGCGACGCCGCCCAGGTGTGGGCGCTCAACGAGTTGGAGCCGGTTCAGGCTCGACTGGCGCAGATCAACGATTGGCTGGGGGAAGAGGTAGTGAAGTTCCGGACCTATGAAGTCCCGGCTCAGCAGTGAGCCAAAAATAGCAACAGAAATGAAAAAGCCACCTCAAGGGTGGCTTTTTACTAAGCGACAAACGGTATTGACTTTCTTGAAATAAGCGCTACGCGATATTGACAAAACATTAAATGTGATGTCATACTTATATCAATGTGTGTAGAGCGAGCTACCCCACTCTGTTATTTCGTCTTGGTAAACAGATAATAGATATGGACAGTCACTATGTCAACTCAATTGACAAGATTTTTGGTGATCAAATGATCCGTCGGGGAGTTCGGTTTCCACCAGAGGTCCTGGGCTACGGCGCAGGTTCATCCACTGGAAGAGGAGTTCTCGACGATGTTGATAATCGAAACTGCGGTACTGATCCAAGCTTGCTATGTGCTGAAAGCCGCATACCTGGCGGTCCTGATCTACAAAGCGGCGACCAAGTAAAACCTCGGAGCCGGTCCGCGAGTATGTGGGGCCGGCTTCGTTGCATTTGCATTCTGGGGTTTAGATCTCGATGCCGGTGTGCTCGGAAATTTTCTTCTTGATGAAACCTTTGGCTAGGTCCTTCAGCAAATCTACGCTGAACCCACCGGCCGCATTCGCACCTTGGCGTGTCTTCTTCCAAATATCGTTATCACGGACTGCGTCAACAAAGTCGTGGCCTTCCCATGTCAGGCGTTTGAACATGAAGCCATTCATCGCACCCCTACCGCCTTGATCTACCAAGCCCGCCTCGGTGGCTAAATCCAGGTGGTAGGCCACTTGGTCCTGAGTAAACCCCTCAACCATCAGCTCTTCGTATTGGTAATAGCAGATCGAATGAGCGTCCTCATGAAGAACCTCAAGCTTCAATAGCAGCAGTCTGAGCAAGTCCATATCGCGGCGCATGCGTGTTTCTCCTCTCAGGTTGAGTCTTCAGCTTGCCGGGTGGTCAGATGCTCTGCAACTGTCATTCTGCACTCGGCGCGCGCGCTCGTCCCCCCGCCACGCCCGCGGGCTAAACGTGGCGCATTTTCTGCGCCCCTGCAGACCACCCAGCGCGGCCAAGGCAGCGGGCTGGAGGCAGGGTATGAGGCGAGGCAAAAACCTGCGATTCCCTGCATTGGAGGGGCTTTTACGGGGTATGGGGTGCATCCAGCTTCGAGGGGCTGGTCGGGGGCGATTTTCGGAAAGAGTAATTTCAGCAATCTGCGGGCAGACCGACCCTGGAGGCCGCGCCGTCCGTGGGTTCTGACATTACAAAGAGAGGTAACTTATGAGTAATCAAAAAAGTAATTTTTTATAAGGTGCTGATTTATAAGGCTTTTTTTTGGCCTCAATATCACCTTAAGAAAGAGTAACTAGATTACCTTTTAGTTACTTGAAAGTTACCTTTGCCCATTGCCGGAAAACCTTTGTAGATCAAGGCATTGCGCCCTTTTCTCAGCATGGGTTACAAAAATTACTATTTCTGCATACCCCCCAGTACCTCGGAGCGGATGCCAGCTACATGATGCGCGCCTGCGTGTGCGCGCTATCAAGTCTTGTTACGTGCGTTGTTACGCATCGCGGATAAAGCAAAGGCCTGCATCGCTGCAAGCCTTTGATTTGATTGGTGCCGGCACCAGGAGTCGAACCCGGGACCTACTGATTACAAGTCAGTTGCTCTACCAACTGAGCTATACCGGCGTGTTAGGGCGACGATTATAGCGATTGGAAAGGTTCTGTAAACCCCTGAATTCTGACTATTTTTCAGATCGTGGTTTTTCCGCTGCCGGCTGCGCTTTCCAGCGGATTCGTGGGGGTGAGATCCTGCTGTAGCAGCGGACAAATAATCGCCATTAATTTGACTATTTGCCGCTCGTCGAAATGGATCCAATAGAAAACACCAAAATAATGACACTCCCAAGCTCCTGTCCCACACTGCCTAAACAACAAGTGCACCTAAAAGGTGCCGTGAAAAGGGAGGATGGTCTGTGAGCCAGGACGACAAACGTTTTGCAACGAATACTGCCCGTCATGATCAGCAGATGACGTCGACGCTGCAGTTCTTCGAAGATACCCCCATAGCAGATGCGCCCTGCGCCGCTGAACAACCCCAGCCAACTGCTCTGCCAGCCTGCCGCGCACGGGTTGTGGTGTTGGCGTCGGTCAATGGCGGGGTGGGGCGCAGCACTCTGGCGACGGCGTTGGGCAGTGGCTTGCAACGATTGGGGCGTGCGGTGACGGTCCTGGAGCTGGACCCGCAAAACGCCCTGTACCTGCATTTTGGCCTGCCCCAGGACACCCCGGGCATTGGCCGCGCCAGTCTGTGCAATCAACCGTGGGATCACCTCGCCCAGCCCGGTTTCGCCGGCTGTCGGGTGGTGGTTTTTGGCGAGACCGACCTGCAACAGCAGGAGGACTTGCAGCGCTGGCTCAAGCAGGACCCGGATTGGCTGGCGCAACACCTGTCGCGCCTGGGCTTGAGTGAGCAGGATATGGTCATCATCGACACCCCCGCCGGCAATAACGTTTACCTGCACCAGGCGCTGCATGTCGCCAATAGCGTGGTGGTGGTTGCCCTGGCGGATGCGGCGTCGCTGGGTGTGCTGGAGCAAATGCAGCGCTTGCTGGCGCCGTACCTTGCGCGGCCGTCGGCCCCGCGTTGCCACGTGTTCGTCAACCAACTGGATGAAGGCAGCGCCTTCAGCCTGGATATGGTGGAGGTCTTCAAGCAGCGCCTTGGGGAAAACGGTCTGGAAGTGATCCATCGCGACCCGCTGATCAGTGAGGCACTGGCCTTTGGCGAGGACCCGCTGGACAGCGAGGCGGCGAGCATGGCCTGTGACGATATCCATGGGCTGTGCCAGCGATTGGATGGCGCTTGAACCGCGTCTTATACGGTTAACCGCAGATGCTTATGCACAATCTGTTGGTTGGACGGGTGTTGAAACAGTCATTTTGTGGAGCTGTTCTCATTACGCTGCAACTGCCTGTTTTGCGTGCGTTTTATTTTGTGAACAAAAAATGACCAGTCAGCATTTTTGCCTGTAGCGCCCGCTTCTACGGCGTCCTACAGAATTTCATCAACAGAGTTATCCACAGGGCGTGTTGCCCTCTAATCGCGCTCGGCGAGCACCATCAGGTTGCGTGGTGTCAGTGCGGTTTCGCAGAAGTGGCCGACTTGAGCCTTGTAGCCGTTTTCCTGAAGAAACAATGCCCGATCCAGAACCAGCCACAATTCCAATGGGCGACGAAACAGGCCACGCACCAGTTCCAGGTTTCGTACGTGGGCGAGGCGTTGCCAGCCGTGCTGTTCCAGCGCGACCCAGTCCTGTTCACCTGTGGATAACTCTTTGAGCGCCGCCAGGTGCTGGCAGTAATCGGCGAAGGGTCGATTCAGCCATTCGCTGGGCAACGAAGGCGTGGGCAGGTACTCGTCGCTCCCGCGCAGTTGCCGCTGTAACAGGTCGAAGCCCAGGCGCCGGGCCATGGAGGTGTCGCGTTGCAGGCGCACTCGCAAGCCTGCGGTGACGGTTTCGCTCAGGGGCAGGCCAAGGTCATCCCGCGACAAACGTAGCGCCGAAGCGCGGGCCGGGGCCGACAGGGCCTGGTAGTGCTCGCTGGCGATGCGGTTGTAACAGCAGGGCGCCACGGCCAGGTGCTGGCAGCCGGCGGCGCTGGCCAGTTGCAGCAGGCGCACGTGCAGGTCGCCACAGGCATGCAGGGCAACCGGGGTGTGCTCGTGGGTGAGTTGCTGCACGGCGCTCTCGGCCATCACGTCTTGCTGATGGTGGCGGGCGGGCATTTGATGATGGTCGCTGAGCGCCTGGCCTGCGGTGATCAGCACCGGATCGAACTCCAGGCAAGTCAGGTCTTGCCCCGGTTGCAACAGCCGACGACCAAGATGGCCTTTGCCGGCGCACCAGTCGAGCCAGTGGGTGGGGCGCTCGGCAAAGTGCAGAGCCGCGCCAAACGCCTCGATCTGCTGCCATTTGCGCCCGGGTACATCCACATTCAGGCGCGACGGCGGCGCATGTAGCGCCCCCGACGGTAACTTATCCACAGCACTCAGGCGCGTCGCCACCTCCGCCCATTGGCGAAACGGCGCTGGAGCCTGTAGTTCGGTGGGCAGGTTGTGGCTGCTTTCGGCCTCTGCCAGCGAGCGCTGGCGCAGCCATTGGGCAAGCATTGGATGCTGGGTTTCCCAAGGCAATTGCAGGTGGGTGAAGGGCCGTGGTCGCCACAGCCCTTGATGCTCGGTAAGGAATGCATCCAGCGCAAGGAAGCGGGCCAGCAGCCGCTCGCCCGTCAACTTTGTATCAGCGTCCCTGGCAGGCATCGACCCGCAACCAGCGTTCCAGCAGCTTGAAGCCGCGCACCAGTACATAGGCCATCAGCAGGTAGAACATCCCGGCGGCAAAGAAGATCTCCACCGGCAGGTAGGTACGGGCAATGATGGTGCGGGCCATGCCGGTCAGTTCGAGCAAGGTCACGGTACTGGCCAGGGCGCTGGCCTTGAGCATCAGGATCACTTCGTTGCTGTAGGCCGGCAGGCCGATGCGCGCGGCACGCGGCAGGATGATGTAGAACAGCGCCTTGGGCTTGGACATGCCCAGCGCCCGCGCCGCTTCGATTTCACCGGGCGGGATGGCCTGGATCGCGCCGCGCAGGATCTCGGCGATGTAGGCGGCGGTGTGCAGGGTCATGGTGGCGGTGGCGCACCAGAACGGGTCCCGCAGGTACGGCCACAGGGCGCTTTCGCGCACGGCGTCGAACTGCGCCAGGCCGTAGTAGACCAAGAACAACTGCACCAGCAGCGGTGTGCCGCGGAAGAAGAAAATGTAGCAGTAGGGCAGGGTACGTACGTACCACAGGCGCGAGGAACGGGCGATCCCCAGGGGAATCGCCAGCAGCAGCCCGGCGATCACTGCGATGGCTACCAGTTCCAGGGTCAGGGTCGCGCCCTGGGCCAGTCTCGGCAGCCACTTGATGATCACGGCCCAGTTCAGGCCCAGGTCGAAATGTGACAGCCAGCTGTAGTCGCCGTTCATTGTGTGCTCCTCGCAAAGCCGCGAGCGGCACGTTTTTCCAGGAAGTACATGCCGACCATGGCCAGGACGGTGAGGCCCAGGTACATAAAGGCCGCGACCATGAAGAAGGTGAACGGCTGCTTGGTGACGGTCACGCCGATCTGCGCGTGGCGCATGATTTCTTCCAGGCCGATCACCGAGACCAGCGCGGTGTCCTTCATCAGAATCATGAACAGGTTGCCCAAGCCCGGCAGGGCGATGCGCCACATCTGCGGCATGATCAACCGGGTGAAGATGCGCAGCTTCGACAGGCCCAGGGCAACGCCGGCTTCACGGTGGCCCTTGGGGATCGCCAGGATCGCGCCACGGAACACCTCGGTGGCGTAGGCGCCAAAGCACAGGCCCAGGGCGATCACCCCAGCGGCGAAGGCGCTGAGCGACAGGTCGGGGTTACCGAAAAACTCCCCCAGGGCCCGCATCATATTGACCGTGCCGAAGTAGATCAGCAGCACCCACAGCAGTTCGGGAATGCCCCGGACAATCGTCGAGTAAGCGCCGCCAAGCCATTGCAGGAACTTGTACGGGGAAGTCTTGGCCAGGGCGCCGGCGAGGCCGAGCACCAGCCCCAGGCATAACGCCGTGAGTGCCAGTTTGACGGTCATCAGCGCGCCGGCAGCGAGTGCGGGGCCGAATCCGTAGAGATCGAAATTCATGGTTTAGTCATATCGCGCAAGGCTTGCTAAAAGCCGGCACGCTCGGGTGAGCGCGCCGGGCAGGCCAATCAGATCATTCGATGCTGAAAGGGAAGTACTTGTCGTTGATTTTCTTGTAGGTGCCGTCGGCCTTGATTTCCGCCAGTGCCTTGTTCAGGCGCTCGCGCAGCGGGTCGCCCTTGCGCACGGCGATGCCGATCTTGTCGCTTTCTACAACTGGATCGCCTTTGAACTCATAGGCCGAACCGTCTTTGCTCTTGAGCCACTCGTATTGCACGTACTTGTCAGCGAGCATCCCGTCCAGGCGGCCGGAAGTCAGGTCGAGGTAGGCGTTTTCCTGGGTGTCGTAGAGTTTGGCGGTGGTGTCTGGCAGTTTGTCTTCCAGGTAGGTACCGGCCAATGTCGCGCGCTGTGCACCGATGATCTTGCCTTTGAGGTAACCAGCGTCGGTCTTGAAGTCCTTGATGGATTTTGCCGCGATGAATTGCAGCTTGTTGGAGTAGTACGGGTCGGTGAAGTCAACGGCTTGCTTGCGCTCGTCGGTGATCGACAGCGACGACACCAGGAAGTCGAACTTCTTGGCGTTCAGGGCCGGGATGATGCCGTCCCAGTCCGATACATACACTTCACACTTCTCGACTTTCATCTTGGCGCACAGGGCGTCGCCGATGTCTTTGTCGAAGCCGACAACGTTGCCGCTGGCGTCTTTATTGTTGAAGGGCGGGTAGGCCGCTTCGATCCCCATTTTCAACGTCTCGGCCATGGCCGTGGCGCTGAATGCCATGGAAACGGCGGCGGCCAGGAGGAATTTTTTATAGTTCTGCATGCATGTTGCTCCGTTAGCGGTTGCTGGACATGAATTGTTTGCAGCGCGCCGAAAGCGGGTTCTCAAACACCTGCTGTGGCGATCCTTGCTCTTCGACCAGCCCCTGGTGGAGGAACACCACTTCGCTGGACACTTGGCGGGCAAAGCCCATTTCGTGGGTGACCAGCAGCATGGTGCGGCCTTCTTCGGCCAGCGCGCGGATCACATTAAGTACTTCCTGAACCATTTCCGGGTCAAGTGCCGAAGTGGGCTCATCGAACAGAATGACTTTAGGTTGCATCGCCAGGGTACGGGCAATCGCGGCGCGTTGTTGCTGGCCGCCGGACAATTGCGCCGGGTAGGCGTGGCGCTTGTCGCTGATGCCGACCTTGGCCAGCAGCGCCTCGGCCACTTCGATGGCTTCTGCCTTGCTTTGGCCGAGCACGCGGCGTGGGGCCTCGATGATGTTGTCGAGGATGCTCATATGTGGCCAGAGGTTGAAGTTCTGGAAGACAAAACCGATTTCGCTGCGCAGGCGATTGATCTGCTTGCCGTCGGCGGCCATCAGTTCGCCGTTTTTCGCGGCCTTGAGCTTGAGCTCTTCGCCGGCCACCAGGATCTGGCCCTGGTGCGGGTTTTCCAAGAGGTTGATGCAGCGCAGGAACGTGGACTTGCCGGAACCGGAGGAGCCCAGGATCGAGATCACATCGCCGTCGCGAGCGGTCAGCGAGATGCCTTTAAGCACCTCCAGCTCACCATAGCGTTTATGCAAGTTGCGGATTTCAAGCGCGGGCGCGGCCAAAGCCATGAGCGGTCCTCATTGTGTTCATTGCGTTCCTGCTGTTGGGTCGCCTTCCTGGCGTGGCGCCAAGCTAGCATAGCGTCCGGATGACAGCCAACAGCGCTACGGGCGTTAAACAGACGGTGTGTGACAGGTTGTCGCATCGGCACAGCAGCGTGTCGCGCCATCAACAACCGAACAGCCGTTTTAACCGATAAACCCGTGGCAGTCGCGTAAAAAAGGGCGCGATGGTGCCAGCTTTGGCCGGGTGTTGGAAGGGTTAAACGGGTAAACGGTGCCTATCAGCCCTTTAATTGGGCGTCACTTACTTTTTGTGTGTGTTTTTGGTGCGCTGATTCGTTCTTGAAGTGAGTCGGCGGGTAACGCTGTGGCGGATTGCCAGCAATCTCAATGACTTGCGATCAGTTAGGAATTTCCCTACAGCCCGCATCAACCTTGAGTTTGTTACATTTTGGCGCAAATCTTGCGTAAGAAATAAAGAACGCCCCGTTTGTTTATTTTCACGAAACACGGCAGGCCGGGCGGACCGTATTCGCAATTCCTCGCAAAGGTGTGTCAATGAGTCGTACGCAAAGCTCCAATGACCTCGAACAGGGGCTCAAACCGCGACATGTCACCATGTTGTCGATTGCCGGCGTGATCGACGCCGGTCTGTTTGTCGGCTCCGGCCACGCGATTGCGGCAGCCGGGCCCGCCGTGCTGCTGGCCTATGCGGCGGCTGGTACGCTGGTGGTGCTGGTGATGCGCATGCTGGCCGAAATGGCCGTCGCGTCTCCCGACACCGGTTCTTTTTCCACCTACGCCGACCGGGCGATCGGGCATTGGGCCGGCTTCACCATCGGCTGGCTGTACTGGTGGTTCTGGGTGCTGGTGATTCCCCTGGAAGCCAACGCCGCCGCGACCATCCTGCATGCCTGGTTCCCCGACGTGGCGATCTGGGCTTTTACCCTGGTCATTACCTTGCTGCTGACCGCTACCAACCTGTTCAGCGTGAAGAACTACGGCGAGTTCGAGTTCTGGTTTGCGCTGATTAAAGTGGTGGCGATCATCGGCTTTGTGATTCTTGGCGTGCTGGCAATCTTCGGCTTCTTGCCGGGCAGCCAGGTCAGCGGCGTCTCGCACCTGTTCGACACCCAGGGCTTTTTGCCCAACGGCATGGGCGCGGTGTTGGCGGCAATCCTGACCACCATGTTCTCGTTCATGGGGACCGAGATCGTGACCATTGCGGCCGCAGAATCGAAAAACCCGGGCCAGCAGATCACCAAGGCCACCAACTCGGTGATCTGGCGGATCGGCTTGTTCTACCTGGTGTCGATCTTCATCGTCGTGGCCTTGGTGCCATGGAACGATCCTACGCTCGCGGCCGTCGGTTCCTATCAGACCGTGCTGGAGCGCATGGGTATCCCGAATGCCAAGCTGATCGTCGACCTGGTGGTCTTGGTCGCTGTGACCAGTTGCCTGAACTCGGCGCTGTACACCGCGTCGCGCATGCTGTTCTCCCTGGGGCGTCGTGGTGATGCTCCGGCGGTGGCCAAGCGCACCAACAAGAGCGGCACGCCTTACTGGGCGGTGATGTTGTCCACAGGCGCGGCATTCCTCGCGGTGTTTGCCAACTACGTGGCACCGGCAGCGGTGTTTGAGTTCTTGCTGGCCAGCTCCGGCGCCATCGCGTTGCTGGTGTACTTGGTGATTGCCGTGTCGCAACTGCGCATGCGTCAGAAACGTACGGCAGCGGGCGAGAAAATTGCCTTCAAGATGTGGCTGTTCCCGGGCCTGACCTACGCGGTGATCGTGTTTATCGTCGGTGCGTTGACCATCATGCTGTTCCAGGAAGCGCACCGGGTGGAGATCATCGCGACCGGTGTCTTGAGTTTGCTGGTGGTGGTGGCGGGGTTGCTGGTGGCGAGCCGGCGCCTCGGGGCTGCGGTGCTTAACTGATCAGTTGAAGCCTTGCTGCTAACGCCACGAAACACTGTAGGAGCGAGCTTGCTCGCGAAAAACGTCAACGATAACGCGTGCAGCCTGAATAAACGCGTTGTTCTTGAGTTCTTCGCGAGCAAGCTCGCTCCTACATGGGTTTTGTATCAATCTTGCGAATTGGTCAGCGCTTGCGACGCCGCCACGTAGTCGGCCTGGAACGCTGGCGATTCAATCCACGCCAACGCTGCTGCTTCATCATCGCTATGGGTGGACCACTGCCGATACTCGATCAGCGCCGCCAGGATAAAGTCAGTGGCGTTTTCTTCGCCTTCTTGCTCCAGCACCAGCGCCAGCAACGGGTGCGCCAGGAAGGCCGCACACAGCGCCTGCTGGCTGGTCTCGCCGGCCTCGCGCATCTCCACGAACAGTTCGGTCAAGTCCACCGATTCAAGGTCAATACGCTCGTCGTCGTCGGCAAACGCATCCTGCTTGGGTGCATTGGCGCGCTGGGTGCGGTTCTGCTTGGCCTTGGCTTTTGCCCGTTGGGCACGTTTTTGCTGCTTGTCTGGCGAAGCCATGGGCTCACGTCCTTGGTTCAGGATCTGGGTGGCGTATTGAAGCGCAGGTCTGGCGAAATCCCAAGGGTTTCTACAGCCGCGCACCCGGTGTGTCGGCCGCGAGCTGGCCGTGCTGCAGCCAGGACAGTGCAATCGGCCATAAGCGATCCTGATATTCACTGCGGAAAAATGCGAAATGCCCGACGGCTTCTTCGCCAATATCCGTCGGCGCAATCCGCAAGTGCAGGCGCTCGCTGGCGTGGAAGTAGCCCAGCAGACGCTCAATGGCTGGCACCGTGCCAAACGGGTCGTCGGTAATGCTGATCGCCAGGATCTGTGCCTTCACCCGGGCAAAGGGCAGTTCGCCCAAGGCGCGCCCGCTGGGCCGTGTCTGGTAGGTGGGCGTGGAGCTGCTCCAGTCACGCACCACCCCGGCTGGCGTGTCTTCCAGCCAACCCAGGCGCTTGCCTGGGAAATACCCGCAGACGGCAGTTACCAGCGGCATCACCAAGTGCCACTTGGCCAACATCCGCCAGCGGCCATTCGCCTGGTAGTCACGCCAGTACGCAAACTGCGCGCCCACCGTGACCAGCCGCCTGATGGCTGCACCCGATGCGCCAAGCCCGGCCGCGCAACCGCCAAAGCTGTGGCCGACCACATCAATGGGCTGCCCGACAAACTCCCGCTGCGCGCGCTGCATGATCGCCTCGAAATCCAGCCGGCCCCAGTCTGACCACGAGGCCTTGAACCCGCGCAATGAGCCGCTGCGTGATTCGCCGATGCCGCGATAGTCGTAGGTGATCACGTCCAGGCCGTTGGCAAACAGGTAGTCGGCGAAGCGCGAATAGTGACGACAGCGCACGGACGTGGCGGCGTTGATGATCACCACCGGGCGCTTGATATCGGTGCGTATATGCCGCCAGGTAAAGCCTCCGATGGGGTAGTTGTCGGCGGCGGGCTCGCGGAATGCCTCGGGGTGAAGGCGGGTGGGCAGGTTCATGACTGGCCTCGGTCCATGCGCTTTCGATGGGGTTTGGTGACCCGTGCGCAGTTTTTATTGGAAGTTGACGCTAACAAAATCGACGGGCAAAGGCTCGTGATCTTTAAATGCAACCGGGTGCGGGGAATGTTGCATTTGGTTCAGGCGTGATTCAGGCGTGCTGTCGGCAATATACGCCAGCATTCCCCGGCCTGGCAGGTTGAACCATGGAACACCGCACGCGTTTTCGTCTGGAGGCCCTGGGTGTTTTCCTGGTGGCCCTACTGCTGTTTACAGCAGGTATTTGGGACCAGCAACCGCAAGGGTTTGACGGGCGTTGGGCGGTGTTCCTGCAGGAAATGTTTCGCCACGGCGCCAGCCTCTTCCCCACCACCTACGGTGAGCCTTACCCGGATTACCCAGGCACCGCGACCTATTTCAGCCTGCTCTTCGCTCGGCTGTTCGGCGCGCCTAACGACCTGGCTAACGTCATGCCCACCGCCCTGGCTTCGGCTGGGGTGATGGCGCTGGTCTACCGTTTGCTGGTGCCTTGCGGGCGAGCATGGGCGTTGCTGACAGTGTTACTGACGGCATTGACTGCCCAGTTGCTGGAGAAATCGCGCTCGGTCTGCCTGGATCAAATGGTCTCTTTGCTGTGCCTGGGCTGTTTCTACCTGCTGCATACCGGTGAGCGCCTGGGGTCGCGGCTGCGCCAATACGCAATCTTTCCCCTGTTCGTGGCGGCGTTTGCCATTCGTGGCCCTTTGGGGCTGATCGAGGTCTGTGGGGTTGCTTGTGTGTACTGGGCGCTGGGGCCTGCACGCTCGCGAAAAGAGAAGATTGGCCTGCTGAAAAAGGTGATTGCCCACGGGGTGATCGGACTGATCCTGCTGGCTGCCTGTTGGTGGGTGCTCTTGAAGCTGGCGCGGATCAGCGGGGGCGATGGGTTTGCCGATGAGGTGCAGAAGATGCAGGTGGCCGGTCGTCTTGATGAAAGTGGCGAGCCGTTTTACTTCTACTTCAAGCTGAGCCTGTATCGCTATTTCCCGGTGATACCGTTGGCGCTGGCGACGTTGATTGCCCTGCGTCATTCATGGTCGGCGCGTCATGATGAGGCGGATGTGCGGTTGATGCTGCGCCTGGGCGGTTGTGGCTTGATGATCCTGTTGGGGCTGTCGGTGCCGAACTTCAAGCGCGCGTACTACATCGTGCCCATGGTCCCGATGTTTGCCGCTGTGGCGGCCTATGGGCTGCTTCAGGCCCGAGGCTGGTTGCTTGGCGTGCGGCGGGGTTATGAGTGGCTGGTGGCGATCCTGCCGCTGCTGGGAGTTGTCGTGGTATTGGTCTGCCGGCAACTGTGGAACAAACACGGCTACTGGCCCGATGTCTCGGTGCCGGGATTGATTGCCCTGCTGATCGCCCTGCAACTGGCGGCGGTCGTTGCCTGGCGTCGTCTGCGTGGTTGTGTCGCGCAGCGATTGGTGGTGCTCAGCCTGATCGCGCTGGCCACCCAATGGCTGGTGCTGGTGAGGGTCGTGGAGCCGGCCAAGGACCTGCAATTTGACACGAAAAACTTCGTGGGCGCCGTGGAAACCCTGCGGGCCGAGAACCCCGGGCCGTTGGTGTTTCTCAACCTCGGCAAGGACACCTGGGCCATTCGCTACATCATGAACCTGGACCACGACGAACAGCCGCTGTTTATCGGGCGCGACGACCTTGCGCAACTGAACGCGCTGCCGCGCTCGTCCTGGGTCATCGTCGCGCGCAAGGAAACCCAACTGCTACACGGCACGCCGCTGGAGCACCTGGCTCCAGCGTTCAATGGGCGGCTCAATGACAACCCGCTGCTGGTGTTCCGTGTGCCGTGACCCGTTGTTCTGGCTTACCGCGTAATCAAAAGTTGTAGGCCAACGTACCAACGATCGTACGACGGTTGCCGATGAAGCAATCGCCTCGCGCCAGGCATGTCGTGTAGTAGGTCTTGTCTTCAAGGTTGGTTGCGTTGAGGGTCATGTTCCAGTTCTGGTAGCGGTACCCCAGCATCGCATCCAGCAAGGTTGAAGACGGCGTCTTCACGCGGTCAGCGCCATCCCAACTGGTCCCCACATAGCGAACACCCGCACCGACACTAAACCCGGGAATGTCACCGATGCTGAATCGATGCTGGCTCCATACCGAGGCCATGTTTTCGGGGACACTGGCCAGGCGTTTGCCTTGTTCTGCCGGGGAGCCGCTGAGGACGGTGGTGTCGGTGTAGCTGTAGGTGCCAATCAGGTCCCAGTCGGGTGTGACGGCTACCAGTGCTTCAAGCTCCAGGCCACGGGCGCGGGTTTCACCACTTTGCAGGGTGTTCATCGGATCCACGGGGTCGGGCATGCGGCGGTTCTGCTCGCGGATGTCGTACACCGCTGCCGTGTAGAGGCTGCTGCTGCCAACCGGCTGATATTTCACTCCCAGTTCCCACTGTTTGCCCTTGAGCGGTACGTAGGGTTCAAGCGTGCGCTGGTTGAGGCCGATTTGCGGCTGGAATGATTCGCTGTAGCTCAAGTAGGGCGCAATGCCGTTGTCGAACAGGTAGGTCAGGCCCGCGCGGCCGGTCACCTTGTCGTCCTTTTGCCGGGTTTTGCCTTGGGTCTGGCTGGCGGCCCAATCCTTGCGCAGGCCCAGGGTCAGCAACCACTGTTCGTATTTGATCTGGTCCTGGGCATAGAGCCCTTGTTGCATGACCCGTTGTTCCGGGTCTGCGGTGAGGCGAATGATGGATGGATCAAAGGTGCCATACACCGGGTCGTACACGTTCAGTGGGGTTGCCGCGCCGCTGGCGCCGTCCCGGTTGGTGACCGCATGCTGGTAGTCGCCCCCCAGCAGCAGGGTGTGTTGCAGTGGGCCGGTGTCAAACCGGGCCTCGACGTTCTGGTCGGCGACCCAGACTTTGACCTCTGGCTTGGACACGTAATAGACGCGGTCGAGGGTCTGGTTATCGGGTTTAAAGAGTGGTTTTGCTGCAAATTTTGCGTAGATCGACTGGTAGCTGACTTTGCTCTTCTGCCAGCGCAGGTTTTGGCGCAGGGTCCACGTGTCGTTCAGGTGCCACGAGAATTGCGAGGTCAGGGCTGTCTGGTCACTGTCGTACTCGTCAAACCCCGGCTCGCTGGCGAAGCGGTTGCTGTGGAACCGACCGTACGGCGCGTTCCAGAGGGTGCCCTTGTGTGGGAAAAACTGTGTGGTGGAGCCGCTGTCATCGCGCTGGATGTTAGCCATCACGGTCCAGTCGATATCCTCGTTGGGGCGCCAGGTCAGCGATGGCATCAGGACCTGACGGTTATCTTTGACGTGGTCAACCTGAGTGTCGCTGTCGCGTTGAATAGCCACCAGCCGATACAGCAAGGTACCTTCTGAGTTGAGGGCGCCCGTGGTGTCCACCGCGACTTGCTTGCGGTTGTAATTGCCGTATTGCAGTTGCAACTCGGTGTGTTGCTCGGCTTTGGGGCGTTTGCTGACCTGGTTGATCAGGCCGCCCACCGGGCTCTGCCCATACAGCATCGACGCGGGGCCCTTGAGGACTTCAAGGCGTTCGAGGGTGAAGGGGTCGGTGCGGATGTTGGTGTAACTGCCGAAGCTCTGCTGTAAACCATCAAGGAACAGGGCAGGCGCGCTGCCTCGCACTTTCGACCAGTCTCCCCGGCTATCGAGCCCAAAGGGCTCGGCCCGCACCCCGGAAACATAACGCAGCGCGTCCTGCACGGTCAGTGCGCCCTGGTCGCGCATGCGGTCGGCGCTGATCACGGAAATCGACTGGGGGATTTCGGTGATCGGGGTGTCGGTCTTGGCGCCTGTTGTACTGCGCTTGGCGACATAGCCTTGGACCGGGCCGTTTGCCGTTTCTTCGGAAGCCGTCGCCGTAATACTTTGGCTGGGCAGTTCGAGTTGACCTTTCTCCTCGGCCGCGACGGCGACGGGGACAAGCATCGAAACGAATCCGAAGGGGGCAAGGCTGAGTGCCTTCAACCATGAACCTGGCTCGCGTGCAAAGGGCATCGCAACTCCTTGATTATTTTTAGTGGTGCGGGAGGGAGGACATTTTGCGCGCAGCTTAAATGATAATAATTGCTATTAGCAATATTGGTGTGCAGTCGATCCTGGCCTGGGGCCGCAACGGTTGACTGCGAAGTGACCTTCACCCTGAGCTGCCTGTAGCTCATCGACGAACTATTTGCAGCGGTACCCTTCAGGCATCGTAACGGTGTAATTGCGTTGCACACGGTCCTGGAAGTTCAGGTTCTGCAAGCCTTGCTGCACCACAAAGGCCTCGACCTTGGCGGCCTGGCAGTCGTCGTTGTAGGACGTCACGCGCAGCAGGTACACCGCACGCTTGCTCGCTTCATCCCGCGCCGTGGCGGTGAAGGTGGTGAGGGTGGTGTAGCCGGTTCGTTCCGAACTGCCTACCGGGCCATAGGTGGTGTTCGGCGTGCTGGTGCAGACCATTCGGTCGTCTTTTTTCTTGCTGTTCTTGCACACGGTGGACGTGCTGGTCGGCACTTGCCCGTAGTCGGTGGCGACATAGCGGTAAGTCTTCTCGCGGCTGCCAATGTCCAGGGTGACGGTCATTTTGATCGGCGCGTGATTCTTGGGTTTGTTGGTGTCGGTAAACACCTCGCGAAAACCCTGGTCCTTCAACGCGCTGACCATGTCGCGCAGGTAGTAGCGGGCATTGAGTGCGTTTTCGTCGCTGCCGTTTGCCGATGTCACCAGCACGGGGGCTTGCCGGTCAAAGTGATAGTCCGGGTCCGGGGTTGCGTTGATCGCGACGTCCATCGTCGTGGCGCATCCACTGAGCAGCGCTGTCAGCATTAACAGCGTGCAGAACAAGTACCGGGTCATGAAATAACTACCTTGCTGGAGATTGGGTAAAGGCTAGACGGTTGAGCTGCGCGATAAATAACCCTCAGGTGTTTACCGGGCCTGGCGCAGCATGCATGAAAGTATCCAGTTTTGGCTGCGGCGGCGTAAAGCCTGCGGGTATTAAATCGCAGGTAAAAAAACGCACTAGCTGTTAGGCGGTGTTTCGCGACCCGATGAGTCATTTCAACTCTCAACTCAAGCGCAAGAATCTGGAAACGGCCCAGTCCCTTGCGGCGTGGCTGAAGGATTACAAGCTGGCGCTTTAACTGGGCTGGGTGGCCAGTGTCTTTTCAACCTGGGGGGCGGCGCCGAAATCGAGCATGGATATGAAACTGTCCATCAAGGGTGATTCGTTGTGGGTGTTCCACGTCATGTAAAGGCCGATTGCCGGGTTGGGGGACGCGGTGACTGGGTAGATCCGGCGAAACAACACTTTGTCGCGCATGATCGAGTTGGCAATCGACTCGGGCACCAGGGCCACGCCGAAGCCACAGGCCACGAGGCCGATCAAGGTATGGATCTGCGCGGCCTCCTGGACCACCTTGGGATAAAAGCCGGCGGCTTCACACAAGGCAATGAGCTGGCTGTGATAGCCGGTGCCCAGGGCTTGCGGAGTGAACACGAAGTCTTCCCCGGCGAAATCCCTCAGGTCGATCTGGCCATCTCGCGCCTTGGGATGATGAGTGGGCATTGCCATCACGATCTCTTCATCCAGCAGCAGGCGCGACTCGACGTTTTCCGCCGAGATTGGCAACTTGCGCATGAACGCGATATCCGCTTCCCCCGAAAGGATTGCCTTGGCCTGGCTGGAGGACGGCATCTCCTTGATGATCAGTTGGACCTTGGGAAAGGTTTCTCGGAACTGGCGCAGGGTACTGAGCAGTGGCTCGTAGTAGGCGATCGATACGGCGGTCACGGTCAGTTTGCCCGCGATGCCTTCGGACACCTGGCGCGCGTGTTCGATACCCAGCTCCAGCTCCTTGAGGGTGCTGTAGGCCGCATTCAGGAAAGCACCACCGGCTGGGGTCAGTTTTACCCCGCGTTTGTTGCGGGTGAACAGGCTAAACCCCAGTTTGTCTTCCAGGCGATTGATGGCCTGGCTCAAGGGCGGCTGGGCCATGTGCAGGCGAATAGCGGCCTTGTGAAAATGCAGCTCTTCAGCCACGGCGATGAATTGGCGCAGCAGGCGGGTTTCGATCATTTCTTCTGTTCCTTCATTTGAATTGATCAGGGGGGGCAAGTGAATATCCTTTAATAGTTCACAAGCGTTAACTTGATATATGGCAAGTATCAATTTGCGCCGTCGTTAGTATTAAACAACCCGGATATTCATTGTTAAGGTGAGGTGGCAATCAAGAGGAAGAACTAATGAACTTTACAGGTAAAACAGCGATTGTAACGGGCGCAGGTCGAGGGTTGGGTTTCATTTATGCCCAAGCGTTGGCGAAACTGGGCGCCAATGTGGTGATCAGTGATGTTGGCTCGGATAACCTGGGTGCGGGGACCGATGCCTCCATTGTCATGGACACCGCGCGAACGCTTCAGTCCAAGGGGTTTAGCGTGGTCGGCCATCATGGCGACCTTTCCACGGAACAGGGTTGCCAGCAGTTGGTAGAGACGGCCATCAAGGCATTTGGGCAACTCGATATCCTGATTCACAACGCCGGTTGGGTGGGTTATCAATCTATTGAAGAGGCGGATGCAACTTTCATCGGGCGAGCGGTGGATATCAATATCTATACGCCTGTGTGGTTATGCAAGCATGCCTGGAAATACCTCAAGGAATCTGCTGCTGCGCGGGTGGTGCTGACTTCATCGGACCGGGCGATGTACCAGCAATATGCACAAGCCGGCCTGACGGCGTATGCCGCAGGCAAGATGGCGCAACTGGGTATTATGAATGCGCTGAGTATGGAAGGTGCGGAGGCGGGCATCCTGGTCAATGCGGTGTCGCCGGTGGCCAAGACCCGTATGTGGGGCGTGAAGGGCGAGCCGGAAAACCTCAAGCCCGAATGGGTAGCCCCTGGCGTGATCTTCTTGGCGTCGCAGCAATGCCAGGACACCGGCTATATCCTGCGCGCCAGCAATGGCCAATTCACGGCCACACGGTTTGCCGAGAACCCGGGTGTCGACTATCCCGTCGATCTCGCCCGGATCAGCGCAGCCAGCGCCGAGCAAGTTGCTCAACAGTGGGACCACATCAAGGAGTGCTGAAAATGTCTGCTCAGGAAGAGCTACGTCTTTTTGCATCGTGCCAGGCCGACCTGGGCGAAAGCCCGGTCTGGGACGAAGCCCAAAACAGTTTGTTATTCGTGGATATCAGTGGCGGGCAGATCAATGCCCTGGATCAACAGGCCAACCTCACGCGACTGTATGAGTCACCTTCGCGGATCGGTGCGTTGGCGTTGACCCAGAAGGGCAATCTGATTTTTGCCCAGAATGCCGGGGTTGCTATCCTCGACCGCACCAGCCTGCGGGTTATCCATAACTCCAAACTGGCCATCACCCTCTCGTCCTATCGTTTCAACGATGGTGCTTGCGACCCCCAAGGGCGTTTTGTCACCGGCTTGATGGATGAAGGGCACAGTCAAAGCACCGGCAAGCTCTATCGCTACGATGCCGGCTTGAATGCCTCGGTGATGCTGGATCACATCAGTCTGCCCAACGGCCTGGCCTGGTCGATCGACGGCACCGAGCTTTTTTTTGTCGACTCAGTGGCCTGTACCATTTACCGCGCCCGTTACCCGGCCAGCGGCAGTTACCTGGAACAAGTGGCAGTGTTTGCCCAGACGCCTGCCGAACTGGGCCGCCCAGACGGCCTTGCGCTGGACACGGAAGGCGGCCTTTGGGTCTGCCAGTTCAACGGCGGCTGCCTGCTCAGGTACGACCGTAACGGCGTCTTGACCCAGACCTTGCCAGTGCCAGTACCGCGCCCCACAAGTTGCTGCTTTGGCGGGCCGGACATGCGCACTTTGTTCATTACCACCGCCAAGTTCGGCATGTCGGCCGCCGAGCAGGCGGACTTCCCGGAAGCGGGAAATATTTACAGTATCCGGTTGCCTGTCCCCGGTGTTCCTCGCCACCGTTTCAAAGAGCTGTGAGCCCAGTGGCATCAAGGGCGTGGCAGGCCTGTAGGAATCAGTGAGTAATCGGTCAGTGTCATGACCTTCTCTTGAATCTCCCCCACCATCGCGCCGTGCTCTGCGGCGCTTTTTGCCTTGATGGCCGACCTTGGTGGTCTCGAAAATTTCGTAGATACGCAATTGATAGGCGGCGTCTTGTTTCTTGGCCGACACGTTTGTTTCCACCGTGCTGGCGTGGTGTGAGTAGGCTTCTGGGCCGAACTGGATCTACTCACCTATGTTCGGGCTTACAAGGAAACGGTTGGGAGCCGTAGAAAGCAAAAAACCCGCACTAGGCGGGTTTCTTGTGTGTTTCAGATGACGTTTGCACCACCTGAAACTAATTAGTGGTGCCCAGAGACGGAATCGAACCGCCGACACGGGGATTTTCAATCCCCTGCTCTACCGACTGAGCTATCTGGGCAACGGGGCGCATTAAACGGGTTTTTCAGGGGGTCGTCAAGCAAGTTTTCAAAAAATATTTAATTATTACCGTCGCTTACGTGCCAACCCCGGTTTTTGATCAATTATTGAGCAGGCGGCACGTAGCCGTCAGCCTTGGCGTAATCCTCGCCGGAAAAGTACTTGTCCATCTCGCCTTGAAGATATTTGCGGTCTTCGGCGTTCATCATGTTCAGGCGTTTTTCGTTGATCAGCAGGGTCTGGTGTTTCTGCCAGTCGGCCCAGGCCTGGGCGGATACATGGTCGAAAATGTCCTGGCCCTTGGCACCCGGGAACGGGGCGCGCTCCAGGGCAGGCAGTTCTTTGTGGTATTTGCGGCACATGATGGTGCGGGTCATGACGAAACTCCTGCGTTCAATACATCGGCCGCGCGCTTCAGCAGTTTTTTTACCGGGGCGGCAAGGCCCAGGCGCGGCGGGGTGGCGAGGTTATACCAGAGCCAGTCGGCCTCGGCCACGTGATGGGCCGATTCCTCGACCCGGACCAGCCAGGGTTCGATAGCCAACTGGAAGTGGCTGAAGGTGTGGACCAGCCCAGGCAGCGCCTGCTGCTTGCCCAGCGCCAGTGAGTGCTGGTTGGCCAGGTGTTCCAGGTCGTCCAGGTCGTCCAGTTCCGGCAAGCTCCACAACCCGCCCCACAAGCCGGTGGAAGGGCGGCGGTAAAGCAGGATTGCGCCCTCATGGTTGGCCAGCAGTGGCATCAGCGTGCGTTTTTGCGGGATGGTCTTGCGTGGCTTGGGGATCGGGTAGCGGGTCTCCAGGCCCAGCATGTGCGCTTCGCAGCCCTTTTCCAGGGGGCACAGCAGGCAGCTGGGCTTGCTGCGGGTGCAGAGGGTGGCGCCCATGTCCATCATCGCCTGGGTGTAGGCGTTGACGCGATCGTGCGGGGTAAAGCGCTCTGCGGTGGCCCACAGCTGCTTGGCGACCTTGGGCTCGCCCGGATAGCCCTCCTGGGCGGTAAAGCGCGCCAGCACGCGCTTGACGTTGCCGTCGAGGATCGGCGCGCGCAGGCCCATGCTCAGGCTGGCAATGGCGCCAGCGGTGGACAGGCCGATACCGGGCAGTTCGGTGAGCTTCTCGACATCCCGGGGAAACTCGCCGCCGTGCTCGGCGACGACGATCTTCGCGGTCTTCTGCAGGTTGCGTGCGCGGGTGTAATAACCCAGCCCGGTCCACAGGTGCAGCACTTCATCTTCCGGTGCGGCCGCGAGGGCTTCGACCGTTGGCAGCGAGGCCATGAAACGGTCGAAGTAGTTGAGCACGGTGCTGACCTGGGTCTGTTGCAGCATGATTTCCGAGACCCACACCCGATAGGGGGTGATGCCCTGCTGCCAGGGCAGGTCATGGCGACCGTGCTGGTCGTACCAGTCCAGTACGGCCGCTGAAAATTGCTCGTTCCTCATCGGTTGAACAAACCTTTGAGGGCGTCTTTGAGCTTGGGGTTGACCTTGTCGAGCTTCTCTTCAATCTTCTCGCTGAGCTTGTTGCCCGCCATCTTGGCCGCAACCTGGCCCAGGCCGTCCTTGTCCAGGCGGCAGGCCTTGGCGCCCAGCTCCAGCGGGCCACGGCAGCGCAGCGGGACTTCGATGCCACGGAAGTTCGAGCCTACCTGGCAGGCCGGGTCCGGCATGTCACGCTTGTCGCCCTCGACGATGATGCCTACGCGGTAGTCCATGCCCAGCACGCGCAGGTCAATGTCGCCATTGCCGTTGACGGTCAGGCCGGGGATGCGCACTTTCAGGTCCGGGTTGCTGGCGACGCCGTTGCGCAGGGTCAGGTTGCCCTTGAGCTCCTGGAACGGTGTGTCCTTGCCACGTGGTTCGCTGGCCAGGGTCTTGCGATTGAGCAGGGCGATGCCGGTACACAGCTGTTGTTCAATGTTGGCGTTGAGCAGCACGCCATTGTTGATCACAAAGCTGGCGCTGCCGTTGAGGCTGTCGATCAGCGCCTTCTGGCTGTTGCCGCGCCCCGTCAGGTTGCTGTCGAGGGTAATCTGGCCCTTGACCGGCGGGGTTTTGCCCTGGGCTTGCAGGATACGTTCGACCGGCACTTGCTTGATTTTGGTCTGCAACGCCAGCACGGGCACATCTTCGCGGGCGTCGAGGTTGCCGTTGGCCTGGAACGTGCCGTTGTAGAGGCCACCGCTCAAGGTGTCGAGCTTGAGCTGACCACCCTGGCCAGAGGCTTTGAGGGTGGCGTTCTCGATGGGTAACTGGCCGAGGGTCAGTTGGCCGAAGGACAGGTCGGCAATCACATCCAGCGTGCGCAGGCGTGCCAGTGGCAGCAACTTGTCGGTGCTCCAGGCGCCTTTGGTCGGTGCGTCCGGCAGCGGTGTGGTACCACCGGCGGCCATGGCCCCGGCTTCGCTGCTCTGCACTTCGGCCTGGCGTGCGACGGCGGCGCTGTTGGCTGCCTCGGACTTGGCCGGCAGGTAGTTATCGGCGTTGAACGTGTCGGCCTTGAGCTGGACGCGCAGGGATTGCTTGGCAAAGTCTTCAACGGCCAGGCGCCCGGTGAAGGTACTGCCGTCGAGTTTCAGGTTCAGGTCTTCCAGCGCCATGCTCGAAGGCGTGCCTTGCAGGCGGCTGACCAGTTCGACCTTGCTCAGGCTGCCTGGGGCCATGGCCGGCAGTGGCTGGCCGACGCTGTCGAGGAACTTGGCCAGGTCAAACTGGGCAATCGACAGGGCACCGCTGACCTGCGGGGTTTTATCCAGGTCGTTGACCTTCAGTTCGCCCAGTGCCCGCAGTTGGTTGAGCGAGAGCTTGAGGCTGGTCCACTCGGCAATGTTCGCCGACAGGTCCACCAGCAACTGGCCCTGGGTGGCAAACGTCACGGTCTTGCCTTGCAGCGGCTCTCCCGTGGCTTCACCGGCGATTTTCATGTCTTCGAACTGATAGCGCTTGAGGGCACGGTCAAAACGCAGCTCGCCGTTGAGTTCGCTCTTGACCCGCATGACTGGCTGGTTGCTGCCAAAGAATGCGGTGAGCTTGACCGGAATGCTCGCGCCTTCATGCACGGCGCCGGTGCTCAGTTGGATGCTTTCGGCGCTGAACTGCTTGCCGGTCTGCTCGTCGTTGTACTCGATACGCGCGTTGTTGACCGTCAGGCTGTCGATATCCAGGCGGATCGGCTGGGCCGTTTTCTCCGGCGCTGGCGCCGTGGCTGGTGCTGGCGTCGCGGGCACCTCGGCGGTGCCTGTGGCCGCAACGGCCGGCGCCTTGCCGATATCTTCCCAGTTGCCATGGCCTTGCTTGTCACGGGTCAGGCGCAGGTTCAGGCCCTCGACGCGCACATCGCTCATCTGCACTTCGCGGCGCAGCAATGGCAGCACGCGTACCGACAGGCCAAGCATCTGCAGGTCGGCGAACGGTTGGGCAGGATTGCTCAGGGTGGCCACGCTGGCTTCATGCAGCTCCAGGCCCAGCCACGGGAACAGGCTCCAGCCGATATCGCCATTGAGCGTCAGCTCGATGTGGGCCTTGTCGCGGGCAATCTGGCGAATCTCGTCTTTGTAGTCGTTGGGATCGAAGAGGTGGGTCAGGGCAAAGCCCAGAGCCACAATGATCAGCAACAGCCCGAGAAGTACCAGACCCAGGATTTTGCCGAACGCTTTCATGGGCGAGTCCTTGTATGTCGATTTTAAAATTTAGCCGCTGAGTATAACGCCGCGAGGCCGGCGGCTGTTTACGCATCGTTACATCGTGTCAAACAAAACAGATGAGCCGAAAAAGGTAGTGTCAGTTTGGTTTTTCTGTCACCGGCAAATGCTAATCTCTGCGCGTTCGCCCGCCTTCTGCGACTAAACGTCGCGCTTACAGGGAGCTTTACTCAACAGAACGGCCACGCCTCGCGTGCAAAGGCCGAGGAGGAGAGCGCCTGGCGAACACAGACTAATAACTGGGGGAAACACCAATGAGCACTAGCACTGCGGCCGGATCTACCGCCGCGCAGCCTGCGTTCCTGTCCAAGGAGCGCATCATCGCCAAGCCCGGGTTCAACCGCTGGCTGGTTCCGCCGGCCGCCCTGGCCATCCACTTGTGCATCGGCATGGCCTACGGTTTCTCGGTGTTCTGGCTGCCGCTGTCCAAGGCGCTGGGCGTCACCGCGCCGGTCGCTTGCGCACCGGACATGAGCTTTATCGCGCAGATTTTCTCGTCGTCCTGCGACTGGCCGATCTCCATGCTGGGCTGGATCTACACCCTGTTCTTCATCTTCCTGGGCTGCTCGGCGGCAATCTGGGGCGGCTGGCTGGAGCATGCCGGGCCGCGCAAGGCGGGCGTTGTGTCGGCCTTGTGCTGGTGTGGTGGCCTGCTGATCTCGGCGCTGGGGATTTATACCCACCAGATCTGGCTGATGTGGCTCGGCTCAGGGGTGATTGGCGGTATCGGCCTGGGCCTGGGCTATATCTCGCCGGTCTCGACCCTGATCAAGTGGTTCCCGGACAAGCGCGGCATGGCCACGGGCATGGCGATCATGGGCTTTGGTGGTGGTGCGATGGTCGGTGCCCCCCCTTGCAGCGGCATTGATGGGGCATTTCGCTTCGCCGACTGGCGTGGGCGTATGGCAGAGCTTTTTGGTCATGGCTGCGATCTATTTCGTGTTCATGATCGGTGGCGCCTTGTCCTACCGCGTGCCGCCGACCGGCTGGAAGCCTGAGGGCTGGACCGCGCCGGCGAAAAAAGCCAGCAACGCGATGATCACCCACCGTCACGTCCACGTGAACGTGGCGTGGAAAACCCCGCAATTTCGCCTGGTGTGGCTGGTGTTGTGCCTGAACGTGTCGGCCGGTATCGGCATCCTCGGCATGGCGTCGCCGCTGTTGCAGGAAGTGTTTGGCGGCAAGTTGCTGGGTGTCGATGTGCCATTTGGCCAACTGGATGCTGGGCAACTGGCCTCTATCGCGGCCATCGCGGCGGGTTTCACTGGCCTGCTGAGCCTGTTCAACATTGGCGGACGGTTCTTCTGGGCGTCGTTTTCCGACTACCTGGGCCGTAAAAATACCTACTTCGTGT
The DNA here is from genome assembly GCF_018732265.1 of Pseudomonas sp. TAE6080. Classification (NCBI taxonomy): domain Bacteria; kingdom Pseudomonadati; phylum Pseudomonadota; class Gammaproteobacteria; order Pseudomonadales; family Pseudomonadaceae; genus Pseudomonas; species Pseudomonas sp. TAE6080. Next base: position 127,600 of record NZ_JAHIDY010000012.1, read on the forward strand.
TCTTCGCCCTGGGCTTTGCCCTGTATGCGCTGATCCCGAACCTCGGCCACCTGGGCAACGTCTCGCTGTTCGTGGCGGCGTTCTGCATCATCCTGTCGATGTACGGCGGCGGTTTCGCGACCGTACCGGCCTACCTGGCGGACCTGTTCGGTACGCAAATGGTTGGCGCGATCCATGGTCGCCTGCTCACCGCCTGGGCTGCGGCTGGCGTGCTGGGCCCGGTGTTGGTGAACTACCTGCGTGAATATCAGTTGAGCATCGGCGTCGAACGCGCCGCAGCCTATGACATCACCTTGTACATCCTCGCCGGCCTGCTGGTGCTGGGCTTTATCTGCAACCTGCTGGTGCGCCCGGTGGCCGACAAGTACTTCATGACCGACGCTGAACTGGCGGCCGAACAGGCGCTGGGCCATGACAAGGGCGCTGATGCCAGCACTTCCCTGGAGTGGAAAGCCGCTTCCGGCACCGTGCCATTGGCCATTGCCGCGTGGCTGGTGGTGGGTATTCCGCTGGCGTGGGGCGTGTGGGTGACCTTGCAGAAGACGGCAGTGCTGTTCCACTAACACCGCTGTAGGCATGTGGGCCCGGTTCCTGTGGGAGCCGGGCTTGCCCGCGATAGAACCAGCTCGGTGTATCTGTAGTACTCAGGCGTCTGCATCGCAGGCAAGCCCGCTCCCACACTTGTACTGACATGTCTATCCCCGACACGCCGTCAGTCTTATCCCCTCCAATGTTTCTGTTTAGCGCCCGCAGCCCCTATAATGGCCACCTTTTTCGCCCAATGATTTTGCGGAGCTGGTGATGGCCGAACGTAAGGCGTCCGTCGAGCGCGACACTCTGGAAACCCAGATCAAAGCCTCGATCAACCTGGATGGCACCGGAAAGGCCCGATTTGATATCGGTGTCCCTTTTCTTGAGCACATGCTGGATCAAATCGCCCGTCATGGGCTGATCGACCTGGATATCGTCAGCAAGGGCGACCTGCATATCGACGACCACCACACCGTGGAGGATGTCGGTATCACCCTCGGCCAGGCGTTTGCCAAGGCCATCGGCGACAAAAAAGGCATCCGCCGTTATGGCCACGCCTATGTCCCGCTGGACGAGGCGCTGTCGCGGGTGGTCATCGACTTCTCCGGCCGCCCAGGCTTGCAGATGCACGTGCCGTACACCCGCGCCACCGTGGGCGGCTTCGACGTGGACCTGTTCCAGGAATTTTTCCAGGGCTTCGTCAACCATGCGCTGGTCAGCCTGCATATCGACAACCTGCGTGGCACCAACACCCACCACCAGATCGAAACCGTGTTCAAGGCTTTCGGCCGCGCCCTGCGCATGGCTGTGGAGCTCGATGACCGCATGGCCGGGCAAATGCCTTCGACCAAGGGCGTCCTGTAATGCAGACGGTCGCGGTTATCGACTATGGCATGGGCAACCTGCATTCGGTGGCCAAGGCCCTCGAACACGTAGGTGCCGGCAAAGTGCTGATCACCAGCGATGCCAAGGTGATTCGCGAAGCCGACCGGGTGGTGTTTCCCGGCGTGGGCGCGATTCGTGACTGCATGGCTGAAATCCGCCGCCTGGGCTTTGACAGCCTGGTGCGTGAAGTCAGCCAGGACCGGCCGTTCCTCGGGATCTGCGTGGGCATGCAAGCCTTGCTCGATCGCAGTGAAGAAAACGGCGGCGTCGACTGCATCGGGCTGTTCCCGGGGGACGTGAAGTTCTTCGGCAAGGACCTGCATGAAGATGGCGAGCACCTGAAAGTCCCGCACATGGGCTGGAACGAAGTGCGCCGCACCGTCGACCACCCGTTGTGGCATGACATCCCGGACATGGCGCGTTTCTACTTCGTGCACAGCTACTACATCGCCGCCGGTAACCCGCGCCAGGTGGTGGGTGGCGGGCACTATGGCGTCGACTTCGCCGCCGCGCTGGCCGAAGGCTCGCGCTTTGCCGTGCAGTTCCATCCGGAGAAGAGCCATACCCATGGCCTGCAATTGCTGCAGAACTTCGCCAGCTGGGACGGGCGTTGGTAATGGCCAAGAAGATCAAGCCGCCGATCCTCAATCTCACTCCCCAGCAGGAGAGTGAGGCGACCGACAAGATCAAGCGTTTCATGGAAGACCGCTTCGAGCTCAGGCTCGGGTCGTTCGAGGTGGCGGAGATCCTCGAACTGTTTACCACTGAAATTGCTCCGCACTATTACAACAGGGCGATTTTCGATGTGCAGACGCACCTTAAAGAAAGGTTCGAAAGCATCGAAAGCGACTTGTGGGCGCTCGAAAAACCCTGATTCTTCGAGCAATGCTGAATATCGAATAAGGTTTGCCAGATGCTGATTATCCCCGCTATCGATCTCAAGGACGGCGCTTGCGTACGCCTGCGCCAGGGCCGCATGGAAGATTCCACGGTGTTCTCCGATGACCCGGTCAGCATGGCTGCCAAGTGGGTGGAGGGTGGCTGCCGCCGTCTGCATTTGGTGGATTTGAACGGCGCCTTCGAAGGCCAGCCGGTCAATGGCGAAGTGGTTACGGCCATCGCCAAGCGCTACCCGAACCTGCCGATCCAGATCGGCGGTGGCATCCGTTCCCTGGAAACCATCGAGCACTACGTCAAGGCGGGCGTGAGCTACGTGATCATCGGCACCAAGGCCGTGAAAGACCCGGCCTTCGTCGCCGAGGCCTGCCGCGCGTTCCCGGGCAAGGTGATCGTGGGCCTGGACGCCAAGGATGGTTTTGTCGCCACCGACGGCTGGGCTGAAATCAGCACCGTGCAGGTGATCGACCTGGCCAAGCAGTTCGAAGCCGACGGCGTGTCCGCCATCGTTTATACCGATATCGCCAAAGACGGCATGATGCAGGGCTGCAACGTACCCTTCACCGCTGCGCTGGCGGCCGCCACCAAGATCCCGGTAATCGCCTCCGGTGGTATCCACAACCTGGGCGACATCAAGTCGCTGCTGGACGCCAAGGCTCCTGGGATCATCGGCGCGATCACCGGCCGTGCGATCTATGAAGGCACCCTGGACGTCGCCGAGGCCCAGGCCTACTGCGATGCCTACAACGGCTGAGGACTGACCATGGCGCTGGCCAAACGCATCATCCCTTGCCTGGACGTCGACAACGGTCGGGTGGTCAAGGGCGTCAAGTTCGAGAACATCCGTGACGCCGGCGACCCGGTGGAAATTGCCCGTCGCTACGATGAGCAGGGTGCCGACGAGATTACCTTTCTCGACATCACTGCCAGCGTCGACGGCCGCGACACCACGCTGCATACCGTCGAGCGCATGGCCAGCCAGGTGTTTATCCCGCTGACCGTGGGTGGTGGCGTGCGCACCGTGCAAGACATCCGCAACCTGCTCAATGCCGGTGCGGACAAGGTCTCGATCAACACCGCCGCGGTGTTCAACCCCGAGTTTGTCGGCGAAGCCGCGCAGCACTTTGGCTCGCAATGCATCGTCGTCGCCATCGACGCCAAGAAGGTTTCCGGGCCGGGCGAAACCCCGCGCTGGGAGATCTTCACCCACGGCGGTCGCAAACCTACCGGGCTGGACGCAGTGGAGTGGGCGATGAAGATGGAAGGCCTGGGCGCTGGTGAAATCCTGCTGACCAGCATGGACCAGGACGGCATGAAAAACGGCTTCGACCTGGGCGTGACCCGCGCCATCAGCGATGCGCTGGGCATCCCGGTGATCGCTTCCGGTGGTGTCGGTAACCTGCAGCACCTGGCCGACGGCGTTATCGAAGGCCACGCCAGCGCGGTGCTGGCGGCGAGCATTTTCCACTTTGGCGAGTACACCGTGCCCGAGGCAAAGGCCTACATGGCGGCGCGCGGAATCGTCGTACGCTAAACGTCACTGGACACCATGACAGGCTCGCGGCACTCTGGGGCCTGCCATGGATTCCGGTAACCCTTGATGCTCAAAGACCTGCTTCTTGCCCTCGCCAGTTCCTCCATTTTATTGGCGGGTTCGGCCCATGCTGCCGAGCCGTCTGGTGATTCCCTGGTGTTGTTGACGGAAAACTTTCCGCCTTACAACATGGCGAAAAACGGCAAGAACTTCGCCAAAGATGAAAACATCGAAGGCATCGCCGCAGACATCGTGCGCGAAACCTGCAAGCTTGCCGGTATTTCCTACAACCTCACCCTGCGCTTCCCCTGGGAGCGAATCTACAAACTCGCCCTGGAAAAGCCCGGCTATGGGGTCTTCGTCATGGCCCGCCTGCCGGACCGTGAAGCGTTGTTCAAATGGGTCGGCCCGATTGGCCCGGATGACTGGGTATTGCTGGCCAAGGCCGACAGCCCCATTCAGTTGACCGACCTTGAGCACGCCCGTAGCTACAAGATCGGTGCCTATAAAGGCGACGCCATTGCCCAGACCCTGGAAAAACGCGGGCTCAAGCCGATTATCGTGCTGCGCGACCAGGACAATGCGCAAAAGCTCATGGAGGGGCAGATTGACCTCTGGGCCACCGGCGACCCTGCCGGGCGCTATCTGGCGCGCCAGGTCGGTGTTTCCGGGCTCAAGACGGTGCTGCGCTTCAACAGCGCCGAGCTTTATCTGGCGCTGAACAAGGAAGTGCCGGATGAGGTAGTGGCCAAGCTGCAGGCGGCGCTGGACCAGTTGCGTAAAGAGGGTGTCGTTGACGAGATCATGACGCGCTACCTGTAGGAGCGAGCAAGCTCGCTCCTACAGGTTTCAGCGGTAAATTCCGTCCTTGCCGTGCCCAGCCATGGCCCGGTTGCTGCGCACACTGATCATCAGCTTGATATCAATCCACTCGATGCCCTGTGCCTTGAGCTTGGGCAGTTCGCGCTCCAATACCGCGAGGGTCTGCGGATAAGGATGGCCGATCATCACGGCCGAGCCCTGTTTGTGGGCCAGCTTGATAGCGGTCTGCAACTGCGTGGTGATGGCCGCTTCGGTGCGTTCGTCATCGAGAAATACATCCCGCGAGACATGCGCCAGGTCAATCTTCTGCGCTTCAGCAGCGGCCACAGTCTTGGCGCTGGTGCGGCTGTCGACAAAGAACTTGTGGCGGCGTTGCAGTTCACCCATCAACCAGGCCATGGCCCCAGGCTCGGCGGTCATGCGGCTGCCCATATGATTGTTGATGCCTGCGGTGTAGGGCACAGCCTTGAACGCCGCGTCCAGGCGCTTGCCCAGTTCTTCGATGGGCAGCTCCGGGTGCCAGGCGAACGGGCCGGTAGCCGGGTCCATGGGCATGTGCAGGATCACGATCTTGCCGGCCTTGTGCGCCTCGCGGGCAAATTCGGCGGCGTGGGGGGTGTCAGGCATGATCGCTGTGGTCACCGGCCCGGGCAGGGCCAGCACGCGGCGGTCGCGGGGCAGGTTCTGCCCGAGGTCGTCGATGATCAGCGTCAGGTAAGCCTTGTGGGGCTGGTTGGCAGGGTTCGCCTGGGCGACCCCTGCCATGCAGCACAGCAAGGCGATGATCAGGGCAAAACGCATATCAACGGTTGCGCGTAATGCTCAGGCCCTTGAGCAGGCTCAGCGCCTGGGCCAGCTGGTAGTCATCGTCCTGGGGCATCGGCTTGGCTTTCGGGCCGCTGCCGGTCGGTTGGTCGGCACCGCCGTTGCCGTTGCCCAGGTGACCTTGCAGGTCGGCTTCCTTGAAGTACTCGTTGTCGGTCTCGTTGGTGATCTTGGCCCGACGAACTTCGATATCCGGGACGATGCCCTGGGCCTGGATCGAGCGACCGTTAGGCGTGTAGTACAACGCCGTGGTGATTTTCAGTGCGCGTTCGTTGTTCAGCGGCAGCACGGTCTGCACCGAGCCTTTGCCGAAGCTGGTGGTGCCCATCAGCACGCCGCGTTTCTGGTCTTGCAGGGCGCCGGCGACGATTTCCGAGGCCGAGGCGCTGCCACCGTTGATCAGCACCGCCAGTGGCACGTTTTCGCTCAGGTCCTTGCCGGTGGCCGAGAAGCGCAGTTCGGAGTTGGCGATACGACCCTTGGTGTAGACGATCAGACCCTTGGTGATGAAATGGTCGACCACTTCCACCGCCGATTGCAGTACGCCGCCCGGGTTGTTGCGCAGGTCCAGGACGATGCCGTTGAGCTTCTTGCCGTTGTCCTTGCGCAACTTGGCCAGGGCCTTGGCCACTTCGTCGCCGGTCTTGACCTGGAACTGGGTGATGCGGATGTAGCCGTAGCCGGATTCCAGCAACTGGCTCTTCACGCTCTTGACCGTGATGGTGGCGCGGGTCAGGGTCACGTCAAACGGGCTGCCGCCGTCGCGTACCAGGGTCAGGGTGATTTTCTGGCCGACCTTGCCGCGCATTTTGTCGACGGCTTCGGTCATGGTCTGGCCCCGGGTCGGCTGGCCGTTGATCTTCACGATCAAGTCGCCAGCCTGGATGCCGGCCTTGGACGCCGGGGTGTCGTCGATCGGCGACACCACCTTGATGATGCCGTCCTCGGCGCCGACTTCAATGCCCAGGCCGCCAAATTCGCCGCTGGTGCTTTCCTGCAGCTCGGCGAAATCTTCCGGGCCCAGGTAGGCAGAGTGCGGGTCAAGGTTGCTGAGCATGCCTTTGATGGCATTTTCCAGCAGAGTCTTGTCGTCGACGGGTTCGACATAGGCTGCCTTGATCCGGTCCATGACCTCGGCAAAGGTGCGCAATTCGTCCAGCGGCAGCGGCGCCTTGGTGGTCGCGGCCATGGCTGACGGAGCGGTCTGGTCGGCGAATGCCATAGGCGCGCCGATTATCAGGGCGATCGTCAGGGCCAGCGATGTGAGGCGGGACAAATGCAGCATGTCGAACGAACTCCTAATGTAGATGCGGCCCTATCCTTGGGCGCGACACCATTGTGCAGGGTCGCTTGGGCGGCCCTGCTGACGAATAGCGAAGTACAGCGCCGGGGTGTCCTGGCCGCCACTGTTACCGACAGTGGAGATGGATTCACCGGCTTTTACAACATCACCTGCGGCCTTGAGCAATGTCTGATTGTGGCCGTACAAGCTCAAATAGCCATTGCCGTGGTCAAGAATCACCAGCAAACCGGCGCCGCGCAGCCAATCGGCGAACACCACGCGCCCGCCGTGGACGGCATGTACCTGGCTGCCCGCGGAGGCGCTGATCATCACGCCGTCCCACTTGGTGCGGGTGTCATCGCCACGGGTTTCACCGAAGCGTGCCAGTAGTCGACCATCAACTGGCCATGGAAGTTTGCCTCGGGCAGTAGCAAAAGGCCCGCCAAACGATTCGCCGGCACTGGAAACCAGTGGGCCAGGTGCTGCGCGCGCGGGTTTGCGCGGGGCGTCGGTGGCGACCGCCTCGGCTTCACGCTGGCGCTTTTTTTCTGCTTCCTGCTGGGCGATCAGCGCTTTTTGCCGCGCTTGCTCGGCCTCGCGGGCCTGGCGGGCCAGGGTTTCCTCGATGGTTTTCAGCACTTTGGCCAGGTCGGCCTGGTCCTGCTGGCGCGCCTGCAGCTTGGCATCCCGGGCTTTTACGTCGCTGTTGAGCTTGGCGAGTGCCTGCTGGCGCTCCTTGCGCACCTTGTCCAGTTCGTCGCGCTGGGTGTCGAGGCTGCTTTTGTGGGCCAGCAGTTGGCTTTGCTGGTCAGCGATTTCCTGCTCGACGTTGGCCAACTGGCGCAAGGTCTCGTTGAAGTTCTTGAGTTGCTCCAGGCGCGCAGTGCTCAGGTAGTCGTAGTAGGTCAGGGTGCGGGCGAATTTTTCCGGGTTCTGCTGGTTGAGCAGCAGCTTGAGGTATTCCTGGCGGCCGTTCTGGTAGGCGGCACGGGCCTGGATCGCGATCAGGCGTTGCTGTTCAACGCGCGCGCTCTGGAGTTTTTTTTTCTCAGCGTCGAGTCGCTCCAGTTCCGACTCGCTTTTCTTTAGTTCTTTTTGCAGCTCCTGGACCTGCTTCTCCAGCTTGCCCATTTCGGTTTCCGTGCCGCGCAGGTCTTTCTGCACCCCGGATTTTTCTTCCTGGAGTTTGCCGAGGAGTTTTTTCAACTCGGTAATGTCCTGACGCGTAGCGTCCAACTGTTGTTGGGTTTGCGCGCGCTCGTCGGCAAAGGCCGGTTGGAGCAGGCAGACAAGAGCAAGGGTAATCAAGGCGCGAAGCATAGAGGCGGGCGACACCAGGGAAAGGGACGGCCTAGTATGCCCGGCCCACGCGGCAAAAAAAACGTCCAATTCGGGCTGGCGGGCAAGTTAGGCGCCCAGTGGCGCGGGTGTGGCTAAAAGCCATCTTCAAAAACACCACCTACCCATGTGGGAGCGGGCTTGCCCGCGATTGCGTTGTGTCAGCCATACAAATGTCGACTGATCCGCCGCTATCGCGGGCAAGCCCGCTCCCACATTGTTTGGTGGTGGGTTTGAAAATTAGACCAGGATCGACGTACCGGTCATTTCGACAGGCTTCTCGAGCCCCATCAGCATGAGCATGGTAGGCGCCACGTCTGCCAGCACGCCGCCTTCGCGTACCTTGAAGTCGCGCTTGCCGACATAAATGAATGGCACCGGCTCGGTGGTGTGGGCGGTATGGGCCTGGCCGGTGGATTCGTCGGACATCTGTTCGCAGTTGCCATGGTCGGCGGTGATAAGCGCTTCGCCGCCAACCTTCTCCAGGGCCTCGACGATACGGCCTACGCACAGGTCCAGGCATTCCACGGCCTTGATCGCCGCTTGCAGGTTGCCGCTGTGGCCGACCATGTCGCCGTTGGCGTAGTTGACCACGATTACGTCATAACGCTGGTTCTCAATGGCGTCGACGATCTTGTCGGTGACTTCCGGCGCGCTCATCTCTGGCTGCAGGTCGTAGGTGGCGACTTTCGGCGATGGGATCAGGATGCGCTCTTCGCCCGGGAACGGTTCTTCGCGCCCGCCGGAGAAGAAGAAGGTGACGTGGGCGTATTTCTCGGTTTCGGCAATGCGCAGTTGGGTCTTGCCGTTTTTCGCGAGGTAATCGCCCAGCACGTTTTCCAGGCTGCCCGGCGCGAAGGCCGACGGGGCCGGGATGCTGGCGGCGTATTGGGTCAGCATCACGAACTCGACTTTCGGCTGGCGCGCCCGTTCGAAGTCTTTGAAACCGTCATCGACGAACACATGGCTCAGCTCGCGGGCACGGTCGGCGCGAAAGTTCATGAACACCACGGCGTCGCCATCTTCGACTTTCACCGGCTCGCCGATGGTGGTGGCCTTGACGAACTCATCGCTCTCGCCACGGGCGTAGGCCGCTTCCAGGCCTTGCTGGGCGGTGGCGGCGTTGAATTCGGCGTTGCCGTCGACGATCAGGTTGTAGGCCTGGGCCACGCGGTCCCAGCGGTTGTCGCGGTCCATGGCGAAGTAGCGGCCGACCAGGCTGGCGATACGGCCCTTGCCGAGGGCGGCGAATGCGGCGTCCAGCAACTCGATGGACGATTGCGCGCTTTTGGGCGGAGTGTCGCGGCCATCGAGGAAGGCGTGCAGGTAGATTTTCTCGGCGCCGCGCTTGAAGGCCAGTTCGGCCATGGCTACCAGGTGGTCCTGGTGGCTGTGTACGCCACCGTCAGACAGCAGGCCCATGAAGTGCACGGCTTTGCCGGCGGCAACGGCTTTATCCACCGCAGCGCAGATGGTCGGGTTCTCGAAGAACTCGCCGTCGCGGATGGCTTTGGTCACGCGGGTGAAGTCCTGATACACCACTCGTCCGGCGCCCAGGTTCATATGGCCGACTTCGGAGTTGCCCATCTGCCCGTCCGGCAAGCCGACATCCATGCCGGAACCGGAGATCAATCCATTGGGCACCGTGGCGCACAGGCGGTCTAGAACGGGCTTGTTCGCCGCGAATACCGCGTTGTCGTGGGGGTTTTCACTGTGACCGAAGCCATCGAGAATCATCAGGACCAAAGGTTTAGGCGTGGTAGTCATAGATCCTCTCGCGGCGGTATTAAAGGAAGGCGATTGAAAAGTGAGTGGCAGTTTAAAGCGAAGTTCCGATGCCGTCACCGCTTTACGGGGGTTGGCCCCCCATGACGGCTGTGTATACTTACCGCCATTTTAACGCCCTGGAACCTCCTTGATGGTTGATCACCTGATTGCATTTGCTACCTCTCACTATCTGCTGGTCGGTGCCTTCGTCGTACTGCTGGCACTGCTGATTGCTCATGAAGTGAGCCGTGGCGGCCGTAGCCTCAGCACGGGCGAGCTGACCGCACTGGTCAACAAGGACCAGGCCGTAGTGGTTGACCTTCGCCCGGTTAAGGATTTTGCCGCCGGTCATATCGTTGGCGCGCTGAATATTCCCCAGGACAAGCTGATCGCCCGCATCGCCGAGCTGGAAAAGCACAAGGCCAAGACCATTATCCTGGTCGACGCCCAGGGCCAGCACTCCGGTGGGCATGCCCGCGAACTGATGAAAAGCGGTTTCACTGCCGCCAAGCTGTCCGGTGGTATCTCCAGCTGGCGTGCCGATAACCTGCCGTTGGTGAAGTGATATGAGCCAGGTTGTCGTTTATTCCAGCGATTATTGCCCCTATTGCATGCGAGCCAAGCAGTTGCTCCAGAGCAAACAGGTTGCCTTCGACGAGATCAAGGTCGATGGCAAGCCCCAGGTGCGTGCCGAGATGGCCCAGAAGGCGGGGCGCACTTCCGTGCCGCAGATCTGGATCGGCAGCAGGCATATCGGTGGATGCGACGACCTGTTCGCCCTGGAGCGCGCCGGTAAACTGGATGCGCTGCTTCACGTCTGACTCCAAAAACCTAGTCTGACTCCAAAAACCTAAAAGACCCCAAGATCAAGAAGGATCTGCGAGATGACTGACCAACCGAACACCGAAGCGGCAGCAGCAGAAGAGGCTCAAGGCCCACAGTTTTCCCTGCAGCGTATCTACGTGCGTGACTTGTCGTTCGAGGCCCCTAAAAGCCCGGCGATCTTCCGCCAGGAGTGGACTCCAAGCGTTGGCCTGGACCTGAACACCCGTCAAAAGCAACTGGAAGGCGACTTCCACGAAGTCGTGCTGACCCTGTCGGTCACCGTGAAGAACGGTGAAGAAGTGGCGTTCATCGCTGAAGTGCAACAGGCCGGTATCTTCCTGATCCAGGGCCTGGACGATGCGTCCATGAGCCACACCCTGGGCGCGTTCTGCCCGAACATCCTGTTCCCGTATGCCCGCGAGACCCTGGACAGCCTGGTCACCCGTGGTTCGTTCCCGGCGCTGATGCTGGCCCCGGTGAACTTCGATGCCCTGTACGCGCAAGAGCTGCAGCGCATGCAACAGGAAGGCGCGCCGACGGTTCAGTAAGCCTTCGATGCATAAAAAAGCGCCATCACAGGCGCTTTTTTTATGCACTGCTAACGCCTGTAGGCGCGAGCTTGCTCGCGAAAAGCGTCAACGATGACGCAGCGCTATCAGGTAGCCCGCGTCGCCTGTTGGTTTTTCGCGAGCAAGCTCGCTCCTACAGGGAGAAGGGGTGTTACTTGAAACCGAGCTGGCGCCAGCCTTCGTAGACGGCAACGGCCACGGTGTTGGACAGGTTCAGGCTGCGGCAGCCCTCGCGCATCGGCAAACGCAGGCGCTGGCCGTCGGGCAGGGCGTCGAGTACCTCTGCCGGCAAGCCACGGCTTTCCGGGCCGAACAGGAAGGCGTCCCCCTCGGCAAAGCTGGCATCATGAAACGGCCGCGAACCTTTGGTGGTGAACGCAAACAGCCGTGGATGGCCCAGGCTTTCCAGGCAACTGGCAAGGTCGGCGTGGCGTTGCAGGGTGGCGTATTCGTGATAGTCCAGGCCCGCGCGACGCAGGCGCTTGTCGTCCATCTCGAAGCCCAGCGGCTCGATCAAATGCAGGTGGCAGCCACTGTTGGCGCACAGCCTGATAACGTTGCCGGTATTCGGCGGAATTTCTGGTTGAAAAAGGATGACGTGAAACATGCACGGCTCCGAAGGTAAAGATGCAGCGCATTCTACCCCTGAAGATGATCCCAGGCCGCAGCTATTGCCCAGAGTCTTGGGCTCACTGGCGATTGTCGGCCTGATGGTGGGCCTGATGATCGGTCGCCTGACCACCCCGGACCCGGTTGAGCTGCTCCAGGTGGAGCCTGCAACCGATGGCCTGGTGGTGTGGTTCAACAGCGAGCCCAAGCTGCACGGCGAACATATCGACGGCACCGTAGCGCTGCTGTTCGACGCGCTGGGTACGGCCCAGGCGGGACAATTGAAGGTCAATGACAAGGATGTGAACTGGCGGGTGCGCAAGGCTGACAAAGGGTTGCTGCTGAACCTGGTGGCGGCGCGGCCGTTGCGCGGGGAATGGTCGGGCAAGGCGGTCGATGACCGCTGGCGGCTGGAGATCCATCTCCTGGAGCAATAAAAGAGGGAGTTCCCGGCCTGCCTGTACCAGGGCTCCCAAAACGGTGTGACGCTCGAATTAAAGAGGGGATTCTCGGCCTGCCTGTACCAAGGTCCCCGAAACTGGGTAGTACAAGGGTTATTGCAGGGTGCGTGCCAGAGTTGGCTGAGGGTGCAAAAAATCTTATCCAGAAAGCGAAAAGCCCCGGTTTACGGGGCTTTTGTGTTTTCGGCGATCAGGATTTTTTTGAAAACGACCCTGGGTTTGTGCGCGATGCCGGTTCGCGGTGCGTTGAAGCGGTGCACGATCCCGCGACAGGATGAAGATCAAAATGTGGGAGCGGGCTTGCTCGCGAATGCGGTGGATCAGTTGGAAATGTATCAACTGACACTCCGCATTCGCGAGCAAGCCCGCTCCCACAGGGGGGATCTTCAGTGGCCTGGAGGGCTGTGCTCAGCCCTCTTCACCCTCGTCATCATCCCCGCCATCAACCTTCATCCCCAACTCCTTGATCTTGCGGGTCAAGGTGTTGCGGCCCCAGCCCAGCAGCACGGCGGCGTCACGCCGGCGGCCAGCAGTGTGCTTGAGGGCGGTCTCGATCATGATCCGCTCAAAGGTCGGCACGGCGCTGTCCAGCAGGCTCGACTGGCCGCGAGCCAAAGCCTGGTCGGCCCATTGGCGCAGGGCTTGCTCCCAGTTGGTCACGGGCGCCGAATCCTGTGGCAGGCTCAACAACTCGGGTGGCAGGTCGCTGATATGCACTTCGCGCCCGGACGCCATCACCGTGATCCAGCGGCAGGTGTTTTCCAGCTGGCGCACGTTGCCTGGCCACGGCAGGTTTTTCAGGTATTCCTCGGTTTCCGCCTTCAACAGCTTGGGTTCCACCGCCAGCTCCTGGGCGGCGCGGCTGAGGAAGTGGCGGGCCAGGGTCGGGATGTCTTCGCGGCGGTCCGACATCCGTGGAATATGGATGCGGATCACGTTGAGGCGGTGGAACAAGTCTTCCCGGAACTTCCCGGCGTGTACCAGGGTTTCCAGGTTCTGGTGGGTCGCGGCGATGATCCGCACATCGACCTTGACCGGCGTGTGGCCGCCCACGCGGTAGAACTCACCGTCGGCCAGCACCCGCAGCAGCCGGGTCTGGGTATCGGCCGGCATATCGCCGATTTCATCCAGAAACAGTGTGCCGCCATCTGCCTGTTCAAAACGGCCGCGACGCAGGTTGGCCGCGCCGGTAAACGCGCCTTTTTCATGGCCGAACAGCTCGGACTCCATCAGGTCCTTGGGAATTGCCGCCATGTTCAGCGCGATGAACGGCGAGGCGGCCCGTGGGCTGTGACGGTGCAGGGCATGGGCGACCAGCTCTTTACCGGTGCCGGACTCACCGTTGATCAGCACGGTGATGTTGGAGTGGCTCAAGCGCCCGATGGCGCGAAACACTTCCTGCATTGCCGGCGCTTCGCCGATGATCTCCGGGGTGCGGGTCAGTGTGGGCACTACGGCCTGGCCCTGCTGTTCCTGGGCGTGCTGGTTGGCGCGCTTGACCAGCGCCACCGCTTCATCGACATCGAATGGCTTGGGCAGGTATTCGAAGGCGCCCCCCTGATAGGACGCGACAGCGCTATCGAGGTCCGAGTGCGCGGTCATGATAATCACCGGCAAGCGCGGATGCTGCTCGCGGATCCGCGCCAGCAAGTCCAGGCCACTGGCGCCGGGCATGCGGATATCGGAGATGATCACATCGGGCTGCTGGCGTGCCAGGCGGCTCATCACCCCGTCAGCGCTGTCGAAGCTCTGGGTGGTCATGCCTTCCTGTTGCAAGGCTTTCTCCAGGACCCAGCGGATGGAACGGTCGTCATCGACGATCCAGACAGTTTCACTACGGCTCATGTCGATGGGGCTCCTTGTTCCAGTGGCAGAAAGATCGAAAAGGTCGTGTGGCCGGGATGGCTGTCACATTCGATCAAGCCCTGGTGCTGGCTGATGATGTTCTGGGTAATGGCCAGGCCTAGCCCGGTACCGTCCGGGCGGCCGCTGACCATCGGGAAGAAAATGGTTTCCTGCAGTTCGGCCGGGATGCCCGGGCCGTTGTCGATGATCTCGACCTTGGTCACCAGGCGATGGCGCACGTGGCCGATGGTGAACTGGCGCAGGGCGCGGGTGCGCAGGCTGATGCGGCCCAGGCGCAGCTCGTTCTGGCTGCTGATGGCCTGCATGGCGTTGCGCACGATATTGAGTACCGCCTGGATCATCTGCTCGCGGTCGATCAACACGTCGGGAATGCTCGGGTCATAGTCGCGCACCAGGGTGATGCAGCCCTGGCTTTCGGCCTCCACCAACTGGCAGACGCGCTCCAGCACTTCATGCACATTGGTCATCGCCAGCGACGGCAGCTTGTTGGAGCCGAGCATGCGGTCCACCAGGTTACGCAGGCGGTCGGCTTCCTCGATGATGACGTTGGTGTAGTCCTTGAGGTTCTCGTCCGGCAGCTCGCGGGCCAGCAACTGTGCGGCTCCACGAATCCCGCCCAGCGGGTTCTTGATCTCGTGGGCCAGGCCGCGTACCAGCATCTTGCTGGTTTCTTGCTTGGACAGTTGCGCCTCTTCCTTGGTGATCCGCAGCAGGCGATCACGGGGGTGGACTTCCAACAGCAGCAGGGTCGCACCTTTGCTCAGGATCGGCGTGACCGCGTAATCAACGGTCAGGGTCTGGCCGGTGAGGGCGGTGAGCATCGCTTCGCGCTTGGTGAACGGGTGGGCTTGCTCCACGGCCTGGCGCAGCGAACTCAAGGCCTCGGCGGACTCGGTGAACAGCTCGCTGATAAATTGTCCATGGCTGCGCTGACCGCTGATGGCCAGCAGCATCTCTGCCGCGGGGTTCATGTACTCAAGGCGCAATTGGTCATTGAGCAGGATGGTCGCGGTGGTCAGGTTGTCGAGTAGCAAGCGGTGCAGTGCGTCGCTGATGGTCATTAGGACCTCTTTTGGAGCAAGGCGCGGGCTTGAGGCTCACGCTGATACCAGGAAAATGCAAAAACCAAACCAAGGCTCCGAAAAGAAGCGTAAATCCCCTGAAATAAGGGCTTGGGGCGCGAAACTATGGCGCTTTGCCAGCCTGATCGGGAGATTTCGACCCAAAATGGGTTGACCAGTGGGCGTGGGTGCAACCTATCGCACCAATATAGTGCGAATCACTGCATTCTGTTCATCGATCAAATATTTCCTGAAAGCACCCAATCAAACTGTAGGCGCTGGCTTGCCTGCGATAGCGGTGTATCTGTCACATCACGACTGACTGAACCACCGCTATCGCAGGTAGCCAGCTCCCACAGTTTTGATGGGGTGTGCAAAGGTGGATCGTCATTATTCCAGGCAAAAAAAGACCTCCCGAAGGAGGCCTTTTTTTCACGCCACGTTGAGCAGCGCTACCGGATCAGCAGCTGTAGTACAGCTCGTATTCCAGTGGGTGTACGAAGGTGCGGACCTTGATTTCTTCTTCGCTTTTCAGGGCGATGTAGGCATCGATAAAGTCGTCGCTGAACACGCCGCCTTTGGTCAGGAACGCACGGCCCTTGTCCAGCTCTTCCAGGGCTTCTTTCAGGCTGCCGCACACTTGTGGGATTTCCTTGGCCTCTTCAGGCGGCAGGTCGTACAAGTTCTTGTCGGCGGCGTCGCCTGGGTGGATCTTGTTCTGGATGCCGTCCAGGCCAGCCATCAGCAGTGCAGCGAAGCCCAGGTACGGGTTGGCTGCTGGATCCGGGAAGCGGGCTTCGATACGGCGAGCACGCGGGCTGGACACGTAAGGAATACGGATCGAAGCGGAACGGTTACGAGCCGAGTAGGCCAGCATTACCGGTGCTTCGAAACCTGGGACCAGACGCTTGTAGGAGTTGGTCGACGGGTTGGTGAAGCCGTTCAGGGCCTTACCGTGCTTGATGATACCGCCGATGAAGTACAGGGCGGTGTCCGACAGGCCGGCATAACCTTCGCCAGCGAAGGTGTTCTTGCCATCTTTGGCGATGGACAAGTGAACGTGCATACCCGAACCGTTATCGCCGTACAGAGGCTTAGGCATGAAGGTAGCGGTACGGCCGTAGGCAACGGCAGTGTTGTGTACGCAGTACTTCAGGGTCTGGACTTCGTCAGCCTTGGCTACCAGGGTGTTGAACTTCACACCGATTTCGTTCTGGCCGGCAGTGGCCACTTCGTGGTGGTGCACTTCGATGACCAGGCCCATGTCTTCCATGGCGTTGCACATGGAGGTACGGATTTCGTGGTCGTGGTCGAATGGCGGAACTGGGAAGTAGCCACCTTTGATGCCTGGACGGTGGCCATGGTTGCCGCCTTCCACGTCCTGGTCGGACATCCACGAACCTTGTTCGGAGTAGATCTTGAACATGGAGCCGGAGATGTCGGACTTGAATTTAACCTGGTCGAAGATGAAGAACTCTGGCTCCGGGCCCACGAATACAGTGTCACCGATACCGGTCGACTTCAGGTACTCCTCGGCACGCTTGGCGATCGCACGTGGGTCGCGGTCGTAGCCTTGCATGGTCGAAGGCTCGATCACGTCGCAGACGATGATCAGGGTCGCCTCTTCGGTGAACGGGTCGAGGACAGCAGTGGAGTCGTCCGGCATCAGGATCATGTCGGAGGCTTCGATGCCTTTCCAGCCAGCAATGGAGGAGCCGTCGAACATTTTGCCTTCTTCGAAGAAGGCGTCATCCAGCGCGTCGCGAGCCGGCATGGTCACGTGGTGCTGAGTGCCTTTGGTGTCCGTGAAGCGCAGATCAATCCATTTAACGTCATGATCTTTGATGAGTTGAACCGACTTCGACATAGTGTCCTCCGGGTGGCTTCGGGCTTGGGTAGTGGAGTAGCCCTTAGAATGTGGGTGATGCCGGCGCGGATAGTCCGCCATGGCAACCTGCCTCACAAGAGAGCAAATTGCATGCCAGTGCCCCGACATGGGTTTTTTGCCTCAAAATCGCCCCTATAAAGGTGCAAACCGTCAAAACGGCAAAAATAGCGCACTGCAATGTAGCGCAATCCCCCGCAAATGCACCTGTTTGGTGCGCTGCATGCCGTTTGTATATTAACTGGTTAAACCTTGAGCTATTTCCGCTATAATCCGCGCCCCCCTTTTTCGGCTGGCCCTGTGCGCGCTGTTTCCATGAAATTAATCGTTAAAGTCTTCCCCGAGATCACCATCAAGAGCCGACCGGTACGGATGCGTTTCATCCGTCAATTGGCCAAGAATATCCGCGCCGTGCTCCGTGACCTGGACCCGGCTGTGGTGGTGAATGGTGTGTGGGACAATCTCGAACTGGAAACCCGCGTTACCGACCCTAAAGCCTTGAAAGATATGACCGAGCGCCTGAGCTGCATGCCGGGCATCGCGCATTTCCTGCAGATTGACGAGTACCCGCTGGGCGATTTCGACGACATCACCGAGAAGTGCAAGCAGCACTACGGCGCCCAGCTGGCAGGCAAGATCTTTTCCGTGCGTTGCAAGCGTGGCGGCAAGCACCCGTTCAGCTCCATGGACGTCGAAAAATACGTCGGCAGCAAGCTGCGTCGTGAGTGCGGCGCCGCTGGAATTTCGCTCAAAGAGCCGCAAATCGAAGTTCGCATCGAAATTCGCGACCAACGGTTGTATGTGATCCACAGCCAGCACAACAGCATCGGCGGCTACCCGCTGGGCGCGCTGGAGCAGACCCTAGTATTGATGTCCGGTGGTTTCGACTCCACCGTGGCGGCCTACCAGATCATGCGCCGCGGCCTGATGAGCCACTTCTGCTTCTTTAACCTGGGCGGGCGTGCACATGAATTGGGCGTGATGGAAGTCGCGCACTATATCTGGAAGAAGTACGGCAGCTCCCAACGTGTGCTGTTTGTCAGCGTACCGTTCGAGGAAGTCCTGGGAGAAATTCTCGGAAAAGTCGATAACGGTCATATGGGCGTCGTATTGAAGCGTATGATGTTGCGCGCAGCGTCGAAAATCGCCGACCGCCTGCAAATCGAAGCGCTGGTGACCGGCGAGGCGATTTCCCAGGTCTCCAGCCAGACCCTGCCGAACCTGTCCGTGATCGACTGCGTGACCGACAAGCTGGTATTGCGCCCGCTGATCGCCAGCCACAAGCAGGACATCATCGACCTGGCCAACGAAATCGGCACCGCAGATTTCGCCAAGCACATGCCAGAGTACTGCGGGGTCATCTCGGTGAACCCCAAGACCCATGCCAAGCGCTACCGCGTGGAGCATGAAGAGAAAGAATTCGACATGGCGATTCTGGAGCGAGCGCTCGAGAACGCCAAACTGGTGCCGATTGATCGTGTAATCGATGAACTGGGCCAGGATGTGCAGATCGAAGAAGTCAGCGAGGCCCTGGCCGGCCAGATCGTCATCGACATCCGTCACCCGGATGCCGCTGAGGATGAGCCGCTGGAAATCGCTGGCATCGACGTGCAAACGCTGCCGTTCTATGCACTGAACGCGCGTTTCAAGGAACTGGATAACAGCCGTCAGTACCTGCTGTATTGCGACAAAGGCGTGATGAGTCGCCTGCATGCCCACCATTTGCTCAGTGAGGGGCATGCCAATGTGCGCGTTTATCGACCGAGCTAAGAGCCCGGGGCTGTTTGCCTGTGGCCTGCGTCACCGGCCCCCCGACTCTGCCGTCAAGCTGTAACGGCAAGGCCTGACTCTACTGTTAATCGCTGCCACGACCTGTCAGCACACCGAATCCTCTGATCGAGATACACAAGTGATCGAAAATCTACGTAACATCGCCATCATTGCCCACGTTGACCATGGTAAAACCACCCTGGTAGACAAACTCCTGCGTCAATCCGGCACCCTGGAGCGCAACGAGCTCAACGACGAGCGCGTGATGGACTCCAACGACCAGGAAAAAGAGCGCGGTATTACCATCCTGGCGAAAAACACCGCCATCAACTGGAACGGCTACCACATCAACATCGTGGACACCCCGGGCCACGCCGACTTCGGCGGCGAAGTTGAACGTGTGATGTCGATGGTTGACTCCGTTCTGCTGCTGGTTGACGCTCAAGACGGCCCTATGCCGCAAACCCGTTTCGTGACCAAGAAGGCTTTCGAAGCCGGCCTGCGTCCGATCGTGTGCATCAACAAGGTTGACCGTCCAGGCGCGCGTCCGGACTGGGTTCTGGACCAGATCTTCGACCTGTTCGACAACCTGGGTGCTACCGAAGAACAACTTGATTTCCAAGTGATCTACGCTTCGGCCCTGAACGGTATTGCCGGTCTGGAACACACCGCCATGGCGGAAGACATGACCCCGCTGTACCAGGCGATCGTTGACCACGTGCCACCACCGAAAGTTGACCGTGACGGTCCGTTCCAGATGCAAATCTCGGCACTGGACTACAACAGCTTCCTGGGTGTTATCGGCGTTGGCCGTATCGCTCGTGGTAGCGTCAAGCCGAACACCCCGGTTGTGGCTATCGGCGCCGACGGCAAGAAGCGCAACGGTCGTATCCTCAAGCTGATGGGTCACCACGGCCTGCACCGTATCGACGTTGAAGAAGCTTTCGCCGGCGACATCGTTTGCGTGAGCGGTATGGACTCGCTGTTCATCTCCGACACCCTGTGCCAGCCGGACACTGTCGAGGCGATGAAGCCTCTGACCGTTGACGAGCCAACCGTTTCCATGACCTTCCAGGTAAACGACTCGCCATTCTGCGGTAAAGAAGGCAAGTTCGTGACTTCCCGTAACATCAAGGAACGTCTGGACAAAGAGCTGCTGTACAACGTTGCACTGCGCGTTGAAGAAGGCGACTCGGCTGACAAGTTCAAGGTTTCCGGCCGTGGTGAGCTGCACCTCTCGGTACTGATCGAAACCATGCGTCGCGAAGGCTTCGAAATGGGCGTTGGTCGTCCAGAAGTGATCATCCGTACCGTTGACGGCGTGAAGCAGGAACCGTTCGAGAACGTCACCATCGACACCCCGGAAGAATCCCAGGGCAAGGTCATGGAAGAGATGGGCCTGCGTAAGGGCGACCTGACCAACATGGTGCCGGATGGCAAAGGCCGTGTGCGTCTGGAATACAACATCCCTGCTCGTGGTCTGATCGGTTTCCGTAACCAGTTCCTGACCCTGACCAACGGTGCTGGCATCCTGACCTCGATCTTCGATCGCTACGACACCATGAAGTCCGGCGACATGTCCGGCCGTCAGAACGGTGTTCTGGTATCGGTAGAAACCGGCAAGGCACTGACCTACTCCCTGGAAACCCTCCAGGCGCGTGGCAAGCTGTTCGTTGAACACGGTCAAGAGATCTACAACGGCCAGATCGTTGGTTTGAACAGCCGTGACAACGACATGGGCGTCAACCCAACCAAAGGCAAGAAGCTCGACAACATGCGTGCTTCGGGTAAAGACGAAACCATCGCCCTGGTTCCACCTGTTCGCTTCACCCTGGAACAGGCCCTGGAATTCATCCAGGACGACGAGCTGTGCGAAGTGACGCCGAAGTCCATCCGTCTTCGTAAGAAGATCCTGGACGAAGGCGAGCGTACCCGCGCTGCCAAAAAGGCCAAGAACTGATACTTAGTTCTAGCTGAATAAAAACGCCCCCGGTCGAAAGGCCGGGGGCGTTTTTTTATGCCTGCAGTTTTTGTGGTGTCTGGCCTGGCCTCATCGCGGGCAAGCCCGGCTCCCACATTGACCGAGTTTATTCAGGATGAACGCGATCAACTGTGGGAGCTGGCTTGCCTGCGATGGCGATCTGTCAGGCAACAAACATTTAGAACTTGTCGAGCGTACGCAACTTAGTCTCGCGCACCACTTCCTTGGGCTTGTACGCGCAATACCCCGGCCGTGGCCCGATCTTCGGGTGGTTACGGCAGGTATCCGGGCGCTTGTCATAAATAGTGCAGAAGCGCGTCTTACGATCCAGGTACAGGCAGTCGTTGTTGCTCATGCGCTGCAGGGTAAAGATCTCGGATTTGGAGTTGAAACGCTCGACGATGCCTTCCTTCTGCAAACGCTTGGCGATGTTCTTCGGCGGGTCACCGCGCTCGAATTCGTCGACGATGCCAATGCGGATCAAATCCTTGATCTTCACCTCAACCGGCAGGGTGCAGCAGTTGGACGTGCAGCCGCCGCACATGTGGCTGGAGTATTTCTGCCACGTTTCGAGACGGTCGAGTTCCGCGGCGGCGATTAGTTGAGGCTTCATCAGGTTTCCAAGAGGGGCTTTGTCCGGGCGCGCGATCATACCGGGATTGGTGATTTTTTGAACAATATTTTGCGGGTTTCGGCTCAAAGGCTGATTCGCTGCCTGAGTTGGGCACGGCCCCTGCATCTAATTCCTGCGCCAGGCAATCAGTGAAAAAACTGCCGAACCGTCAGCCATGCCGTTTGTCAGACCGTCTAGGCTCTAGGATTTCCCTTCTTCTATCTCGCCCGAGGTCGCACCGATGTCTCAGGAACCGCTTGTACGAGAAGCAGAGGTAGCCGCATTTCGCGATGCCGTCTTGACCAAACTCACTTACGCGGTGGGCAAGGATCCCGATCACGCCTTCGACCACGACTGGTTCGAAGCCATCGCCCTGGCGGCGCGCGACCATATGGTCGATCACTGGATGGACCATACCCGGCATATCTACCGGCGCGGGCAGAAGCGGGTGTATTACCTGTCCCTGGAGTTCCTGATTGGCCGTCTGCTGTTTGACAGCCTGAGCAACCTCGGCCTGCTGGAGGTGGCGCGCGAAGCTCTAGGCGAGTTGGGCGTGGACTTGGAGCGCATTCGCCTGCTGGAGCCCGATGCGGCCCTGGGCAACGGTGGCCTGGGACGCCTGGCCGCGTGCTTTATGGAAAGCATGTCGACCCTGGGCATCGCCGGCCATGGCTATGGCATTCGCTACGAGCACGGTCTGTTTCGCCAGGCGATTGTCGATGGCTGGCAGCAGGAACAGACCGAACGCTGGCTGGATTTCGGCAACCCCTGGGAGTTCGAGCGCGCCGAGGTGATCTACCCGATCGGCTTTGGCGGCAGCGTCGAGACCGTGCTGGATGCGTCCGGCAAATCAATCCAGGTCTGGACGCCCAGCGAGACCGTGCGCGCAGTGGCCTACGACACCCCGGTGGTCGGCTGGCGCGGTGCCAGCGTCAACACCTTGCGCCTGTGGCGTGCGCGGGCTGTGGAAGACCTGCACCTGGAGCGCTTCAATGCCGGCGACCATTTGGGCGCCGTGGCCGAAGTGGCCCGTGCCGAAAGCATCTCCAGGGTGCTTTACCCGGCCGACAGCACCGAAGCAGGGCAGGAATTGCGCCTGCGCCAGGAATACTTCTTCGTCGCCGCCTCTTTGCAAGACTTGTTGCGCCGCCACAAAAACATGCACGGCTCGGTATTGAGCCTGGGCGAACACGCGGCGATCCAGCTCAACGACACTCACCCCTCGATTGCCGTGGCCGAATTGATGCGCCAGTTGGTCGATTTGCACGATATCGCCTGGGATGCGGCCTGGCAGGTCACCGTCGAGACGCTGTCCTACACCAACCACACCTTGCTGCCCGAAGCCCTGGAAACCTGGCCGGTGGGCCTGATGGAGCGCATGTTGCCCCGGCACATGCAGATCATCTACCTGATCAACGCCCAGCACATCGACTCGCTGCGGGCCAAGGGCATTCACGATTTCGACGTATTGCGCGCCGTGTCGCTGATCGAGGAAGACAACGGCCGCCGCGTACGCATGGGCAACCTGGCGTTTCTCGGTTCCCATAGCGTCAACGGCGTTTCCGGCCTGCACACCCAATTGATGCGCAGCACGGTGTTTTCCGAACTGCACAAGCTCTACCCCGAGCGGATCAACAACAAGACCAACGGCATTACCTTCCGCCGCTGGCTGTTCCAGGCCAACCCCAAGCTCACTGCGATGCTGGTGGAGGCCCTCGGGCCGGACATTCTCGACAACATGGAACAGCGCCTGGTAGAGCTGGAAACCTTCGCCGAGAAAGACGCCTTTCGCAAAGCCTTCGCCGAGCAGCGCCTGCACAGCAAGCGGGTGCTGGCGGACATCATCCACGAGCGCCTGGGGATTTCGGTCAACCCGGCGGCGATGTTCGATGTGCAGGTCAAGCGCATCCACGAATACAAGCGCCAGTTGCTCAACCTGCTGCACACCGTCGCCCTGTACCAGGCGATTCGCGCCGAGCCCGAAGTGGACTGGGTGCCACGGGTGAAGATCTTCGCCGGCAAGGCAGCGGCCAGTTATCACCAGGCCAAGCTGATCATCAAGCTGACCAACGACATCGCCCGCACCGTGAACAACGACCCGACCGTGCGTGGCTTGCTCAAAGTGGTGTTCCTGCCCAACTACAACGTCAGCCTGGCAGAAAACATCATTCCGGCGGCCGACCTGTCGGAGCAGATCTCCACCGCAGGCTTCGAGGCCTCAGGCACCAGCAACATGAAGTTCGGCCTCAATGGTGCGCTGACCATCGGCACCATGGATGGTGCCAATGTCGAGATGCATGAGCGTATCGGCGGCGAGCACATGTTTATCTTCGGCCTGAGTGCCGAGCAGGTAGAGGCGCGCAAACAGGCCGGAGAATTTAATGCCAGCCCTGATATTGCCGCCTCCCACCGCCTGAACGACGTGCTGCAAGCGATCCGTGGCGGGGTGTTCTCGCCGGACGATCCGGGCCGTTATGTGGGGCTGATCGACTCGTTGATCTACTACGACCGTTTCCTGGTGTGTGCCGACTTTGATTCCTACTGGGACGCCCAGGCGCGGGTCGAAGCCCATTGGCATGATTCCAAGGAATGGTGGCGTTCGGCGGTGCTCAATACCGCACGCACGGGTTGGTTTTCGTCAGACCGCACCATCCGGGAATATGCGACCGAGATCTGGAAAGCCTTGGACTAGACGGCGCAAAGCGAGGTGTGACGGGCTTGTGTGGGAGCTGGCTTGCCTGCGATAGCATCCCCTCGGTGTCACTGATACACCGAGGCGTCTGCATCGCAGGCAAGCCAGCTCCCACACAAGCCTCCCACATTGGGATTGCATCGATATACTAGGCCTCGGTTTGCTTAGGGATCTCGACCATGCAATGGATGTTCATGCTGATTGGCCTGGTGCTCGGCTGGGCGCTGGATGAATCGTTCAGTGACGCAGGCTTCGGTGCGCTACTGGGTTTGGGGATTGGCCAAGCCATTCGTCTGTCGAACCTGGGCAGCGCCTTGAAGGCTCTGGAGCAACGCCTCGCGGTGCTGGAAAAGCCGCCTCAAGTCGAACCGCCCATTGCTGAACCCGTGGCTGCGCCCGAGCTGGTCTGGGAACTGCCCGCCGAACTGCAACCGACCTATCCCCCCGAACCCAGTCAGCCACTACCGGACGACCTGTGGAAACCTGCCGCTGCTGCGCGCGTCGCTGAACCCGAAGTCCCCCGCGGCCCCAACCTGATCGAACGTGCCATTTTGGGGGCGCGCAACTGGCTGCTGGGCGGCAATACCGTGTTGCGCGTGGGCGTGGTGCTGCTGTTCCTTGGCCTGGCCTTTTTGCTGCGTTATGCCACTGAAGGCGTCGATGTGCCCATCGAACTGCGTTACGCCGGGGTTGCTGCCTGCGCCCTGGGCTTGCTGGGCTTGGGCTGGTGGCTGCGCCTGCGCAACGGCAATTACGCGCTGATCCTGCAAGGCACCGGCATCGCCGTGTTGTACCTGACGGTATTCGCCGCCATGCGTCTGCACCCTTTGCTCGACCCCGGCGCGGCACTCGGCCTGCTGGTGGCGGTGACGCTGTTTTCGGCGATCCTCGCGATTACCCAGGACGCCATCGGCCTGGCCTGCGCCGCCGCCCTGGGCGGTTTCGCCGCGCCGATCCTGGCGTCCACCGGCGAGGGCAGCCATGTGGCGCTGTTCAGTTACTTCACCTTGCTCAACGTTGGCATCCTCGCCATTGCCTGGTTCAAGGCCTGGCGCTTGCTCAATGTGATTGGCTTTGCCGGCACCTTCGGCATTGGCTTTGCCTGGGGGATCCGCTCCTACACGCCGGAGCTGCTGTGGAGTACCGAGCCGTTCCTGATTGTGTTTTTCCTGATGTACCTGGCCATCGGCCTGCTGTTTGCGCGGCGCAAACTCCTGGAAATGAGCGATGCCCCGGAAGATGACAGCCGTGGCGCACTGCTGCGCTGGTCGGCGGCCAAGGGCGATTATGTCGATGGCGGCCTGTTGTTCGGCCCGCCGATTGTGGCGTTCGGCTTGCAGTTCACCCTGGTGCAACACCTGGCGTTCGCGCCGGCATTCAGCGCGTTGGCGTTGGGCATCATCTATATGCTCCTGGCGCGTGTGCTCAGTGGCGGGCGTACGGTGTTGCTCGCAGAAACCTGCCTGGCCCTGGGCGTGATCTTTGCCAGCCTGGCGATCCCGCTGGGCCTGGATGCGCGCTGGACGGCCGCGGCCTGGGCGGTGGAAGGCGCGGGGATCTTCTGGCTGGGCCTGCGCCAGCAGCGCTTGCTGGCGCGCGGGTTTGGCCTGCTGCTGCAACTGGGGGCGGCACTGGCGTTTCTCAGTGAGTTGGAGGCGGGCGAACACACACTGCTTGAGGGTGCACCGTTGGGCGCGTTGCTGCTTGGCGTAGCAATGCTGTTCAGCTTCTGGCAACTGCGCAAGGCGGGCGATGAGCAGGTGTCTGGCTGGGAGCGCTACGGCTTGCCGGTGTTGGCCGGCTTGGGGCTGGGCTGCTTGTACTTGCTGGCGCCGTTGCTGTTGTCGATCAACGGTACGGCGATCAGTTGGGCGCTGGCGGGCGCGGTGACGCTGTTTGCCGGCCTGCGCATCGCTTCGCGTACCTTCCTGTTTGCGGGACTTGCGGTGCAAGTGCTGGGCGGCGCATTGCTGTTGTGGTGGGCGCCATGGATCGATGAAGAGTGGCCGGCGTTCCGGCACCTCGCATTCTGGGCACCGATGCTCGTGGGCCTGGCGGCATTTGTGGGCGCCTGGCGTTTGCAGGGCACGGGTCAATCGTCGGTGTTTGACGGGCTCAAGTTGCCGCGTATCGCGGATGGGCTGCTGGCCTGGGGCGTGATCTGGTGGGCGTCGGCGTTGAGCAACGAAGTGCTGCGCTTCACGCCACCGGAGTTGCAAGCCACGTTCCTGTTGGTGGCCGCGGCGGCCAGTGTGGCGCTCTGGACCCTGTTGGCCGTGCGCCTGCGCTGGGCATCGCTGGGCGCCTTGAGCCTATTGCTGATGCCGGCGGCGGCGATGGTGCTGCTGGTCTCGGCGCATCGCTATTACCACCCGGCGGCCGAATTTGGCTGGCTGGCCTGGATCAGTGTGTTCGCCGTGCATTTCATTGCGTTGCGCCGGTTGAGCAACGTGGCGCCGGCCAAAGTCCTGAGCATCGCCCATGTGCTGGGCTGCTGGATGCTGATCGGCATGCTGGCCCTGGAGTTGCGCTATGGCTTGCTGGTGCTGTCGGTGCAATACAACGCCTGGCGTTGGCTGGGCTGGGCGATTTTCCCAAGCCTGTACCTGATCGCCGTCGCTGCGCCGCGTCAGTGGCCGTGGCCGATATCTGCCTATTCGCGTGAATACCGCCTGCTGGCGGCGCTGCCGCTGGCCGCGCTGATGCTGGTGTGGTTCTGGTTGGCCAATATCTTCAGCGACGGTACCGCCAAGCCGTTGCCCTATGTGCCGTTGCTCAGCCCCTTGGACCTTGGCCTGCTGTTCGCGCTGTTGGGCGTGTACTTGTGGGCGCGCAGCGCGGCGCCGCAATTGGGCGGGCGCACGCCATGGATTGCGCAGGGTGTGGCCGGGGTTTCGCTGTTTGCCTTCTTCACCGCCTTGGTGATGCGTGCGGCGCACCATTGGGGTGGCGTACCGTTTCATCTGGATGCGTTGCTGGAGTCAATGCTGGTCCAGGCCGGGCTGTCGATTGTCTGGACCCTGATTGCCCTGGGCCTGATGATCGGCGGTCACCTGCGCAATCGCCGGGAAGTGTGGCTGGTCGGCGCGGTGCTGATTGGCGTGGTGGTCGCCAAGCTGTTCCTCGTCGAGCTGAGCAACCGTGGCGGCCTGGAGCGGATCGTGTCGTTTATCGGCGTGGGCGGACTGTTGCTGGTGGTGGGGTATTTCGCTCCGCTGCCGCCCAAGCGTGAAACCCAAGGAGCAACCTCTTGATCGGCAAACTGAGCATCACACTGCTGGGCCTGTGTACCGCGTTCACGGCAGGTGCCGGGGAAGCACCTGCTGATTTCAGCAGCCAGGCGCTACTGGCGATCAGCGGCGAAGGCCCCTGGTACACGCTGGAGCTGCCGTTGGCGGTGCAATTGAGCGCCCGTCAGGCCAATCTCAGTGATGTGCGGGTGTTCAACGCGGCCGGTGAACCCCAGGCGTATGCGTTGGTGCGCCAGTCGGCCGAAAACGCAGACAGCCTGGCCCGCCTGAAGGGGTTCCCGTTGTACGCCGTCGACAACACTGGCGAGACCGTACCGGGCGTGCGCGTGCAATCCAGCGCCACCGGAACCTTGGTCCAGGTGCAACCGATGGGTGAATTGCCGACCAGCGTGCAGGTGCGTCGCGGTTGGTTGCTGGATGCCAGTGCAATCAAGGCGCCGCTGCAAAAGCTGATCCTCGACTGGAGCAGTGAGCATGACGGTTTCCAGCGTTTGAGCATCGAAGCCAGCGACGATTTGCAGCACTGGCGATCCTGGGGTGAAGGGCAGGTGGCGCGCCTGGCATTTGCCGACGAACGGGTTGAGCAGCGTGAAGTGGTTTTGCCCGGACAGTCCGCCCGCTACTTGCGGTTGTTATGGAAAGGCCAGGCCGCGCCGGAGCTGACGTCGATCCAGGTGCAGAGCACTCACAGCCAGCCATTGCCGCTGGTGTGGTCGCAGCCACTGGCCGGTAGCGTCATCCAGCCTGGGCAATACAGCTGGCAGTTGCCCACCGCGCTGAACATCGAGCGGGTCCGCATCGAGTTGCGCCAACCCAACAGCCTGGCTCCGGTTGGCCTGCTGGGGCGCCAGGACAGCAAGCAGGTGTGGCAACCGTTGAGTCGTGGCTTGCTCTACCGCTTGACGCAGGGCGGGCAAGAAGTCACCCAGGATCAATTGCAGTTGCCGGGTTACCCGGTCCAGCAACTCAAGCTGGATGTCGATGAGCGCGGCGGTGGCTTGGGGGCCCAGGCCCCGGCGTTGAGTTTTGCCGTGCGGGCCACGCAATTGGTGTTTCTGGCACGGGGCGAACCGCCGTTTACCCTGGCGGTGGGCAATCCGTCGGCCAAGGCGGCGAACCTGTCGCTGACGACGCTGATTCCCGACTACAGCCCCCAGCGTCTGGCAGGTTTGGGCCAGGCCAGGCTCGATGGCGAGTGGCAGCTCAATCCGCCTGTCGCACCCAAGGCCGCAGGCATCAACTGGCAGGCAGTCGGCCTGTGGGCCGTGCTGTTGCTGGGCGTGGCGGCACTCGGGGCGATGGCCTACAGTCTGTTGCGCAAGCCGCCTACCAAGCCCTGAGCCGGGGCCTACATGAACTCTGTCAGGGTTATCTCGTCTGATAGGAGGAAATGCGCCCCGACTCGCGCTAAACTGCGCGGGTTTTTAGCCCCCCCATTCTCCGGAGCCGTCCATGTCCCGCGTTACCCTGAGTCGCTATTTGATTGAGCAGACCCGCAGCAACAACACCCCTGCCGATCTGCGCTTTTTGATCGAAGTGGTGGCGCGTGCTTGCAAGGAAATCAGCCACGCCGTGTCCAAGGGCGCGCTGGGCGGCGTCCTGGGCAGCATGGGCACTGAAAACGTGCAAGGCGAAGTGCAGAAGAAACTCGACGTGATTTCCAACGAAATCCTGCTCGAAGCCAACGAATGGGGCGGTCACCTGGCCGGCATGGCGTCCGAAGAAATGGACAATGCCTACCAGATCCCGGGCAAATACCCCAAGGGTGCCTACCTGCTGGTATTCGACCCGCTGGACGGTTCGTCGAACATCGACATCAACGCCCCGGTCGGCACCATCTTCTCGGTACTGCGTTGCCCGAACGAATACCTGAGCCAGAACGAAGCCCTGAACGAAAAGGCCTTCCTGCAGCCAGGCACCGAGCAGGTTGCTGCCGGTTATGCGATCTACGGCCCACAGACCATGCTGGTGCTGACCCTGGGCGATGGCGTCAAGGGCTTCACCCTGGACCGTGAAATGGGCAGCTTCGTGCTGACCCACGAAGACATCTCGATTCCTGCCTCGACCCAGGAATTCGCGATCAACATGTCCAACCAGCGCCACTGGGAAGAGCCGGTCAAGCGCTACGTCAACGAGTTGATGGAAGGCGAAGAAGGCCCGTTGAAGAAGAACTTCAACATGCGCTGGGTGGCCGCGATGGTCGCTGACGTGCACCGCATCCTGACCCGTGGTGGCTTGTTCATGTACCCACGCGACAGCCGCGAGCCGTCCAAGCCGGGCAAACTGCGCTTGATGTACGAAGCCAACCCGATGTCGTTCCTGGTCGAACAAGCCGGCGGTGCTTCCACCGACGGCCACCAGCGTATCCTCGACATCCAGCCTGAAGGCCTGCACCAGCGTGTAGCGGTGTTCCTGGGCTCCAAGGAAGAAGTGGCGCGTGTGACCGGTTACCACAAGAAGGCGTAACGCCTTCTGTAGGAGCGAGCTTGCTCGCGAAAGTATTCCAGGCGCATTGTTGCGTTGGCTGTACTTTTTTCGCGAGCAAGCTCGCTCCTACAGTGAACCTTGCGCGTCAGATAGAGCCCCGAAACGTTTCAGCGTTGCGGGGCTTTTTATTGGATAAGGTTTTTGAGTAGCAGTGCCTGCAGGTTTCTACGTGTGTCGGCAATGATGTGGATGTAGAGGGTCTTGTCTCGGACTTCGTAGATGATCCGGTTCATTGCGCAGATAACTTGTCGGTACTGGGTCAGGTTCAGCTTTTCGATTTCTTCCGGCATCGAGCCTGCATACGGTTGGGTTTCCAGGCGGCGTAAAGCCTGTTTGAGCAACTCGTAAGTCTGTTGCCAGGTTGATGTAGAGAACTGTCGCGTGAGGTAGGACTTGAGTTCTTTCAGATCGTTTTTTGCAGATTGAAGAATAACATGTAGAAGTCTCGACTTAATCTGACACCCCTCTTGAAAAAGAGCGGGGCTACCGG
>NZ_JAHIDY010000013.1:0-141852 GCF_018732265.1 Pseudomonas sp. TAE6080
TAGCGACAGCACAGGAGCCCGTACAACCGCACTGGAGCCCAGAGCACACGAAAGATGCTCTACGCCTCCGGGGAGTCGCTAACGACGCTCATATCGAAGCTCAGGAGCTGCCAACAAGTGATGTGGTTGCTCTGCCAGTGACGCGCGTTACCCGGCCCAAGAAAGTGACGATCAACAACATCGCCAAGCACGTCATGCTGGCAGACGTACAAGAAGAGTCGAGCAATGGCAGCCCCCAACAGAACTGGATTGAGGATTACGTTATGGGAGCGTGCTACACCGTCGCCGGCGCCAACAAGGGCAGGCTCAACGTGAACCCTACCCACGTCTTCGCAGCGGTCAAGATGGATGTGATCAGTACGGAGTCTGTACGCGCTGCATTCAGGAGTTCCAAGGGCGAACCACTCGGGAAAACTCAAGTGTCCCTGATCGCCCAATGCGCAAGGTTCGCCCTGACTGGGATGCAGATGCACCTTGATCGAAACCCTGCCCTGTACGACGCCTTACAGACCGAAGTGGACTTCATCACGGCATACTACGAGCCAAATCAGGCAGTTGCAGCATAACACTGTAACCTCCTGAGATCGCGTACAAGCCACGATAAGATAAAACCCACATCATGCCATACCCTCAGCACCTAAATCGCCTCCCTAGAGCCTACAGATGGCTTCCCACCCATGTCACACTTCACAGAAGAATAGAACTCAACGGAATATCGAAGATGTGGTCTAGGATGAAAATATTCTTCCAAAGCATGGTTGACAAATCAAGATTCCTGAGTATTTTAAAAAGCTCTTAATGGGTAAAAAAGGATTCTTATTAAGATCAAAAGCTTTTGATCTTGATCTTAAAGGCAGAAGCTCTTGATCCTATAAAATCAAAAGCTTGTTATTGAAGATCAAGATCAAAAGCTTTTGTGGGTGATTTCCAAATCCACAAACCCAGTGTATTTAAGATCTCAGAGATATTCCGGGACTATATAGAGACGGCAACGTCTCGGTAGTATCACAGTCGGCGTAGCCGATGGTTGAGCACGGTCAAGGCGGCAGCCTGATGGTATTACTCTTGAGATTTTGTCTTCGTTAGAAAAATAATAAAAATTACTGATAAATGTAGTTAGCAATTTATAATCTAGCACCTACCATCAAGCTTGCTTGACAATGTTATACCTATTGAACGTAGTTCAACGCTTAGCACGATGATGCAGAGCATCAGAAGCTTCATTTTAGATGTTATAGAATACTTTTAATAATTCTATTATTACTAACTAAAAATTGATCAACTTAAAGAGGTAACAGCTTACAGCTCACGCTGTAGTGTGCTAACGCCTGACTTCAGTCAGATGGGTGCTCAGCCGTGTCGGTGACGACACAGGTATATAACCTACTCAGACGCTAACAACCTGATTACAACCTGATCCCATCCAAGACAAACCCTTTCTCCATGGTAGCTTCCATGATGGAAATGCGCACCATCTGAGAAGTGAATCCCCGTATTCATTGGGCTTGAATGTCTTTGTGCTAAACCTGATGCGTTCACGCACACCAATAATCGTTTTTGTGCAAAATCGCATTTAATTGCATTCCCACTTGAAGCTACACCCTGAAACTTTTGATTCGTGCAACCACTTCTTCAATAAAGTGACGAAAAGCGTACTCAACGCAACCTTAACGATTCGTAGACGAACGTCAGCAATATGTTATGATGACCCAATCACGAACGATGACAGAGGGCGAACGATGAAACAGGTAGTGGCGTATGCACGGGTTAGCACAGACGATCAGTCACTTTCTGTTGCTGGTCAGTTTGCTGCTATCAAGATCGCCGCTGAGGCCAACGGATGGGAGATTGTTGCCGAGTTCACTGATCAAGGTGTATCAGGCAGCATCGACCCCCTAGAGCGTCCACAGTGCAAACTTGCCTTAGCCATGGCGAAAGGGCTGGGTTGTCCAATCATCGTTCACCGCCTCGACCGTCTTGGCCGTGACCACGCGCACTTCATCACCCTGCAAAAGAAATTCAAGTTCATCGAAGCCGAAGACGTACATGGCAGCGGTCTGGTGCGAAATATCAAATCTCTGCTAGCTGAAGAAGAACTGATGAAGATTCGCCAACGTACCAAGGATGGCCTTGCAGAGCTGAAGAAGGACGCGGCCAACGGCGATATTGAAGCTCAAGCCAAGATTGCACGCCGTGATGCCGGACGTGCAAAGGCATGGGCCATTGGTAACGGTGCTGCTGTGCAGGCTAAGGCAATCAACGCCAACAACCGTGCAAAGTCATTGGAATCTGAGCTGAAGGCTTGTTTGTACGATGGTCAACCAACATTCGCCGCCATCGCCAAATGCCTGAATGCCAAAGGCCTCACCACTGAACGGGGAAGCGTATTCCAACCCATGACAGTGAAGCGCCTGATGGAGCGATTGAACCTGTCTCTTGTATGATCCCAAGCCCATTCAGGAGGCTGTACATCGCTCGTGGTAGCGCGTTCACACCTACAGCAGTACGTCGCCTCATGCTCGCTTTCAACGTCTCCTCCTGAAGCTGTAGACGCCTCAGAGCCGACCAACTTATTTTGCTTTTCCGCAGGTTTCTATTTGAGCCAGTCGTGCAGTGTTAAGCACCTACCGTGCTCAACTTATTTTCCCCTGTCCTGTATCAGAACTCTCCGGAGCGAGTCACTTATTTTTGGCGGCGGATTTGGGAAATCGTATAGGAGTGCTTAGGCCGCTCCGGCGCCGGAGTTTGGTTTTGCGTGGAAAGAGTCAGAGCTTATTTTTCTGGCCGGAAACTCTGAACCGCTGGCGAAGCGCTACCCAAGATTTTACGGGCACTGGAAACTCGGCATGGAACGAGCCCACCCGGCATCTGGACAGTCATCACATCACACTGACACCATAAGGCCCCCTCACCCTTCAAGGATTGAATCTTGTCAGCCAAAAGAACTATCGGAATCGTGCTCGCGGTCGGCCTCGCCTACATTGTTATTAAAGGTGTGATCAATGCACCAACCAAACCTACAAGCTCGACCGGGGGCACCTACGCAGCTTCTGCTACCGTCACCGAGTACCCTGAAAGCACAGCAACTTACAACCAAGTGAACGCGGAAATAGGATGCAAAAGCACCTACAGCGATCAGAAGAAAGACGACATATTTAATGCGAAGTACAAAAATCACTGGATGACTTGGAAGGGAGAAGTCGTCTTGCTGGAATCTGAAGAGGCTTCCTTGAACGTGGATGGCGTAGGGACTCAAGACCTAAAGGTCGACTTCGCAGACAAGCAGGCCGGGTATGACCTCTCAAAAGGAAGCCAGCTCAAGGTGCGCTTCCTGATGAAGAGGGCTGGTGGGTGCTTCCTTCCTTTCAGCGGTCAAGATGCGACCGTGGTTCGATAGCCGCTCTTGATGATCAGGGTAATTCTACCCAAGCGTTTACCACCCAACTTGATAGTGGCAGAGTGACCACTTCTCAACCACGCAAGGAGCATAGGTAATGAAAGACATTGTTATCACCGTAGTGAATTTCTTCGCTTGGATTGGAATCATCGTTGCAACGGTCGTGGGTTACTTCGCAATGAAAGGTAACTATGAGTACATCGGTGCCCTGATTGGTTTCGCCGTTGGATGCCTAGGCTCTGGAGTGTGGTTTGTGCTATCTGCAATCCACCAGAATATCCAAACCATCCGAGATATAGCCGTCAAGCAGTCTCAAGCCTGAACAATACGGCGGCTAAAAAATCAGCCGCCAATCCCTCAGCCAGCCAGTGCAATTGCCCCAATCCATGCCTTCATGATGATTCTCTCGTCGTGTAGTGGCACGATGTTATCGGGCTCCGGGGCTTGATGCCAGTTAGCCTAACGTTCGCCTGCATTTACGCCAGCTATGATGTGATCGAAGGCACCGAAACAGCACGGTAGGTATTTGTAGCAGTAATTGAAGAAGTGTTGCTCCAGCTATCTGTAAAATTCCGCTTCTTTGTAGGAGCGAGCTTGCTCGCGAAGAACTAAAGGGCACCGCGTTTATCCAGGCTACGTGCGTTATCGTTAACGTCTTTCGCGAGCAAGCTCGCTCCTACAGGGACCACGCCATGGTTAGCCGGTTACTCGCGTATAGCTGCCTGCTCGCAGTGACCGTTGGCCTCTCGGGTTGCGCGTCCTGGTTCGCCGATGACACGCCGCCACCGCAGATCCATCTGGTCAAGGTCGAGTTGGTGCGCGCCAAGCTGCTGGAGCAGAAATTCAAACTGCACTTTCGTGTGGATAACCGCAGTGACTCGGACCTGACCGTGCGCGGCCTGATCTACAAGATCAGCCTGGCCGATGTGGAACTGACCGAAGGCGAGTCCAACGAATGGCTGACCATTGCGCCCCATGGCCGGGTTTTTTTCAAAGTCACGGTGCGCACCAACCTGTGGCCGCAGGTGCGGGAAATCGCCGACCTGCTGAAAAATCCGGATCGTCCCATCCCCTATCGCCTGGAAGGTGAGTTGAAAACCGGATTATTCATCGGTAACGACGTGCACGTGATGCGCAATGACGAGATAATCCCCGGCGATTTTATTCCGGAGCGACACCAATGACTCAGCAACCCCATGTCCATGGTCCTGACTGCAACCACGATCACGATCACCACGATCACGACCATGGTCATGTCCACGGCCCGAACTGCGGCCATGCCCACCAGGAACCCGTGCGCAATGCCCTGAAGGATGTGGGCCGCAACGACCCATGCCCATGCGGCAGCGCCAAGAAGTTCAAGAAGTGCCACGGCGTCTGATACGCCCCACGGAGCCGGCTTGCCGGCTCCTACAGTTCTATCGATAGACCCAAATATTTCATTGAATTTTCGGTAGTCGAACATTACCTATACCTACAGGCACATCATCGGGCGTCCTGCCCGTTCAAGCATCACCAATCCTGGAGAGCTTCATGATCGACCTGTATTACTGGACCACACCCAACGGTCACAAGATTTCGTTGTTCCTGGAAGAAGCCGGCCTGCCCTACGAGGTGCACCCGATCAACATTGGCCAGGGCGACCAGTTCAAGCCAGACTTCCTGAAGATCGCGCCCAACAACCGTATTCCCGCCATTGTCGATCAGCAGCCCAGCGACGGTGGTGCACCGATTTCCCTGTTTGAATCCGGTGCCATCCTGTTGTACCTCGCAGAAAAGACCGGCCAGTTCCTGCCCAGGGACCTGCGCGGTCGCCAGGAAGCCCTGCAATGGCTGTTCTGGCAAATGGGCGGCCTGGGCCCGATGGCCGGGCAGAATCACCATTTCAGCCAGTTCGCCCCGGAAAAAATCCCCTACGCCATCAAACGCTACGTCGATGAAACCGCCCGCCTCTATGGCGTACTGGACCGACGCCTGGCCGATCGCAGCTTCGTCGCCGGCGAGGCCTACAGCATTGCCGATATGGCGATCTACCCGTGGATCGTTTCCCACAAATGGCAGAGCCAGCGCCTGGAAGATTTTCCCCACCTGCATCGCTGGTTCAACCTGATCAAGGAGCGTCCGGCGACGGTGCGGGCCTATGATTTGGTGCAGAAGGTCAACCCGCCAAAATCCTGATTAGCGCAACTCCCTGTGGGAGCTGTCGAGCCCCAGCGAGGCTGCGATGACGGCGGCACAGGCGCCAGAGGGGTTGCCTGATCCACCGCTATCGCAGCCTCGCCAGGGTTCGACAGCTCCCACATTTGATCTTGGTCCAGGTCACGCGCGCCCTGACACGCCACCAACACCAACATTTACTCAATCAAATCCTGAAAATTAGCATCGCCTCCCGCTTGCGTCGGTTCGCCGCGCTCACTAACGTAGCGCCTTTACTGACGTTACCCCCCGCAGGAGCTTTGCCATGGCCTCGCCAGCCCTCTCACGTTTTCTTCCCCGGTTCGGCGTTGCCGCGGCAGTGGCCAGTGCCTTGGGCCTGGCCGGTTGCCAGTCACTGAACAGCCAGGACACCCTGCCTCCCGTTTCCGGCGTACAGCCGCTCAAGGGCCTGGCGCAAAATGTCTCCGTGCGGCGCAACAGCCAGGGTATGCCGCTGATTGAGAGCAGCACGTTCCACGATGCGCTGTTCACCCTCGGTTATGTGCACGCCAGCGACCGGATCAGCCAGATGGTCACCCTGCGCCTGCTGGCCCAGGGCCGCCTGGCGGAAATGTCCGGGCCGGATGTGCTGGATGTCGACCGTTTCATGCGTGCAGTCAACCTGAAGAAAAGCGCCAGCGAGCTGTACAACGCCTCGTCACCGCGCCTCAAGCGCTTCTTCGAAGTGTATGCACGCGGGGTCAACGCCTACCTGTTCCGCTACCGCGACAAGCTGCCGGCAGACCTGGCCCAGACCGGCTATAAGCCCGAATACTGGAAGCCGGAGGATTCGGCGCTGCTGTTCTGCCTGCTCAACTTCAGTGAGTCGGCCAACCTGCAGGAAGAACTGTCCGCCCTGGTACTGGCGCAAAAAATCGGCGCCGACAAACTCGCCTGGCTGACCCCAAGCTACCCAGATGAACCGCTGCCTACGGCGGAGTCCGACAAGCTCAAGGGCGTCAACCTCGGGCAGATTCCCGGTCTCGCCACGCTCACCAGCATCAATGAGCGCCTGGGCAGTCTCAACACCCTCGGGGTTTCCACCTCCAGCAACTGGGCCATCGCCCCGCAACGCAGCCGCAGTGGCCGCAGCCTGCTGGCGAACGACCTGTCGACGCCAATGCAGGCGCCGTCCTTGTGGACTTTCGTACAAATCCGCGCGCCGAAATACCAGGCGGCCGGGGTGTCGATGGCCGGGATTCCTACCCTGCTGTCGGGCTTCAACGGCAAGGTGGCCTGGAGCATGAGCCAGGTGTCCGGTGATACCCAGGACCTGTTCCTGGAGAAGGTCAAACGCCAGGGCAGCGCGCTGTACTACGAACACAATGGCAAATGGCTGCCGACCATCGTGCGCAACGAGACCTTCTTCGCCAAGGGCCAGCGACCGATTCGCGAGGCCGTGTACGAAACCCGTCACGGGCCGCTGCTCAACAGCGCCCAGTCGCTGACCAGCGGTTATGGCCTGGCCCTGCAAACCGCCGACTTCAAGGATGACAAGAGCCTGGATGCGTTTTTCGACCTGTCCCGGGCGCAGAACGTGGAAAAAGCCTCGGACGCCAGCCGCGAGATTCGTGCGATCCCCCTGAACATGGTGTTTGCCGACGCCAGCAATATCGGCTGGCAGGTCACCGGGCGCTTCCCCAACCGCCGCGAAGGCGAAGGCCTGCTGCCGTCGCCTGGCTGGGACGGGCGCTTTGACTGGGATGGCTACGCGGACGCGATGCTGCACCCCTATGACCAGGACCCGCCACAAGGTTGGGTCGGCACGGCCAGCCAGCGCACCGTACCCCACGGCTATGGCATGCAACTGTCCAACTCCTGGGCCGCGCCGGAGCGCAGCGAACGCCTGGCGCAACTGGCAGGCAACGGCAAGCACGACAGCCGTAGCGTAATCGCCATGCAGTACGACCAGACCACGCTGTTCGCTGCCAAGCTCAAAGGCATGTTCCAGGCGCCGGGTATGGCCCAGCCACTGAAACAGGCGATCGATGCCCTGCCTGCCGCCGATCGGGCCAAGGCGCAGGAGGCCCTGGGCCGCCTGATGGCGTTCGACGGGCGCCTGGCCGCCACGTCGAGCGATGCTGCGATCTACCAACTGTTCCTGCAGGAAAGCGCCAAGCAGATTTTCCTCGATGAACTGGGCCCGCAAACCAGTGCCACCTGGAAAGCCTTTGTGAGCAACGCCAACCTGTCCTACGCCGCCCAGGCTGATCATCTGTTGGGGCGCGAAGACAGCCCATTCTGGGACGACCTGCGCACTGCGCAAAAAGAAGACAAACCGGTGATCCTCGCCCGCAGCCTGGCCGCTGCGATCACCGCCGGCGACAGCCTGCTGGGCGCAGATCACAAGGCCTGGCAATGGGGCAAATTGCACAGCTACACCTGGAAGAACACCAGCAGCCAGACCCTGCGTGGTCCGGTGGCGGCAGGTGGCGATCACACCACCTTGAATGCATCGCCCTACAACTGGGGGCAGGACTTCGCCACCACTCAGGTCCAGGCCCTGCGCATGATTGTGGATTTCGGCCAGGTGGAACCGATGATGGGCCAGGGCGGTATCGGCCAATCCGGCAACCCCGCCAGCCCGAACTACGTCAATGGCATCGATCCGTGGCTCAAGGCGCAATACTTGAGTTTCCCGATGCAACCGCAGAACTTTGACAAGGTGTACGGCAAGACTCGATTGACTCTGGTCCCTGGGAAATAACCCCATATAGGAGCTGACGAGCCAGCTCCTGCAGTTCGTGACCCGCCTGCACTGCAATGGTGCTGAAGATCTGTAGCGCCCGATATCGGGCGCTTACCACGTTGCCCTTCGCGTAATCCTGCCAATTTAAAAGACTGTTCAGAACTATGGTGCAGAAATTGCTACCTGGGATACGTCTGACACCGTTCAGTAACAGTCCTAATCGCGCCACAAGCGCTTATCTTGGTTTCCAGGGATTACTTAATGAAAAAAGCATTGCTGACCCTTTCTGCACTCGCGCTGTGCATGGCCGCCGGTACCGCCTTGGCCAAGGAATACAAAGAATTGCGTTTTGGTGTGGACCCTTCCTACGCGCCGTTTGAATCCAAGGCCGCCGACGGCAGCCTGGTGGGTTTCGATATCGACCTGGGCAATGCCATTTGTGCGGAGCTGAAGGTCAAGTGCAAGTGGGTGGAAAGCGACTTCGACGGCATGATCCCAGGCCTGAAAGCCAAGAAGTTCGACGGTGTGATTTCCTCCATGACCGTGACCCCGGCCCGCGAAAAAGTCATCGACTTTTCCAATGAGCTGTTTTCCGGGCCCACCTCCTATGTCTTCAAAAAAGGTTCGGGCCTGAGCGAAGACACCGCATCCCTCAAAGGCAAGACGGTGGGGTATGAGCAAGGCACCATCCAGGAAGCCTACGCCAAGGCCGTGCTGGATAAGGCCGGGGTGAAAACCCAGGCCTATCAGAACCAGGACCAGGTCTATGCCGACCTGACTTCGGGCCGCCTCGATGCATCGATCCAGGACATGCTGCAAGCCGAACTGGGCTTTTTGAAGTCGCCACAAGGCGCGGACTACGAAGTCAGCAAGCCGGTGGACAGCGAACTGCTGCCCTCCAAGACCGCCGTGGGCATCGCAAAAGGTAACAAAGAGCTGAAAGCCCTTCTGGATAAAGGTATCAAAGCGTTACACGATGATGGCACCTACGCCACCATCCAGAAAAAGCACTTTGGCGATCTGAACCTGTTCAGCGGCAAGTAATGCTGCGGTGCCCGCTCCGGCAAGGAGCGGGCGCACGACCGATGGCCAAAGGCATACCCTATGTTTGAAGACCTGTTGCAGACCCTCGGGCTTGGCGCGTTCAGCCTGAAAGGGTTTGGCCCGCTGTTGCTGCAAGGTACCTGGATGACCATCAAGTTGTCGGTGCTGTCCCTGGCCGTCAGCGTCGTACTGGGGCTGATCGGTGCCAGCGCCAAGCTGTCCAGCCTGGCGTTATTGCGCATTCCAGCACAGCTCTACACCACCTTGATTCGCGGGGTGCCGGACCTGGTGCTGATGCTGCTGATTTTCTACAGCCTGCAAACCTGGCTGACCGGGTTCACCGACTACATGGAATGGGAGTACATCGAGATCAACCCGTTCGGCGCCGGGGTGATTACCCTGGGCTTTATCTACGGCGCCTATTTCACCGAGACCTTTCGTGGTGCGATCCTCGCCGTACCCCGTGGCCAGTTGGAAGCCGCCACCGCCTATGGCCTCAAGCGCGGGCAGCGCTTTCGCTACGTGACCTTCCCGCAAATGATGCGCTTCGCCCTGCCGGGCATCGGCAATAACTGGATGGTGATGCTCAAGGCCACGGCGCTGGTATCAATCATCGGCCTGGCCGACGTGGTCAAGGCCGCACAGGACGCCGGCAAGAGCACTTACCAACTGTTCTTTTTCCTGGTGGTCGCGGCCTTGATCTACCTGGTCATCACCAGCGTCTCCAACCTCGTCCTGCGCTGGCTGGAAAGCCGTTACTCCGCAGGCGTACGGGAGGCGGTGCGATGATCGAACTGCTGCAGGAATACTGGCGGCCCTTCCTCTACAGCGACGGTAGCCACATCACCGGCCTGGCCATGACGCTGTGGCTGCTCACGGCCTCGCTCGGCATTGGCTTCGTGGTGTCGATCCCGCTGTCCATCGCCCGCGTCTCGCCCAGCCGCTGGGTGCGCTGGCCGGTGCAGTTCTACACCTATCTGTTTCGCGGCACACCGCTCTATATCCAGTTGCTGATTTGCTACACCGGCATCTACAGCCTTGCCGCCATTCGCGCGCAACCGGTGCTGGATGCGTTCTTTCGCGACGCAATGAACTGCACCCTGCTCGCCTTCGCCCTCAACACCTGCTCCTACACCACCGAGATATTCGCCGGCGCCATTCGCAGCATGGCCCACGGCGAAGTCGAGGCGGCCAAAGCCTATGGCCTGAGCGGCTGGAAACTGTACGCCTACGTGATCATGCCCTCGGCCCTGCGCCGCTCATTGCCGTACTACAGTAATGAAGTGATCCTGATGCTGCACTCGACGACGGTAGCCTTTACCGCGACGATCCCGGACATTCTCAAAGTGGCCCGGGATGCCAACTCGGCTACCTTCCTGACCTTCCAATCGTTCGGTATCGCTGCGCTGATCTACCTGACCGTGACCTTTGCCCTGGTCGGTCTGTTTCGTCTGGCGGAGCGTCGCTGGCTGGCCTTTCTCGGGCCGAGCCATTAAGGAGCCCCTATGCGGCAACAGATTCATCCCCT
Source organism: Pseudomonas sp. TAE6080 (assembly GCF_018732265.1). NCBI lineage: Bacteria > Pseudomonadati > Pseudomonadota > Gammaproteobacteria > Pseudomonadales > Pseudomonadaceae > Pseudomonas > Pseudomonas sp. TAE6080. The sequence continues at coordinate 10,855 of NZ_JAHIDY010000013.1, forward strand.
CCTGGCGCCCGTGCCGGGCACGGCACGGCAGATCCACAGCTTCCATTTCGGGCCCGAGCAGGCCGAAGGCAAAATCTACATCCAATCCTCGCTGCACGCCGATGAACTGCCGGGCATGCTGGTGGCCTGGCACTTAAAGGCCCGTTTGGCAGAACTGGCAGCTGCCGGGCGCCTGCGCAGCGAAATCGTGCTGGTGCCCGTGGCCAACCCGGTGGGCCTGGAGCAGGTGCTGATGGATATTCCCCTGGGCCGCTACGAACTGGAGAGCGGGCAGAACTTCAATCGCCTGTTTATCGACCTCAGCGAAGAGGTCGGCAACCAGGTCGAAGGCCTGCTGGGGGATGATCCAAGGCTTAACGTCGCATTGATCCGCGACAGTCTGCGCCAGGCTCTCGACCGCCATGCACCGGTCACGCAACTGCAATCCCTGCGCCTGGTGCTGCAACGCCTGGCCTGTGATGCCGATATGGTGCTGGACCTGCATTGCGACTTCGAAGCCGTCGCCCATCTGTACACCACACCCGAGGCCTGGCCCCAGGTCGAGCCGTTGGCCCGTTACATCGGCGCCGAAGCCAGCCTGTTGGCCACCGACTCCGGCGGGCAATCCTTCGATGAGTGTTTCACCCTGCTCTGGTGGCAGTTGCAGCAACGTTTTGGCGAACGCTTCGAGATTCCCCTCGGCAGCTTTTCCGTGACCCTGGAGTTACGCGGCCAGGGCGATGTCAATCACGGCCTGGCCAGCCTCGACTGCCAGGCGATCATCGACTACCTGATCCGCTTTGGTGCCATCAGCGGCGAGCCTGCCCTCCTGCCAGACTTGCCCTACCCCGCCACGCCACTGGCCGCCGTCGAGCCGGTAGCCACCCCGGAGGGTGGCCTGCTGGTGTTCCACGCATTGCCAGGGGAATACCTGGAAGCCGGGCAGTTAGTCGCCGAGGTCATCGACCCCATTCACGACCGCGTCACCCCCATTCACAACCGCCACGCCGGCCTGATGTATGCCCGATCGTTGCGACGCATGGCCACGGCCGGCATGGTCATTGCCCATGTCGCCGGACTTACGCCCTATCGCAGCGGCTATTTACTATCGCCTTGAGGATGCACGCCCCATGTACAAACTGACCGTTGAAGGCCTGCACAAAAGCTATGGCGACCATGAAGTGCTCAAAGGTGTTTCGCTCAAGGCCAAAAGCGGTGATGTGATCAGCCTGATCGGCGCCAGCGGCTCGGGGAAAAGCACCTTCCTGCGTTGCATCAACTTCCTTGAACAACCCAATGACGGCGCCATGAGCCTCGACGGCCAGCCGATCCGCATGGTCAGCGACCGCAACGGCATGCGCGTGGCCGACGAAGACGAGCTGCAGCGCCTGCGCACCCGCCTGGCGATGGTGTTCCAGCACTTCAACCTGTGGAGCCATATGAGCGTGCTGGAAAACATCACCATGGCCCCGCGCCGGGTCTTGGGGTGCAGCAAAAAGGACGCCGAGGCGCGTGCCCGGCGCTATCTGGACAAGGTGGGGTTGGCCGCACGGGTGGCCGACCAGTATCCGGCGTTCCTCTCGGGTGGCCAGCAGCAGCGGGTGGCTATCGCCCGCGCCCTGGCAATGGAGCCGGAAGTGATGCTGTTCGACGAGCCGACCTCAGCCCTGGACCCGGAATTGGTCGGCGAAGTGCTGAAGGTGATCCAGGGCTTGGCTGAAGAGGGGCGGACCATGATCATGGTGACCCACGAGATGAGCTTTGCACGCAAGGTATCGAGCCAGGTGCTGTTTTTGCACCAGGGCCTGGTGGAGGAGCAAGGCGCACCGGAAGACGTGCTGGGCAACCCGAGAAGCGAGCGGCTGCAACAGTTCCTGACGGGACACGTGTAGGCGTCAGGCCACAGGCGCGGGAGGTGGCTCGTCCGGCAGGGTCGGGACGCCAGGCTCGGAGGGTTGTTCCGGGGTGTCGGGGTCTGGCTGGCCTGGAATGCCGCCGGCGGCGGGGTCGGCCATCAGGGACCAGGCCAGAACACCAATCTGATTGGGTTCCAGCCGGGCGAGTTCGGCGCTGATTCGCGGGTCGATCTTCATAGGGTACTCCTCAAGCGTGGCTCGGCGCGCTGTGCACGCGCCGAGGCAGTACACCCAATAGAGTGCCTGCCCGCTGACAAATTCCCTTGATCTGTAAGACGTTTCTATCAGGTGCGTGGCAGAGTGACGCCGCGCTGGCCCTGGTACTTGCCGCCACGGTCCTTATAGGACACTTCGCACTCTTCATCGGATTCGAAGAACAGCATCTGCGCCACACCTTCATTGGCGTAGATCTTGGCGGGCAAGGTGGTGGTGTTGGAGAACTCCAGGGTCACATGACCTTCCCACTCCGGCTCAAGCGGGGTCACGTTGACGATGATGCCGCAGCGCGCGTAGGTGCTCTTGCCCAGGCAGATGGTCAGGACGTTGCGCGGAATACGGAAGAACTCGACGGTGCGCGCCAGGGCAAAGGAGTTTGGCGGGATGATGCACACGTCGCTCTTCACATCGACGAAGCTCTTCTCGTCGAAGTTTTTCGGATCGACGGTGGCCGAGTTGATGTTGGTGAAGACCTTGAACTCATCGGCGCAACGCACATCGTAGCCGTAGCTGGAAACCCCGAACGAGATCAGGCGCTCGGTGCCTTCACCGCGCATCTGGCGCTCGACGAAGGGTTCGATCATGCCGTGCTCTTGCGCCATGCGGCGAATCCACTTGTCCGATTTGATGCTCATGGCGGGTGTCCTGAATAGCGAGGTGGAAAATTCTGTTGGGCATCTTACCGGGGCTGGCCTCGCGGTTCAAAGGACGCGGGGGTTTTTCTTGATTAAGTTGCGCCCGGTCACTGTCAGCCGTGTAGACCGGGCCCTGGCCCTGAATTGACGGCACGCGGGCCTGTAAAGGGCACCGCCAGTCACGAAAATAGAGAAACCTTCGGAAATACCATTGGCACGTTCCGGAAAAAGGGTTAAGGTGGCGCCACTGTGCTGCTTGTGTCACTGAGAATCTCTACACGATGTTGAATTTCGATCCAACCATCTCCAAGAATTTTTCCTGCTCTTTGCACTCAGTCTCGGCCAGGGCTTTTCCTGAGTCGCAGTTAACTTTGTCCAAGGAGATACACCATGTCTAATCGCCAAACTGGTACCGTTAAGTGGTTCAACGATGAAAAAGGCTTCGGCTTCATCACTCCACAATCCGGTGACGACCTGTTCGTTCACTTCAAAGCTATCCAATCCGACGGCTTCAAAAGCCTGAAAGAAGGCCAACAGGTTTCTTTCATCGCTACCCGCGGTCAGAAAGGCATGCAAGCTGAAGAAGTTCAAGTTATCTAACTTGTACTGACTTAGTCGAAAGAACCCCGCCCTTAAAAGCGGGGTTTTTTTATGCCTGTCATTCGACCGTTATGGTCGAGCATAAAAAATGTGGGAGCGGGCTTGCTCGCGAATGCGCTGGATCAGTCGGTACATCTGTCGACTGATACGCCGCGTTCGCGAGCAAGCCCGCTCCCACATTGGGTCAAGCGTCGTTATTGAAACAACGACTCACTCGACAAGCCATTCTTCTCCAGGATCTCCCGCAAGCGCTTGAGACCCTCCACCTGGATCTGCCGCACCCGCTCACGGGTCAGGCCGATTTCCAGGCCAACATCTTCCAGGGTACTGCTTTCATGGCCGCGCAACCCGAAGCGGCGAATCACCACCTCACGCTGCTTGTCCGTCAGCTCTGAAAGCCACTGGTCGATACTTTGCGACAGATCATCGTCCTGCAACAGCTCACATGGATCTGTTGGACGATCATCCGTCAGGGTGTCCAGCAGGGTTTTATCCGAATCCGGACCCAGCGAGACATCGACCGAAGACACACGCTCATTGAGACCCAGCATGCGCTTGACCTCGCCCACTGGTTTTTCCAGCAGGTTGGCGATCTCTTCAGGCGAAGGTTCATGATCAAGTTTCTGGGTAAGCTCACGCGCTGCCCGCAGGTAGACGTTAAGCTCCTTGACGACATGAATCGGCAACCGGATGGTCCGGGTCTGATTCATGATTGCCCGTTCGATGGTCTGGCGAATCCACCACGTCGCGTAGGTCGAGAAGCGGAAACCCCGCTCAGGGTCGAACTTCTCGACTGCCCGGATCAAGCCGAGGTTGCCCTCTTCGATCAGGTCCAACAGGGAAAGCCCACGATTGACGTAGCGTCGGGCGATTTTCACCACCAGCCGCAAGTTGCTTTCAATCATGCGCTTGCGCCCAGCCGGATCGCCCTTCTGCGACAAGCGCGCAAAAAAGACTTCTTCTTCGGGAGTGAGCAAGGGGGAAAAGCCGATTTCATTGAGGTACAACTGGGTCGCATCAAGCGCCCGGGTGTAGTCAATATACTTATGCTGTTTTAACGCTGTGGAGTTTTTGGACTTGGTGCGAACTGAAGGTACAGCGGGTCCCTCATTCGACATCGATTCCGTCCCGATGCCGGTCTCCATAAGGAGAACCTCATCGTCGATGTCAAACTCCGGCGCTTCTTTACTGAGAGCCATTGTTATAGTCCTTTGGTGAGTTCGACCTCAAGCTCAAGCGACGCCTTTATCCTTGGCAACGCTGGAGCCTGTTCCTTCTACGTGAGGGAACAGGCTGGCAACACATCAACGACGGGGTAGGAATTGCAGCGGATCTACAGGTTTCCCTTGGCGGCGAATCTCAAAGTGCAGTTTCACCCGGTCTGTACCAGTTGACCCCATTTCGGCAATTGTCTGTCCGACTTTGACCTGCTGCCCCTCCCGAACCAACAACCTGCGGTTATGACCGTAGGCACTGACGTAGGTATCGCTGTGTTTGATGATGACTAATTCGCCGTAGCCCCGTAAACCACTCCCGGCGTATACAACCGTCCCATCAGACGCAGCTAAAACAGGCTGTCCCAAATCCCCGGCGATATCAATGCCTTTATTCAAACTACCGTTTGAGGAGAATTTCCCAATAAGGATGCCATTTGAGGGCCATCCCCAACCCTTCGGTGCAGGCCCTGCAGGTGGCAACGGCGCGGGTGCTGGCTTGCTCGCAGCGGCCGGCGCAGCAGTGCCGGCGGGCCGTGTAAAGACCGTGGTCTTGCTCGAGGAAGAGGGCGAGGAACCGGATTTTGTCACAACTGCCGTGGGTGCCGAACCCGTGCGACCATCGAAGCGAATGGTCTGCCCAGGATGTATCGTATAAGGCACAGGAATGTTGTTACGTGCGGCGAGCGCCTTGTAGTCCCAGCCATACCGGAAGGCGATCGAGAACATCGTATCGCCCTTGCGCACCACGTATTGCCCGGTGGTCACTGTAGGCCGCTGCGGTGCCGCATTATTGCGGTCGACGACCCGAGCCCCGCTGCCCGTGCTGGAGCAGGCGGCCAACAAGGAACTCAAGACAAGGCCAATCACCAGTCGCTGAAAGCTCGTTTTACTCATACGCTGCGCAATGACTGTGAGACTCACCCGCCGCTCCCTTTGTGGTGGCTGAAACATGAACGCCTGTATCAGGCTTGAAATATGTTGCAAGTATAACTGGCTGCCGGACTTTAACCGGCAACAAGGTAGAAACGAAAAATTCATCCCGTTTAATAACTACCCAACTTGATGTTGACTCAATGAACCCCGCTGTAAGACACATACCCGAGGATAGAATTCAGTATGCCGTCATAAATGATCAGGCCAAGGGGCCATTGAGTAACGGAACGAAACGCACCGCCCCCAGAACATGCCGGGAAAAACCTTCTTCTTCACGCACGATCAACATCAACTGTTGCACTTCGCCCGACCCCACCGGAATCACCAGGCGCCCGCCCGGAGCCAATTGGTCGAGGAGCGCCTGGGGTACATCGGTGGCTACGGCCGTCACGATAATACCGTTGTAAGGCGCCAATGCCGGCCAGCCTTCCCAGCCGTCACCCCAGCGAAAGACCACATTGCGCAGGTTCAGCTCCACCAGGCGCTCCTTGGCCCGATCCTGCAGAACCTTGATCCGCTCGACGGAAAACACCCGCTCGACCAATTGCGAGAGCACGGCGGTCTGGTAGCCGGAGCCCGTACCAATCTCCAGCACTTTGTCCAATGGACCCGCGGCCAACAGCAGCTCGCTCATCCGCGCCACCATATAGGGCTGGGAGATGGTCTGGTTATGGCCAATGGGCAACGCGGTGTCTTCGTAGGCACGATGGGCCAGGGCCTCATCGACAAACAGATGGCGCGGGGTTCGACGGATGACTTCCAATACCTGGGCGTTGGACAGGCCCTCTTCGTAGAGCCGCTGGATCAAGCGTTCACGGGTGCGTTGGGAGGTCATGCCGATACCCCGGCGCAACAGGTCGTCCTGTTCACGAGCCATCAGCGCAGCCCCTCCAGCCAAGGGTCGAGACCACCGAAGGCATCATTGAAGGTGCGATCAAGTTGTAACGGGGTAATCGAAACATAACCTTGCATCACCGCATGAAAGTCCGTGCCCGGCCCACCATCCTCGGCGTCGCCCGCTGCGGCAATCCAGTAGCCCTCCCTGCCACGGGGATCGACCACCTTCAACGGTGCCGCCGCGCGCGCGCGATGGCCCAGGCGGGTCAACTGGATGCCGCGAATATGGTCTAGGGGCAGATTGGGGATATTGACGTTGAGCACCGTACGCGGCGGCAACACCAGAGTGCCGTGGGCCTCGACCAGCTTGCGCGCGAAATACGCAGCCGTCGCCAGGTTATCCACCTGCCGCGACGCCAGCGAAAAGGCGAATGCCGTGCGTCCCAGGAAGCGCCCTTCAAGGGCCGCCGCCACGGTGCCGGAATACAGCACGTCATCGCCCAGGTTGGCGCCCAGGTTGATCCCGGAAACCACCAGGTCCGGCTCATCGGCCAGCAAGCTGTTGATCGCCAGGTGCACGCAATCGGTCGGCGTGCCATTAACGCTGATAAAGCCGTTGGCCAGCGTCTGCGGGTGCAAAGGACGGTCGAGCGTCAGCGAGCTGCTGGCGCCGCTTTTGTCCTGGTCGGGGGCAACCACCACGCACTCGGCGTAATCCGCCAGCGCAGCATGAAGCGCGGCAAGGCCGGGTGCGGTGACCCCGTCGTCGTTAGATATCAGAATACGCATGGGCTGTCCGTCTGCCCCACCGGCACCAGATCAACAAGCTCGCGCACCAAGACAGTGGCGAAGCATCCGGCCGGCAGGACGAATTCCAATTGCAGAATGTCCAGCGAGGGATAATGCCACGTCAACCCGCCAATGGGCAGCCGCAGAATGCGACGTTCCTGGCTCATGCCGGCTTTGGCCAGCCAATCGCACAGGTCCGCCTCGCTCGCGGCGACGGCTTGCTCCAGTTCATGGGTGGCGCCAGTGGCGGGCGAAGCGCCTTCACCCCATTGCGGGCCGGTGGGATGCAGGTCGAGGATCGCCAGGCGTGGATCGCTGCACTCCGCCTCTGCGGCCGGGAAGAAACTGCGGCTGTCGGTGAATGCCAGCAGGTCACCGACCTGGGCCCGCTGCCACGAACCATCGGCAACCCGCGCCGCCAGCACTTTATTGAACACAAAACTGCGCGCCGTCGACAGCAGGCGCGAACGCACATTGCGCTGCTCCGGCAAGGCCTTGCGGGCCGCCCAGTCGCGGGCATCGACGACGTTGCCGCCGTTGTGGCCAAAGCGCTGGGAGCCGAAATAGTTGGGGATACCGTGCTTGGCGATCAATTGCAGGCGCGCATCAATCGCGGCCTGGTCGCCCGACAGTTGGGTCAGGCGCAGGGTAAAACCATTGGCCGAATGCGCACCGCGCTGCAACTTGCGCTTGTGGCGGGCGATCTTGAGGATCTTCAGGGTGTCGTTTTCCGCACCACTGAGGTCTGGATCGGCCTTGCCCGGCAGTTGCACGCTGAACCACTGGCGCGTCAGCGCCTGGCGATCCTTGAGGCCGGCATAGCTCACCGTGCGCAAAGGCACGCCGGCAGCCTTGGCAATGCGTCGCGCAGCCTCTTCGGTGTTCAGGCCACGCTTTTCCACCCATAACCACAGGTGTTCACCCTCGCCGGTCAGCGGGATATCCAGCACTTCATCCACCTGGAAGTCTTCGGCCGTTGCCTTGAGCACCGCACTGCCCAGTGCCTCGCCATAGGCCCGCGGGCCCAACAGTTGCGTCTCGTTCATGCGCGCAGCAACAAGGCGACGGAGTGCACCGCAATGCCCTCTTCACGACCGGTAAACCCGAGCTTTTCGGTAGTGGTGGCTTTCACGTTGACTTGATCCAGTTCTATTTGCAGGTCAGCGGCAATCAGTGCGCGCATCGATTCGATATGCGGGGCCATTTTCGGCGCCTGGGCAACAATGGTGTTATCGACATTGCCGACCTTCCAGCCCTTGGCATGGATCAGGCCGACCACATGGCGCAGCAGCACGCGGCTGTCCGCCCCCTTGAAAGTGGGGTCAGTGTCCGGAAAGTGTTTGCCGATATCCCCCAACGCCGCTGCGCCAAGCAAGGCATCGCTCAAGGCATGCAGCACAACGTCGCCGTCGGAATGAGCCAGCAACCCATGGTGGTGTGCAATACGCACGCCGCCCAGGGTGATGAAGTCGCCTTCGGCGAAACGGTGCACATCATAGCCGTGGCCAATACGCATAAAAAAACGCCCCGATTTAATTCAGGGCGTGATTCTACCTACTTTTGCCGGACATTAACCGAGCAAAGCACGTCCATGATGACGCAAGTGGTCCTCGATGAAGCTGGCGATAAAGAAGTAGCTGTGGTCATAGCCCGGTTGCAGGCGCAACTCCAGCGGGTGGCCCGCCGTCTTGGCGGCCTGCAGCAAGGCCTCGGGCTTGAGCTGGTTGGCCAGGAAGTCGTCGCGATCGCCCTGGTCCACCAGCAATGGCAGTTTTTCCGAGGCTTCGCTGATCAACACACAGGCGTCCCATTCGCGCCACTTGGAGCGCTCTTCGCCCAGGTAGCGAGAAAAGGCTTTTTGGCCCCAAGGGCAATCCATCGGGTTATTGATCGGCGAAAATGCCGACACCGACTGATAACGCCCCGGGTTGCGCAAGGCACACACCAGTGCGCCATGGCCGCCCATGGAGTGGCCACTGATACCACGCTTGTCGGAAGCCGGGAAATGCGCCTCAACCAATGCCGGCAATTCCTGCACTACATAATCATGCATCCGATAATGCTTGCTCCAAGGTTCCTGCGTGGCATTCAGGTAGAACCCGGCACCCAGGCCAAAATCCCAGGCGTTGTCCGGGTCACCCGGCACACCCGGCCCACGAGGGCTGGTATCCGGCGCGACGATGATCAACCCCAGTTCGGCAGCCATGCGCTGCGCGCCGGCCTTCTGCATGAAGTTCTCATCGGTGCAGGTCAGCCCCGACAGCCAGTACAACACCGGCAGCTTGCCGCCCTGCTCCGCCTGGGGCGGCAGGTAGACGGCGAAGGTCATGTCGCAGTCCAGCACCTCGGAATGATGCTTGTAACGCTTGTGCCAGCCGCCGAAGCTCTTCTGGCATGACAGATTTTCCAGACTCATGGCCGACCTCAGAAATGAATGACGGTACGAATGCTCTTGCCTTCATGCATCAGGTCGAACGCCTTATTGATATCTTCCAGGCCCATGGTGTGGGTGATGAAGGTATCCAACGGGATTTCGCCGGTCTGGGCCATCGCCACGTAGCTTGGCAACTCGCTGCGGCCACGCACGCCACCGAATGCCGAACCACGCCAGACGCGGCCGGTTACCAGTTGGAACGGACGGGTGGCAATTTCCTGGCCGGCCCCGGCGACACCAATGATCACCGACTCGCCCCAGCCCTTGTGGCAGCACTCAAGCGCTGCGCGCATCAGTTGCACATTGCCGATGCACTCGAAGGAAAAGTCCACGCCGCCGTCGGTCAAATCGACAATCACATCCTGGATCGGACGATCGTAGTCTTTCGGGTTGATGCAGTCGGTGGCACCCAGTTGCCTGGCGATCTCGAACTTGGCCGGGTTGATATCGATGGCGATGATACGACCGGCCTTGGCTTTCACCGCACCGATCACAGCCGACAAGCCAATCCCGCCCAGGCCGAAGATAGCCACGGTATCGCCCGGCTTGACCTTGGCGGTGTTGATCACTGCACCGATCCCGGTGGTGACGCCACAGCCCAGCAGGCAGACTTTTTCCAGCGGCGCTTCTTTAGGAATCTTGGCCACGGAGATTTCCGGCAGCACGGTGTACTCGGAAAAGGTCGAAGTCCCCATGTAGTGGAAAATCGGCTGCCCCTTGTAGGAGAAACGTGTGGTGCCGTCTGGCATCAGGCCTTTGCCCTGGGTCGCACGAATGGCCTGGCACAGGTTGGTCTTGCCCGACAGGCAGAATTTGCACTTGCCGCATTCCGGGGTGTACAGCGGGATCACGTGGTCACCCACCGCTACCGAGGTCACACCCTCGCCAATCGCTTCGACCACTGCGCCGCCTTCATGACCGAGGATCGACGGGAAGATGCCTTCCGGATCCGCACCCGACAGGGTGTAGGCATCGGTATGGCAAACCCCGGAAGCGACCACCCGCAGCAGGACTTCGCCAGCCTTGGGCATGGCGACATCCACTTCCACGATCTCCAGCGGTTTCTTGGCTTCAAAGGCGACAGCAGCGCGTGACTTGATCATCCGGGTTTCTCCAGGGGCTTGAAAAGTGAGAGAGGCAGTGTAAAACATGGCCCATTGATTAATAATCCAGGCAAAAGCAAAACATTATTGCCGTACAGGGATAATCAACATGCTGGAGAACCGCTGGGAAGGCATCGATGAATTCGTCGCCGTGGCCGAATGCAGCCAATTCACCGCCGCTGCCGAGCGCCTTGGGGTGTCCTCATCCCATATCAGCCGCCAGGTGGCACGCCTGGAAGAACGCCTGCAAACCCGCTTGCTCTATCGCAGTACCCGGCGCGTGACGCTGACCGAGGCCGGGCAAACCTTCCTGCAGCATTGCCAACGCCTGCAAGACGGGCGCGAAGAAGCCCTGCGCGCCGTGGGCGACCTGACCAGCGAACCCAAAGGCATGTTGCGCATGACCTGCGCCGTGGCTTATGGCGAACGCTTCATCGTGCCGCTGGTCACCCGCTTCATGGGGTTGTATCCGCAATTGCGGGTGGACATCGAACTGAGCAATCGCCCGCTCGACCTGGTGCATGAAGGCCTGGACCTGGCGATTCGCCTGGGCCGCCTGCAGGATTCGCGGATGGTCGCCAGCCGCCTGGCACCCCGGCGCATGTATCTGTGCGCGTCGCCGTCCTACCTGGAGCGGTATGGACGCCCACATAGCTTGTCGGAGCTAAGCCGGCATAACTGCCTGATCGGCAGCTCGGACATTTGGCAGTTGGCCCAGGATGGGCGCGAGTTTTCCCAAAGGGTGCAGGGAAACTGGCGCTGCAACAGTGGGCAGGCGGTGTTGGATGCGGCGTTGCAGGGGGTGGGGTTGTGCCAGCTGCCGGATTATTACGTGCTGGAACACTTGCACAATGGGGCACTGGTTTCACTGCTTGAGGCCCATCAACCGCCGAATACGGCGGTGTGGGCACTGTATCCGCAGCAGCGGCATTTGTCGCCGAAGGTGCGCAAGTTGGTGGATTACCTGAAGGAAGGGTTGGCTGGACGACCGGAGTATGGCGGGTGATCTGGGGTGTCAGGCCCGGCCTCATCGCAGGCAAGCCAGCTCCCACAAGTGTGGGAGCTGGCTTGCCTGCGATAGAGTCAACTCGGTGTAACTGACTAGCGACGATTCGCCCACCGCAACCTGAGCCACTCCAGATCTTCCGGCCGGGTCACCTTGATATTGTCCGCTCGCCCTTCAATCAGACGTGGCGCCTGGCCGGACCATTCCATGGCCGAGGCTTCGTCGGTGATGACCGCATCGGCCACGAGGCTATCGGCCAAGGCACGGTGCAAGGCCCCAAGGCGAAACATCTGCGGCGTATAGGCTTGCCAGATCAGGCTGCGGTCAATGGTTTCCACGACCCGCCCGAGCTTGTCGACACGCTTGAGGGTGTCGCGGGCCGGTACGGCCAGCAAACCACCGACTGGATCGTCCGCCAGCTCCGCCAGCAACTTGTCGAGATCCTCGCGACTCAGGTTCGGCCGTGCAGCATCATGCACCAACACCCAGTCGTCATCGCTGGCGCCCAGGGCATTAAGTTGCAGCAACGCATTGAGTACCGAGCCTGAACGCTGCGAACCACCGTCTGCGCGCTGGATACGCGGGTCGCCAGCACATGCCAGGCTTGGCCAGTAAGGGTCATCGACAGCCAGGCTGACTACCAGGCCCTTGAGGCTCGGATGGTCGAGAAAACAGCCAAGGCTGTGTTCGAGAATAGTGCGCCCGCCCAGTTGCAGATATTGCTTGGGACGGTCAGCAGCCATACGGGCACCAACGCCCGCGGCAGGAATCACGGCCCAGAAGGCCGGCAAACAGAAACTCATTGGGCCAACTGGTAGAGGGTTTCGCCCTCCTTGACCATGCCCAATTCATGACGAGCCCGTTCTTCAACGGTCTCCATGCCTTTTTTCAACTCAAGCACTTCGGCATCGAGCACACGGTTGCGCTCCAGCAACACCTCGTTCTCGGCGTGCTGCGCGGCAATTTGCTGGGTCAGGTCGGTTACCTGCGCCAGGCTGCCATTGCCCACCCAAAGGCGGTACTGCAGGCCAGCCAACAGCAAGAGCAAGACGAGGAACAACCAATTGGGACTGCGCATCGAATATCGGGTATCCAGTGAAAAAAGACAGCCATGCAAAACTTTTGAAACAACTGATAGCACGAAGCCTGGAAGAACCAGGCTTGTGCTTGATAGGCATCAGATTAGTGCGCAAATTCACTCTACAGTGAGTTTTGCGACACAATCTGTTGTCTTTTTACCATCAACTACTCAGCCGCGAAACTCACCGCGACCGTTGTATTTGGCTTTACCGCCCAATTGCTCTTCGATACGCAGCAGTTGGTTGTACTTGGAAACGCGGTCGGAACGGCACAGCGAACCGGTTTTGATCTGGCCCGCCGAGGTGCCCACGGCCAGGTCGGCAATGGTCGAATCTTCGGTTTCGCCGGAGCGGTGCGAGATCACAGCCGTGTAGCCGGCAGCCTTGGCCATCTGGATGGCTTCCAGGGTTTCGGTCAGGGTGCCGATCTGGTTGAACTTGATCAGGATCGAGTTGGCGATCTTCTTGTCGATGCCTTCTTTCAGGATCTTGGTGTTGGTCACGAACAGGTCGTCGCCCACCAGTTGGACTTTCTCGCCGATCTTGTCGGTGAGGATCTTCCAGCCGTCCCAGTCGGACTCGTCCAGGCCATCTTCAATGGAGATGATCGGGTAACGTTCGCTCAAGCCTTTGAGGTAGTCAGCAAAACCTTCGGCGGTGAACACCTGGCCTTCGCCGGACAGGTTGTACTTGCCATCTTCGTAGAACTCGCTGGCCGCGCAGTCCAGGGCCAGGGTCACGTCGGTGCCCAGCTTGTAGCCAGCGTTGGCCACGGCTTCGGAGATCACTTTCAGTGCATCTTCGTTGGACGCCAGGTTCGGTGCGAAACCACCTTCGTCGCCTACGGCAGTGCTCAGGCCACGGGCCTTCAGCACAGCTTTCAAGTGATGGAAAATCTCGGTGCCCATGCGCAGGCCTTCGGAGAAGGTCTTGGCGCCAACCGGCTGTACCATGAATTCCTGGATATCGACGTTGTTATCCGCATGCTCGCCACCGTTGATGATGTTCATCATCGGGACCGGCATCGAGTAGACACCCGGAGTACCGTTCAGGTTGGCAATGTGCGCGTACAACGGCAGGTCCTGATCCTGTGCAGCCGCCTTGGCAGCCGCCAGGGACACAGCAAGGATCGCATTGGCGCCGAGGCTGCCTTTGTTTTCAGTGCCGTCGAGCTTGATCATCGCGTGGTCCAGGGCTTTCTGGTCCAGCGGGTCCTTGCCCAGCAACAGGTCGCGGATCGGACCGTTGATGTTGGCTACTGCCTTGAGGACACCCTTGCCCAGGTAACGGCTCTTGTCGCCATCACGCAGTTCCAGCGCTTCGCGCGAACCTGTGGAAGCACCGGACGGCGCGCAGGCGCTGCCGATGATGCCGTTATCGAGAAGCACGTCGGCTTCGACGGTGGGGTTGCCACGGGAGTCGAGAACTTCACGACCTTTGATGTCGACGATTTTTGCCATTGTTGTAAACACTCCAAAGTTGACGAAAACGACGCAGCTGAAGGAAATCTTTTGACCGACCGCAAGGGTGGAACAACGGGGCAGGCTTGCAGGCGACAAGGCCCAGGCCCTGGGACCTGAGCATAAAGCGCGGAAAGTTTACCGGAGAAACGCGGGTTACGCGGTTTCTACTGTCGGAAAACTCTTGACCAGTTCGTCCAACTGCTTGAGCTGGGCCAGGAATGGCTCAAGCTTGTCCAGGCGCAGGGCGCATGGGCCGTCGCATTTGGCGTTGTCCGGGTCCGGGTGGGCTTCCAGGAACAGGCCGGCCAGGGACTGGCTGATGCCGGCCTTGGCCAGGTCCAGCACCTGGGCACGTCGCCCACCGGCAGAATCTGCGCGACCACCGGGCATTTGCAGCGCGTGGGTCACGTCGAAGAATACCGGGTACTCGAACTGTTTCATGATGCCGAAACCGAGCATGTCCACCACGAGGTTGTTGTAGCCGAAGCTCGAACCACGTTCGCAGAGGATCAACTGGTCGTTACCCGCTTCCACGCACTTATTCAGGATGTGTTTCATTTCCTGGGGCGCGAGGAACTGGGCTTTCTTGATATTGATCACAGCGCCGGTCTTGGCCATCGCGACCACCAGGTCGGTCTGGCGCGACAGAAAGGCCGGCAACTGGATGATGTCGCACACCTCGGCGACCACGGCCGCCTGCTCAGGCTCGTGGACGTCGGTGATGATCGGCACGCCGAAGGCTTGCTTGATGTCCTGGAAGATCCGCATGCCTTCTTCAAGGCCCGGGCCGCGATAGGAGGTCACGGACGAACGGTTGGCCTTGTCGAAGCTGGCCTTGAATACGTAGGGGATACCCAGTTTCTCGGTAACCTTGACGTACTCTTCACAGACCTGCATCGCCATGTCGCGGCTTTCCAGCACGTTCATGCCGCCAAACAGCACCATGGGCTTGTCGTTGGCAATCTCGATGTCGCCTACGCGAATGATCTTCTGGGCCATCAGGTTTACGCCTTCTTCTGATGTTGCGTCAGTGCAGCCTTGACGAAGCCGCTGAACAACGGGTGACCGTCGCGTGGAGTCGAGGTGAACTCAGGGTGGAACTGGCACGCGACGAACCATGGATGATCCGGTGCCTCGACCACTTCAACCAGCTTGCCATCACCGGAGCGACCGGAGATTTTCAGGCCGGCTTCCTTGATCTGCGGCAGCAGGTTGTTGTTCACCTCATAACGGTGACGGTGACGCTCGACGATCACATCCTTGCCATAGCAGTCGTGCACCAGCGAACCGGACTCCAGCAGGCAATCCTGTGCTCCCAGGCGCATGGTGCCGCCCAGGTCGGAGGTTTCGGTACGGGTTTCAACAGCGCCGGTGGCATCTTCCCACTCGGTGATCAGGCCCACGACCGGGTGGCCGCTGGTGTGATCGAACTCGGTGGAGTTGGCGTCTTTCCAGCCCAGCACGTTACGGGCGAACTCGATAACGGCCACTTGCATGCCCAGGCAGATACCCAGGTACGGCACTTTGTTCTCGCGAGCGTACTGCACGGCGGTGATCTTGCCTTCCACGCCACGCAGGCCGAAACCGCCTGGAACGAGGATCGCGTCAACGCCTTCGAGCAGCGCGGTGCCCTGGTTCTCGATATCTTCAGAATCGATGTAGCGCAGGTTGACCTTGGTCCGGTTGCTGATGCCGGCGTGGCTCATCGCTTCGATCAGCGACTTGTACGCGTCCAGCAGTTCCATGTACTTGCCGACCATGGCGATGGTCACTTCGTGCTCAGGGTTGAGCTTGGCGTCAACCACCGCTTCCCACTCGGACAGGTCCGCGCCATTGCACTGCAAGCCGAAACGCTCGACCACAAAATCATCCAGGCCTTGGGAATGCAGGATGCCCGGGATCTTGTAGATGGTGTCGGCGTCTTCCAGGGCAATCACCGCACGCTCTTCAACGTTGGTGAACTGGGCGATCTTGCGACGCGAGGAAATGTCGATCGGGTGATCGGAGCGGCACACCAGCACGTCCGGCTGCAGGCCGATGGAACGCAGTTCCTTGACCGAATGCTGGGTTGGCTTGGTTTTGGTTTCGCCGGCAGTGGCGATGTACGGCACCAGCGTCAGGTGCATCAGCATCGCGCGCTTGGCGCCGACTTCGAAACGCAACTGGCGGATGGCTTCGAGGAACGGTTGCGATTCGATGTCACCCACGGTGCCACCGATCTCGACCATCGCCACGTCGGCATCGCCTGCGCCCTTGATGATGCGGCGCTTGATTTCGTCGGTGATGTGCGGGATCACCTGGATGGTTGCACCCAGGTAGTCACCACGGCGCTCTTTGCGCAGCACGTGCTCGTAGACACGGCCAGTGGTGAAGTTGTTGTTCTGGGTCATGGTCGTGCGGATGAACCGCTCGTAGTGGCCCAGGTCCAGGTCGGTCTCGGCGCCGTCGTGGGTGACGAACACTTCACCGTGCTGGAACGGGCTCATGGTGCCCGGGTCGACGTTGATGTACGGGTCCAGCTTGAGCATGGTGACCTTAAGTCCCCGCGCCTCCAGGATGGCCGCCAACGAAGCGGAGGCAATGCCTTTCCCCAATGAAGAAACAACACCGCCCGTGACGAATATGTAGCGCGTCATGAAAAACCCTAGAAGTCTGCGTTAAAGCGGTCGGAGCCGCCGGGGAAAGCGAAGGAAGGCCGAAGCCCCCGATCACCTGCATTAATCACAGTGCACCTTTCAAAAAAACCGCCGCGTTGTGACAGACCAGCAATGGAACACCGGTACGTTGATCGCTACACATTTTTTGGAATCGCCCAGCAAAGACTGCTTGGTAATCGGCAACGACTGTGTTTCAGGAGAATCCACAGAAGTTGTATCAAGAAGGGAGCGTAGTCTACCGGAAAGGCGCTATCAGCTCAAACCTTGATCGCAGGTTGGTGGCGTCCAATGTAATTGCCAGTCATCCCCCTGCCCTGTCGAGGCCCTGGCCAGGTTGGCCACAGCCAGCAAACGGGAACCCTGGTACAGCAGCGGCAATCTGCCACGGACAAAGCCCGGCACCGCACTTTCGTTGAGCAAACGCTTGAGGTCACGACGGCCACGGCCTGGCACTTCCATGACTTCACCGCCCAGGCGGTAAGCAATGTTCAAAGGCCCATCAGGGACACATCCGCTGAAATGCAGTTGGCCGTTGCCGGGTAACTGTAGTGGGTTTTGCGGGTGCGACCAGCTCAATGGACTGTCGGAAAACTCTGACCACTGGGTAGGCAACCACCAAATGCGATCGTTGCAACGGTGCAATTGGCCGTCGGCCAAACGCCAAATGGGTTGTGCATCCGCCTTGGCATCACGTAAGGCACTCCAGCCAACCCAGTGCTCGCTATCGGGCAAGCGTGTCAAAGGCGCCAGCCAGTACCGCAAGGCGTTGCGCTGCCGGGCGTCGGAAAGAGTACGCAACGGTGCAATGCTCAACGATGGCAGCGCCAGCCACGAAAGCCCGGACGGCTGGTTGGCGGCCTGTACATCCAGTTGCGCCAACTCATCGAGCAGCCCCTGGGCCTCTGCCAAATGCCCGGCGGTACGCGCCAGGGCATTCACGGCCTGGGGCCAGCGTGCGGTGAGCAGCGGGAACAGTTGATGGCGCAGGTAATTGCGCGAGAAGCGTGGATCGCTGTTGGACGGGTCTTCGATCCAGGTCAGTTGATGGTCGCGGGCGTAGGCTTCCAACTCGGTTCGCGATACGTCCAGCAACGGCCGCGCCAGCGCCCCCGCGCCCAAGGCACGCTGCGTCGGCATGCCGGCCAGACCGCGCACCCCAGCGCCCCGCAGCAGGCGGAACAACAGGGTTTCAGCCTGATCATCACGGTGCTGGCCTGTGAGTAGCAACTCCCCTGGGCCGATCGCCTCGGCGAACGCCTGGTAGCGCGCATCACGAGCCGCACGCTCAAGACTTGCGCCAGGCAGCACTTGCACATGCATGACTCGCAGCGCCACCCCTGCGGCATCACAGACCGCCTGGCAATGGGCTGGCCACGCGTCAGCCGCAGCCTGAAGGCCATGATGAACATGGATAGCCCGCAGTGCAGGCAGGGGTTGGGTTTTTGCCAGGTCGACGAGCAGGTGCAGCAGGACAGTGGAGTCGAGTCCACCGGAGTAGGCGATATGCCAGGCCGGAGCGTTGCGCCAGGGGGCGAGGGATTGCAGGAGTTTGGCGGTGAGATCCGGTTTGAAGGGCTTCATCGAGGATTACCGTCCGAACAGAATCAAACTGTAGGAGCCGGCTTGCCGGCTCCTACAGGGTCCTGCGTTTAGAGGCCGTAGCTCATCAAGCGCTCGTAGCGACGAGCCAGCAGCGCTTCGCTGTCGAACTTCTTGAGCATATCCAGTTGCTCGCAGAGTTCGGCACGAATGGTTGCGGAAACGGCAGCCGGGTCGCGGTGAGCGCCGCCCAGTGGTTCGGCAATCACTTTGTCGACAATGCCCAGGCCTTTGAGGCGATCAGCGGTGATACCCATGGCTTCGGCAGCATCCGGGGCCTTTTCTGCGGTTTTCCACAGAATCGAGGCGCAGCCTTCCGGCGAAATCACCGCGTAGGTGGAGTATTGCAGCATGTTCAACTGGTCGCAGACGCCAATGGCCAGCGCACCACCGGAACCGCCTTCACCGATCACGGTCGCGATGATCGGGGTTTTCAGGCGCGCCATCACCCGCAGGTTCCAGGCAATCGCTTCGCTCTGGTTACGCTCTTCCGCGTCGATGCCTGGGTAGGCGCCCGGGGTGTCGATAAAGGTCAGGATCGGCATTTTGAAGCGTTCGGCCATTTCCATCAGGCGACAGGCCTTACGGTAGCCTTCCGGACGCGGCATACCGAAGTTGCGACGGACTTTCTCGCGCACTTCGCGGCCTTTCTGGTGACCGATCACCATCACGGGCTGGTCGTCGAGGCGGGCAATACCGCCGACAATCGCCGCGTCATCGGAGAAGTGACGGTCGCCGTGCAACTCGTCAAACTCGGTGAAGATGTGATCGATGTAGTCCAGGGTGTACGGACGGCGTGGGTGGCGGGCCAGGCGCGCGATCTGCCAGCTGGTCAGCTTGCCGAAGATGTCTTCGGTCAGCGTCTTGCTCTTGTCTTGCAGGCGCAAGATTTCATCGCCGATATTCAGCGAATTGTCATTGCCGACCAGGCGCAGCTCTTCGATCTTGGCTTGCAGGTCAGCGATCGGCTGTTCGAAATCAAGAAAATTCGGGTTCATAAGCGTCCGTCTTGGGTCGACGGCCAGGGAGTGCCAGGCCTGCCGGTGGTCTATTCGCGCCCTACCTTAAGGGAGAGGCGCGTCAAGGTCGAGATTAAATGTTGAGTCGAGGTCAGGGGCAAAACAATGGCCCTGACCGTCAACGGTATTGGAGGAAGACGTTGTCACGCCCGAACTGGTCACGCAATGCTTGAATCAAGCCATCGGCCGGGTCAATTCGCCACGTCTCGCCAAACTGCAACATCGCCTTGGCATCGCTGCCGGTGTACTCCATGGTCACCGGGCACGCGCCACGGTGGCGCTTGAGCAGATCCCCCAGCCAGCGTAGCTGATCGCCCTTGAGCGCTTCGGTTTTGACCTTCAGGCGCAGGCTTTCGGCCAGGTTGGTACGGGCATCTTCCATGCTCATCACCCGCTTGATGCGCAGGCGCAGGCCGCCGGAGAAGTCATCGTTGCTGACCTCCCCCTCCACCACCACCATTGCATCGGTCTGCAACAGCGACTGCGCGGAGTGGAAGGCGTCGGCAAACAGCGACGCTTCGATACGCCCGGAGCGGTCGTCGAGGGTGATGAAACCCATCTTGTCGCCCTTTTTGTTCTTCATCACCCGCAGGGCAATGATCATCCCGGCGACAGTCTGGGTATCGCGCGCCGGCTTCAGGTCGATGATGCGCTGGCGGGCAAAACGGCGGATCTCGCCTTCATATTCGTCAATCGGGTGACCGGTGAGGTACAGGCCCAGGGTGTCTTTTTCACCCTTGAGCCGCTCCTTGAGGGTCAGCTCCTTGGCCTTGCGGTGATTGGCGTACACATCGGCATCTTCTTCGACAAACAGCCCGCCAAACAGGTCGGCATGCCCACTGTCGTGGGTCCGGGCGGTTTGTTCGGCAGCCTTGATCGCTTCTTCCATGGCGGTCAGCAGCACCGCGCGATTACGGTCGATATTGGCCTGGTAGGCCTTCGGCTCGTCATGGAAATACGGCCCGAGGCGATCCAGGGCACCGCTGCGGATCAGGCCATCGAGGGTACGTTTGTTGATGCGTTTGAGATCGACCCGAGCGCAGAAATCAAACAGATCCTTGAACGGGCCGTCCTGGCGCGCCTCGGTGATCGCCTCGACCGGGCCCTCGCCCACGCCCTTGATCGCGCCCAGGCCATAGATGATGCGGCCTTCGTCGTTCACCGTGAACTTGAACTCCGAGGCGTTCACATCCGGCGCGTCGAGGCGCAGTTTCATGGTCCGCACTTCTTCGATCAAGGTCACGACCTTGTCGGTGTTGTGCATATCCGCCGAAAGTACCGCCGCCATGAACGGCGCCGGATAGTGGGCTTTCAGCCAGGCAGTCTGGTACGACACCAGGCCATAGGCGGCGGAGTGGGATTTGTTGAAGCCATAACCGGCGAATTTTTCCACCAGGTCAAAGATGTTACCGGCCAGGTCAGCGTCGATGTTGTTGGTGGCGCAGCCTTCAATGAAACCGCCGCGCTGCTTGGCCATTTCCTCGGGCTTTTTCTTACCCATGGCGCGACGCAGCATGTCTGCACCGCCGAGGGTGTAGCCGGCCATGACCTGGGCGATCTGCATCACCTGTTCCTGATACAGGATGATGCCGTAGGTCGGTGCCAGTACTGGCTTGAGGCCCTCGTACTGGTAATCGGAGTGCGGGTAGGCCAGTTCGGCGCGCCCGTGCTTACGGTTGATAAAGTCATCAACCATGCCCGATTGCAGCGGGCCCGGACGGAACAGGGCCACCAGTGCGATCAAGTCTTCCAGGCAGTCGGGCTTGAGCTTTTTGATCAGCTCCTTCATGCCGCGCGATTCAAGCTGGAACACCGCGGTGGTCTCGGCTTTTTGCAGCAGGGCGTAGGTTGGCTTGTCGTCCAGCGGGATAAACGCGATGTCCAGCGGCGCCTCATCGACCTTGGCCCGCTCGCGGTTGATCGTCTTGAGCGCCCAATCGATGATCGTCAGGGTCCGCAGGCCGAGGAAGTCGAACTTCACCAGGCCGGCCGCCTCCACGTCATCCTTGTCGAACTGGGTTACCAGGCCACCGCCTTCTTCGTCGCAATAGATCGGCGAAAAGTCTGTCAGCTTGGTCGGCGCGATGACTACACCACCGGCGTGTTTACCGACGTTACGTACCACGCCTTCGAGCTTGCGGGCCATGTCCCAGATTTCGGCAGCTTCTTCATCGATCTTGATGAAGTCGCGCAGGATTTCTTCCTGCTCGTAGGCCTTTTCCAAGGTCATGCCGACTTCAAAGGGAATCATCTTCGACAAACGGTCCGCCAGGCCGTAGGACTTGCCCTGCACCCGCGCCACGTCGCGGATGACCGCCTTGGCCGCCATGGAACCGAAGGTAATGATCTGGCTTACCGCGTTACGCCCGTATTTCTCGGCCACGTACTCGATCACCCGGTCACGACCATCCATGCAGAAGTCGACGTCGAAGTCGGGCATCGATACCCGTTCCGGGTTCAGGAAGCGTTCAAACAGCAGGTCATATTCCAGCGGATCAAGGTCGGTGATCTTCTGTACATAGGCCACCAGCGACCCGGCACCCGACCCCCGGCCAGGCCCCACCGGCACGCCGTTGCTTTTGGCCCACTGGATAAAGTCCATTACGATCAGGAAGTAACCGGGGAACCCCATTTGGATGATGATATCCAGCTCGAAATTCAGCCGGTCGACATACACCTGGCGCTTGGCTTCGTAATCTTCAGTGGTGTCCTTGGGCAGCAGAACGGAGAGACGCTCGTCCAGGCCATCAAAGGACACCTTGCGGAAATACTCATCGATGGTCATGCCATCGGGAATCGGGAAGTTGGGCAAGAAGTGCTTGCCCAGCTTCACTTCAATATTGCAGCGTTTGGCAATTTCGACGGAGTTTTCCAGCGCCTCGGGCAGGTCACTGAACAGCTCGGCCATTTCCTCGGCACTTTTGAGGTATTGCTCTTCGCTGTAGTTTTTCGAGCGACGCGGATCGTCCAGTGCCCGGCCCTCACCGATGCAGACGCGGGTTTCGTGGGCCTCGAAGTCTTCTTTCTTGATAAAGCGCACATCGTTGGTGGCCACCAGCGGCGCACCCAGCTTTTCGGCCAGGGCCACGGCGGCATGCAAGTGTTCTTCGTCGTTGGGACGGTTGGTGCGCTGCACTTCCAGGTAGAAGCGGCCCGGGAAGACCTGCATCCACTCGCTCGCCAGTACCTCTGCCTCGTGCGGATTACCGCCGAGCAGCGCGATCCCGATCTCGCCCTCTTTAGCCGCCGACAGCATGATCAGGCCTTCGCTGGCCTCGGCAACCCATTCACGCTCGATGATGATCGAGCCATTGCGCTGGCCGTCGATGAAACCACGGGAAATCAGTTCAGTCAGGTTGCGATAACCCACGCCATTCATCGCCAACAGGCTGATACGGCTCAGGGCGTTGTCCGGGTCTTTGTTGGACAACCACAGGTCGGCACCGCAGATCGGCTTGATCCCGGCGCCCATAGCATTTTTGTAGAACTTGACCAGGGAACACATGTTGTTCTGGTCAGTGACCGCAACGGCAGGCATGTTCATGCCCACCAGGGTTTTGACCAGCGGTTTGATCCGTACCAGGCCGTCGACCAGGGAATATTCAGTGTGCAGGCGCAGGTGAACGAATGAAGCCGGCATAGTGATCCTGTCTAGATACGTGTGAAAACAACAAGGCCCGGATTGTACCGGGCCTTGAGTAAAACATCAGCCTGCGCCTAACGCTCGGCCAGGTTTTCGCGCGCCTCATAAGCCAGGCGTACCGGGGCAAACGAGCGTCGGTGGATCGGTGTCGGGCCCAATCGGGCCAGGGCTTCCAGATGAACGGGCGTCGGGTAGCCTTTATGGCCGCCAATGCCGTAGCCCGGATAGATCAATTCGAACGCCGCCATTTCACGGTCACGACTGACCTTGGCCAGGATCGAGGCGGCGGCAATCGCCGGAACCTTGCTATCACCCTTGACCACCGCTTCGGCCGGCATCGCCAGCCTCGGGCAGCGATTACCGTCGATCATCGCCAGTTTCGGGGTGATGTGCAGCCCCTCGACGGCGCGCTGCATGGCCAGCATCGTGGCGTGCAGGATATTCAGCTCGTCGATTTCCTCGACTTCGGCCCTGGCGATATGCCAACTGAGGGCCTTTTCGCAAATTTCGTCAAACAGCTTTTCCCGACGGGCCTCGGTCAGTTTCTTCGAGTCGTTGAGGCCGAGGATCGGACGATTCGGGTCCAGAATCACCGCCGCCGTGACCACCGCGCCGCACAGCGGGCCACGCCCTACTTCATCGACACCGGCGACCAGTTCGTGGGTTTGGGCAACCAGGCTGAAATCCAGGCCGATTTGCGTCTTCATAGGGTTTCCTGCTGGCGGCCAATCAAGGTCAACACGGCATCTGCTGCCTGGTTCGACGCATCACGGCGCAAGGTACGGTGAATTTCGTCAAACCCACGGGTCTGCTCTTCGCCACCGTCGATCAACGGCGCAATGGTCTGGGCCAATGCTTCGGGTGTTGCCGCGTCCTGCAACAACTCCGGCACCAACAAACGCTGGGCCAGCAGGTTGGGCAAGGAGATGTAGGGACTTTTGACCATGCGCTTGAGAATCCAGTAGGTCAGCGGCGCCAGGCGATAAGCCACGACCATCGGGCGTTTATAGAGCAAGGCCTCAAGCGTGGCGGTACCGGAAGCGATCAACACCGCATCGCAGGCGGCCAGGGCCAGGTGCGAGTTACCGTCGAGCAGTGTCAACGGCAGGTCGCGCCCCACCAACAAAGCCTCGATTTGTGCGCGCCGCTGCGGGCTGGAGCACGGCAACACAAAACGCACCCCAGGCTTCAGGGCCTGCAGGCGCTCAGCCGCATCAAAGAACAGTGCGCCCAGACGTCCGACCTCACCGCCACGACTGCCGGGCATCAACGCCACCAGCGGCCCCTCGGGCAAGCCCAACTCGGCGCGGGCTGCGGCACGATCGGCCTGCAACGGGATGGTATCGGCCAGGGTGTGGCCGACAAACCTTACCGGCACGCCCTTTTCTTCATAGAACCGTGCCTCGAAAGGCAGCAGGGTCAACATCAGGTCGCAGCCTTCACGGATCTTCAAGACCCGCTTCTGTCGCCACGCCCACACGGACGGGCTGACGTAATGCACGGTCTTGATCCCAGCCTGACGCAGCTTGAGTTCGATATTGAGGGTGAAGTCCGGTGCATCGATACCGATAAAGACGTCCGGTTTCTCTGCAATCAGGGTCTGGATCAGCAGTTTGCGTCGAGCGAGCAGCTCGCGCAGGCGCCCGAGCACTTCCACCAGCCCCATGACCGACAAACGCTCCATGGGAAAGTAGGAAGCCAGGCCTTCGGCCTGCATCAGCGGGCCGCCGACACCAATGAATTCAACCGCTGGATGCTGCGCCTTGAGCGCGCGCATCAGGCCAGCGCCCAATATATCGCCGGAAGCTTCTCCGGCCACCAATGCAATACGCAGTGTGGCCATGATCAGCGGGTGATGCCGCGAGTCGATGCCTGGATCGAATCACGGAATATGGCAACTTCAGGAAACAACGCCGCCGGCTCAGCCAGCTCTGCCAGCGCCTGGTCAACCGTCAGGCCCTGGCGATACACCACCTTGTAGGCGCGACGCAGGGCGTGGATTGCATCTTCGCTGAAACCCCGGCGGCGCATGCCTTCGAAGTTCATGCTGCGGGCTTCGGCGGGGTTGCCAAATACCGTGACGAACGCCGGTACATCCTTGCCAATAGCAGTACCCATGCCGGAAAAGCTGTGGGCGCCGATATGGCAATACTGATGCACCAGGGTGAAACCGGACAGGATCGCCCAGTCGTCAACATGTACATGGCCGGCCAACGCAGTGTTGTTGACCAGGATGCAGTGGTTGCCAATCACGCTGTCATGGCCGATGTGCGCATAGGCCATCACCAGATTGTGATCGCCCAGGGTGGTTTCTGCCCGGTCCTGCACAGTGCCACGGTGAATGGTCACGCCTTCACGAATGATGTTGTGATCACCGATTACCAGGCGGGTTTCTTCACCCTTGTACTTCATGTCCGGCGTATCTTCGCCTACCGAGGAAAACTGGTAGATACGATTGTGTTTGCCGATGCGGGTCGGACCCTTGAGGATCACGTGCGGCCCGATGACTGTCCCCTCGCCGATTTCCACACCTGCGCCGATGATCGACCACGGGCCGACCTCAACGTCGGCGGCCAGCACGGCCGTCGGATCGATGATTGCGCGAGGGTCAATCAAACTCATAGTTTGCGTTCCGCGCAAATGATTTCGGCGGAGCACACAGGTTTGCCGTCAACCGACGCCTGGCACTCGAATTTCCAGATCTGGCGCTTGCAGCTCACGAACTTGGCTTCCAGGATCAACTGGTCACCTGGGGTAACCGGGTTGCGGAAACGCAGTTTGTCGGAGCCCACGAAATAGTAAAGCGTGCCATCGGCAGGCTTCAGGTCGAGCATTTTAAAACCCAGGATACCAGCAGCCTGCGCCATTGCTTCGATGATCAACACGCCCGGCATGATCGGATGCGCCGGGAAGTGGCCATTGAAGAAGGGTTCGTTGATGCTGACATTCTTGTAGGCACGAATGCGCTTTTCCTCAACATTGAGCTCCACTACACGGTCCACCAGCAGGAACGGGTAACGGTGAGGCAGGTATTCGCGAATCTCGTTGATGTCCATCATTTCGGGGGGAAGCCTGTAATAAAGATTGGGAGCGCGCGGACTAAGGCACGCCCCTCTAGCAAATCAAGAAGGCAGTCTAGCTGCTGTGCACACTTGATATGGAAATGGTATCAGCCATCTGATGAAACATTACTGCCAGGGGTCACGTCCCCAACACGCTTTTCCAGATGTTTCAGGCGCCGCGCCATGTCGTCGAGCTGCCTTAAACGGGCCGCGCTCTTGCGCCACTCGGCCGCGGGTTGCATCGCCGTGCCGGAAGAATAGGCCCCAGGCTCGGTAATCGAATGGGTCACCATGGTCATGCCGGTAATGAAAACGTTGTCACACACCTCGATATGGCCCACCAGCCCGACACCGCCAGCCAGCATGCAATGCTTGCCGATCTTGGTGCTGCCGGAAATGCCGACGCACGCGGCCATGGCCGTGTGATCGCCAATCTGTACGTTGTGGGCGATCTGGATCTGGTTGTCGAGCTTCACACCATTGCCAATCACGGTATCGGCCAAAGCCCCGCGATCGACAGCAGTGTTGACGCCAATCTCCACATCGTCACCGATCAGCACACCGCCAACCTGGGCAATCTTCTGCCAGATACCCTTCTCATTGGCGAAGCCGAAGCCTTCGCCGCCGATCACGGCGCCCGACTGAATCACCACACGTTGCCCGATACGCACATCGTGATAGAGGGTCACACGTGGCGCTAGCCAACCGCCTGCACCGATTTCACTGCGCGCACCGATAAAGCAATGAGCCCCTACCGTTACACCGGCGCCAATGCGCGCACCACTCTCGATCACCGCAAAAGCACCGATGCTCGCCGCAGGATCTACCTGTGCGTCATCGGCGATGACCGCAGAAGGATGAATGCCTGGAGCGGCCTTGGGTTTCGGGTCAAACAGGTGGGACACCCGCGCGTAAGCCGCATAAGGATCTGCCACCACCAGCGCATCCCCGGCAAACGTCTCGGCGTCAGCGGCCTTCAGCAATACGGCTGCGGCCTGGCTGTCGCCCAGGTATTTACGGTATTGGGGGTTTGCGAGGAAGCTCAACTGAGCTGGGCCAGCCTCCTGCAAGGTGGCTAGCCCAGTGATTTCTTTCTCCTTGGAGCCACGTAAGGTGGCCCCCAGGAACTCGGCCAACTCGCCGAGTTTGATAGTCGCTGTCATGGTTTACTTCAGCTGGTTCATGCGCTCGATCACCTGGCGGGTGATGTCGTATTGAGGCTTGACGTCGATCACGGCGCCACGCTCGAAGACCAGGTCAAAGGCACCTTTCTTGATGACTTCTTCCACAGCGCTGTCGAGTTTTGGCTTCAGTTGCTTGAGCATTTCACGGTCAGCAACAGCCTTGGCCTCATTCAGCTCCTTGGACTGGAACTGATAGTCACGGGCCTTTTGCTTGAATTCAAGCTCCAGACGCTCGCGCTCGCCTTGTTGCATTTTATCGCCACCGGCGACCAGACGATCCTGAATACCCTTGGCACTGCTTTCCAGTGTCTTGAGCTTGGTCAGTTGCGGACCGAATTTTTTTTCGGCATCCACGGCGTACTTCTTGGCCGCGTCGGATTCCAGCAGGGCCATCTGATAGTTCAGGACAGCGATTTTCATTTCGGCAAACGCCGGGGTTGCGACCAGCACGGTTGCCAGAAGAACCAATTGAGTCAACTTACGCACGATGCACTCCTACAGAATCCGTTGTCGTTATCTTGGGTCGGACGCTTAGAACGTCTGGCCGAGGGAAAATTGGAAAATCTGGGTTTCAGCGTTATCCGGTTTCTTGATCGGCATCGCCAAGGCGAAGCTCAATGGACCCAGGGCAGTAATCCAGGTCACCCCTACACCCACGGAACTGGCCAGGTTACTCAGACTGACATCATTGCACTGAGTGTTGGACTTGATACCCGATGGGTTCCGGACCTGCTCGCACTTGGAGTCGAATACGTTACCCACATCCCAGAAGACCGAAGTACGCAGGGAACGCTGGTCCTTGACGAATGGCAGCGGGAACAGAATTTCCGCACCACCTTGAATCAATACGTTACCACCGAACGGCAGTGGATCGTTGTCGGAGTCAGCTACAGTGCCGGTATTACCGGTAACACCAACACCACGGCTCGGCGTACCACGAGGGCCGAGGGTGCTGTCCTTGAAACCACGTACCGAGTTGAAGCCACCCGCGTAGTAGTTCTCGTAGAACGGCAGGCCATCAGTCGAACCATAGCCATCACCATAGCCCAATTCCGTGTGCAGGCGCATGGTGTAGTTATCGCTCAACGGCGTGAACAATTGGCCACGGTAGTCGAGTTTGAAGAACGACAGGTCGCTACCTGGGGTGGTGGCTTCCAGGGTCAGGCTCTGGGAATGACCACGGGTGGCCAGCACGCCTTTGTTCAGGGTGGACTCGGACCAACCGGCCGAGGCCTTGAAGTTGAGGAACTTGTCACCTTCACGGCGGGTGAAGTCGAAGATCTCGTCCACGGTGTAGACACCGGTCTTGATTTCATCCTGCTGCGCAGTCAGGCCGAAGGTCAGACGCGAGGTCTCACTGATCGGGTAGCCCACGTTGACACCGGCACCCAGGCTGTCGATCGCATAGCTTGCAACGTCGACGTCGAGGTCTTTGTAGTCGGTGGTGCGGTAGAAGGCGTTGTAGCCCAGGCTCACACCGTCAGCAGTCCAGTAGGGGTCCACATAACCGAAGTTGTAGCGGCTCTGGTATTCGCTGCGGGTCAGGCCGATGGAAACCTTGTTACCGGTACCCAGGAAGTTGTTCTGGGTAATCGAGCCACCGAGGATCAGGCCGGCACTCTGTGCAAAACCGACGCTGGCGGTGATCGAACCGGACGCTTGCTCTTCCACGGCGTAGTTCACGTCAACCTGGTCATCCACACCCGGTACGGCCGGGGTCTCGACGTTGACTTCCTTGAAGAAGCCCAGACGCTCAAGACGGGTCTTGGACTGGTCGATCAGGTAGGTCGAAGCCCAGCCACCTTCCATCTGGCGCATTTCACGACGCAGCACTTCATCCTCGGACTTGGTGTTGCCACGGAAGTTGATGCGGTTGACGTAGGCACGCTTGCCCGGATCGACGACAAAGGTGATGTCCACGGTGTGGTCATCATCATGGGGGGTCGGCACGCCGTTGACGTTGGCGAAGGTATAGCCTTCGTTGCCCAGGCGACGGGTGATCAGTTCGGAGGTGGTGGTCATCAGCTTGCGCGAGAACACCTGGTCCTTCTCGACCAGCAGCAGGGACTTGACCTGGTCTTCAGGCACTTTCAGGTCGCCGCTGAGCTTCACGTCACGTACGCGGTATTTCTCGCCTTCGTTGACGTTGACGGTGATGTAGACGTGTTTCTTGTCCGGCGTGATGGACACCTGGGTCGAAGCGATATCCATGTTGATATAGCCACGGTCCAGGTAGTAGGAGCGCAGACGCTCCAGGTCACCGGAAAGTTTTTCACGAGCATACTTGTCGTCGTTCTTGAAGAACGACAGCCAGTTGGTGGTCTTGAGTTCGAACAGGTCGATCAGGTCTTCGTCGGCGAACTTGGTGTTGCCCACCACGTTGATGTGCTGGATCGCCGCCACGGTGCCTTCGTTGATGTTGACCTTCAGACCGACACGGTTGCGCGGCTGCGGTACCACTTCGGTTTCCACGGAAGCGGAGTAACGGCCCTGGGCAACATACTGACGTTGCAGCTCGTTACGTACGCCTTCGAGGGTGGCACGCTGGAAGATCTCGCCTTCGGCCAGGCCGGATTGCTTGAGACCCTTCATCAAGTCTTCAGTGGAGATCGCCTTGTTGCCTTCGATCTCGATACTGGCGACAGAAGGCCGCTCCACGACAGTGATGACCAGGACGTTGCCTTCACGACCCAGTTGGATATCTTGAAAGAAGCCGGTTTTGAACAGCGCACGAGTGGATTCCACCAGGCGACGGTCGTCAGCCTGTTCCCCAACGTTCAACGGCAAGGCGCCAAACACGCTACCCGCGGAAACCCGCTGGAG
This sequence comes from Pseudomonas sp. TAE6080, assembly GCF_018732265.1. NCBI lineage: Bacteria > Pseudomonadati > Pseudomonadota > Gammaproteobacteria > Pseudomonadales > Pseudomonadaceae > Pseudomonas > Pseudomonas sp. TAE6080. Next base: position 41,049 of record NZ_JAHIDY010000013.1, read on the forward strand.
GCCGTTGACGCGAATATCGGAGATGGTGAAGGACTCGGCGTGAACTTCGGCGATCATCAATACGGTGAGAACCGCAGTTAGCAGCAGACGTTTCATGAAGTCCTTTCTTATTCCAACTGGCAATAAACAAACTGCCGCAAAATGCGGCAGATTCGCAATTCAGCGAAGCGTTACAGTCGTCCCAGATCGTTGACCAAGGCTAACAACATCACCCCGACCACCAAACTGATACCGATCTGTATCCCCCAACCCTGCACCCGATCCGACAAGGGGCGACCACGCACCCACTCGACGAGATAAAACAACAGATGCCCCCCATCCAATACTGGAATGGGCAACAAATTCAGAACCCCAAGGCTAATACTCAGATAAGCCAGGAAATTCAGGAAATCAGCAACACCCGACTGGGCAGAAGCGCCCGCCACTTTAGCAATGGTTATCGGTCCACTCAAGTTTTTTACCGAGAGCTCGCCGAACAACATTTTCTTCAGGGAATCGAGGGTCAGCACACTCATGGTCCAAGTGCGTCGTGCGCCCTCGCCAATGGCTGCCAACGGCCCGAAACTGACCTCCCTCACCATCGATGGCGGCCATTCGACACCTTTGACCCCGGCGCCCAGATACCCACCGGCCGCTTTGGCCTCCCCGCGCACCGCAAGCGTGACAGGGACGTCGATTTGAGCACCGTCGCGCTCAACTTTCAGCACAATTTTCGTATCAGGACGTACACGAACCAGATCGACCACTTGCTGCCAGTCACCCAGTGCCTGGCCATCCAGGGCCAGCAAACGGTCGCCGGTCTTCAGGCCGGCAGCCTGGGCCGGGCCCTTGGGATCGAGTTCTGCCAATACCGGCGGCAGTGCCGGGCGCCACGGACGAATGCCCAGGGACTTGATCGGATCAGGCTCGTCGGCGCCCTTGAGCCACTTGTCCAACACCAGCTCACGCGGTGTCTCGGCTGTCGAGTCCTGCTCGCGCACCACCAGTTGCACCGTGCCACTTTCGCCCAGGCGCCGGACCAATTGCAGGTTGACCGCGCCCCAACCCGTGGTTGGCTCACCATCAATGGCAACGATTTCCTGGCCGGCGCTCAATCCGGCCTTGGCGGCAATACTGCCCGCCTCGACCGCACCGATGACCGGGCGCACCTGCTGGCTGCCCAGCATTGCCAGGACCCAGAAGAACACCATGGCCAGCAGGAAGTTGGCGATCGGGCCAGCCGCCACGATGGCGATACGCTGACGGACGGTCTTGCGGTTAAAGGATTGATCCAGTTGATCAGCCGGCACTTCGCCTTCGCGCTCGTCGAGCATCTTGACGTAGCCGCCCAGGGGAATGGCTGCAATCACGAATTCGGTGCCGCGCCGGTCATGCCAGCGCAGCAGCGGCATACCAAAGCCCACGGAGAAGCGCAGGACCTTGACGCCACAACGGCGAGCCACCCAGAAATGACCAAATTCGTGGAAAGTGACCAGCACACCCAGAGCAACCAGGGTGCCGACAATCATATAGAGCGCACTCATCTAATCTCTCCGCATTCCAATCCAGCGCCTGGCGACTAACCCGCGTGACGCTTCAACCATTGCTCGGCCAAGACCCGGGCCTTGGCATCTGCCTCGAACACGGCGCCCAAATCATTCACGGCAACCACGGGCTCCAGGCTCAAAATTTCCTCGATGATACGCGCGATCTGTGGAAAACAGATGCGTCGATCCAGAAACGCGGCAACCGCCACCTCATTTGCCGCGTTAAGCATCGCCGGCGCGCTGTTGCCCGCCTCTGCCGCCTCACGCGCCAGGCGCAGGCAAGGGAAGCGCTGCTCATCCGGCGCTTCGAAATCCAGGCGCGCAATGGCAAACAGGTCCAGGGGCGCAACACCGGAGTCGATACGCTCGGGCCAGGCCAGGGCATTGGCGATAGGCGTGCGCATGTCGGGGTTACCCAACTGGGCCAGGACCGAACCATCCACATAGTCGACCAGGGAATGAATCACGCTTTGCGGATGAATCACCACCTCGACCTGTTCAGCCCGGGCATCGAACAACCAGCAAGCCTCGATCAGCTCCAGGCCCTTGTTCATCATGCTCGCCGAATCCACCGAAATCTTGCGCCCCATCGACCAATTGGGATGAGCACAGGCCTGATCCGGAGAAACGTGCTCCAGTTCAGCCAACGGTGTCTGACGGAACGGGCCGCCGGAGGCGGTCAGCAGAATACGGCGCACGCCCACCTGGCTCAGGCCACGGGCGAAATCGCCTGGCATGCATTGAAAAATCGCATTGTGCTCGCTGTCCAACGGCAACAGCACGGCACCGCTCTTGCGCACGGCCTGCATAAACAGCGCGCCGGACATGACCAATGCTTCTTTATTGGCCAACAGGATCTTCTTGCCAGCATCGACCGCCGCAAGGGTTGGACGCAAGCCGGCGGCGCCGACAATGGCCGCGACCACGGTATCCACTTCAGAAGCGGCAGACACCTGGCACAAGCCTTCCTCGCCGACCAGCACCTGGGTCGACAACCCTGCTGCCCGCAGATCATCCTGCAAGCCACGGGCAGCAACGGCATCCGGTACCACCGCGTACTGCGGCACATGCCGAACGCACAGCGCCAACAGCTCGCTCAAGCGACTGAAGCCGGTCAGGGCAAACACCTGATAGCGCTCTGGGTGACGGGCAATCACATCCAGCGTGCTCAACCCGACCGAGCCAGTGGCCCCCAGCACGGTAACCTGCTGCAAGCGGCTCACGAGGCAGCCATCCACAACAGCACGGCAAACACCGGGATTGCCGCCGTGAGGCTATCAATGCGATCCAGTACGCCGCCATGGCCGGGCAGCAGGTTGCTGCTGTCCTTGATACCCGCCTGGCGCTTGAACATGCTTTCGGTGAGGTCGCCGACCACCGAGATCAGCACCACCACCGCCGCCGCAATCAACGCCAGAAGTATCTGCTTGACGCTCCAATCACGCACGACGCCGACAACGGCGGTAATCACCAGTGTCAGCACCAGCCCGCCGTACACCCCTTCCCAGCTCTTGCCGGGACTGACTGCCGGGGCCAGTTTGCGCTTGCCAAAGGCACGGCCGGAGAAGTACGCGCCAATATCCGCGCCCCAGACCAACACCATCACCGCCATGATCAACCAGTTCCCCAGGGCCATGTGCTTGATATAGACCAGCCCTTGCCAGGCCGGCAGTAGAATCAGCAGACCGATCACCAGCTTGCAGGCGACGCTGGACCACTGGCCGCTGGTACGCGGGTAGGTCAACACCAGGAATGTCGCCAACGCCCACCACAGCACCGCTGCCCCCAGCACCCAAGGGGCGACATCCGGCAGGATGTACATCAGGAACAGCAATAGCGCGACAATGGCGGCGTACACCACACGCGGCAATTGCTCGGCAAACCCTGCCAGGCGCGCCCATTCCCAGGCGCCCAAGGTCACGACCAGGCCGATGAACAATGCAAAGCCTGCACCTTCGAGCAGGAAAAACCCGCACAGGGCGATTGGCAGCAGGATCAGTGCCGTGATGATTCGTTGTTTAAGCATTAAACCCGGGCTCCAGCTTCGATCTGCTCGCTCGTTTTACCGAAGCGACGCTGACGGGAAGCGAAATCGGCCAGCGCATTGCGCATGGCATCGTGTTTGAAGTCCGGCCAGAACAGGTCGGAGAAGTACAGCTCGGTATAGGCCAACTGCCACAACAGGAAGTTGCTGATGCGGTGTTCGCCACCGGTACGGATGCACAGGTCCGGCAACGGCAGGTCGCCGGTCACCAGGCAGGTTTGCAACAACTCGGGCGTGATGTCTTCCGGGCGCAGATGGCCGGCCTGCACTTCACGCGCCAGGCGCTGTGCAGCCTGGGCGATATCCCATTGGCCACCATAATTGGCGGCGATTTGCAGGACGAAGCGGTTGCTGCCAGCCGTGATTGCCTCGGCTTCACGCATGGCCGCCTGCAGTTCCGGATGGAACCGCGAGCGGTCGCCGATGATGCGCAGGCTGATGTTGTTGTCGTTCAGGCGCTTGGCCTCGCGACGCAAAGCCTTGAAGAACAGGTCCATCAAGGCGCTGACTTCGTCGGCCGGCCGCTGCCAGTTTTCACTGGAGAAGGCAAACAAGGTCAAGACCTCGACCTTGGCCTCGGCACACACCTCGATCACGGCCCGTACCGCATCGACACCCGCTTTATGCCCGGCAACACCTGGCATAAAGCGTTTCTTCGCCCAGCGATTATTCCCATCCATGATGATCGCGACATGGCGCGGCACCACAGAGGGTACAGTCTGCTTGGTCTTTTCCATGAAGGCGTCCTGACCCCTTATACGGCCATCAGGTCCTTTTCTTTCTCTTCCGTGGCCTTGGTGATCTGGGCCTCGGCGTCCTTGGTCAGCTTGTCGATATCGGCGACGGCGCGGCGCTCTTCGTCTTCGCTGATTTCCTTGTCCTTGACCAGTTTCTTCAGGTCACCCAGGGCATCACGACGGATGTTGCGCACGGCAACACGGGCATCTTCAGCCGCGCTGCGCGCCTGCTTGGTGAAGCCCTTGCGGGTTTCTTCAGTCAGGGCAGGCATGGAGATCAGCAGCAACTCACCCAGGTTGGTTGGGTTGAGGTTCAGGCCAGCGCTCTGGATCGCCTTGTCGACAGCGGCCAGCATGTTGCGCTCGAACGCCACGACCTGCAGGGTCCGGGAGTCCTTGACGGTCACGTTGGCAACGCCGCTCAGCGGGGTATCGGAGCCGTAGTAAGGCACCATCACGCTACCCAGGATGCTTGGGTGGGCCTTGCCGGTACGAATCTGGCCGAATGCGTGGGCCAGAGACTCCAGGGATTTTTGCATACGCGCCTGGGCGTCTTTCTTGATTTCGTTGATCATTGTTCGCCTTCCTCGATCAGAGTCCCTTCTGCGCCGCCGTGTACGATATTCAGCAGGGCGCCGGGCTTGTTCATGTTAAATACGCGCAGCGGCATCTTGTGGTCGCGGCACAGGCAGATTGCCGTCAGATCCATCACGCCCAGCTTGCGATCCAGCACTTCATCATAAGTCAGATGATCGAACTTCTCGGCATGCGGGTCCTTGAATGGATCAGCGGTGTAGACACCATCAACCTTGGTGGCCTTGAGCACTACGTCGGCATCGATTTCGATGGCGCGCAGGCAGGCAGCAGAGTCGGTGGTAAAGAACGGGTTGCCGGTGCCGGCAGCAAAGATCACCACCTCTTTGGCGTTCAGGTGGCGCATGGCTTTGCGACGATCGTAATGATCGGTCACACCAACCATGGAAATGGCCGACATCACGATGGCCGAGATATTGGCACGCTCCAGGGCGTCGCGCATGGCCAGGGCGTTCATCACAGTGGCCAGCATGCCCATGTGGTCGCCGGTGACCCGATCCATGCCAGCAGCACTGAGCGCTGCGCCACGGAACAGGTTGCCACCCCCAATCACCAGGCCGACCTGGACACCGATGCCGACCAGTTGGCCGACTTCCAGTGCCATGCGGTCAAGCACCTTGGGATCGATCCCGAACTCTTCCGAGCCCATCAGGGCCTCGCCGCTAAGCTTGAGTAGAATGCGTTTATAGCGAGCCTGATAACCACTGCCCTGCTGAGCCATTGCGAATCTCTCCTGCGGCGTATTTTTAAAAAATTCTTGGCGAGCCGTTTACGGCTTGCGTTCACTCTAGCTGGACGCTGTCACAGCGCCATCGGAACACGGCTTTGTAAGCCAGTTCCAAAGGGAAGCCAAATAAAATTGAACATCCCATTTGAAAAGAGGCTGCGCGCGTGAGCGGGCAGCCTCTCTTGGGCGACAGTTGAAAACTGTCTTACTGCTTGGCGGCAGCCAGCTGGGCAGCAACTTCTTCAGCGAAGTTGTCGACCGGCTTCTCGATGCCGTCGCCTACTTTGAAGTAGGTGAAGGAAACGATTTCAGCACCGGCTTTCTTGGCCAGTTCGCCAACCTTGATTTCAGGGTTCTTGACGAACGCCTGCTCAACCAGGCTTGCTTCGGCCAGGAACTTGCTGATACGGCCTTTGACCATGTTCTCAACAATGTTTTCTGGCTTGCCTTTGATTTTTTCTTCGTTCAGCTGCAGGAACACAGCTTTTTCGCGCTCGATCGCTTCGGCAGAAACTTCCGAAGGCAGCAGGAACTCAGGGTTGCTGGCCGCTACGTGCATAGCGATGTCTTTGGCCAGCTCAACGTTGCCGCCCTTGAGGACAACTGCAACACCGATCTTGTTACCGTGCAGGTAACCACCAACAACATCACCTTCAACACGTACCAGGCGACGGATGTTGACGTTTTCGCCAACCTTGCCGACCAGAACCAGGCGATCGGCTTCTTGAGCGGCGATCAGCGGAGCGGCGTCAGTCAGTTTGTCGGCGAACGCTTTTTCAACGCTAGCAGCAACAAATGCCTTGAAGTCGTCCTGCAGGGCCAGGAAGTCGGTCTGCGAGTTCACTTCCAGCAGAACGGCGGACTTGCCGTCTTCTTTCAGAGCGATAGCGCCTTCAGCAGCGACGTTGCCTGCTTTCTTGGCAGCCTTGATCGCGCCCGAAGCACGCATGTCATCAATGGCTTTTTCGATGTCGCCGTCAGCCTTTTCCAGGGCTTTCTTGCAATCCATCATGCCTTCGCCAGTACGCTCACGCAGTTCTTTAACCAACGCTGCAGTAATTGCTGCCATTTTCAAATTCCTCTTGGATAGGTTTTCAACCATTCCACCCGACTTGTACGGGCGTTCAATTCTTCCCGAACCACCCTTGTTAACCGCTGCACGTTACAGATGCTGTAGCTGTGCCGCTCACAAATGGTTTTCGAGGTGGCAAAAAGGGGGCCAAGCCCCCTTTTTGCTTACTGAGTCAACGCCAGGGCGTCAATTACTCAGCTGCAGCGACCGGTGCTTCTTCAGCAGCGAACTCTACGGTGCCGCCGCCAACATTGTTGCGGCCACGGATTACAGCGTCAGCCATCGAACCCATGTACAGCTGGATAGCGCGGATTGCGTCATCGTTGCCTGGGATGATGTAGTCAACGCCTTCCGGGCTGCTGTTGGTATCGACTACGCCGATAACCGGGATGCCCAGCTTGTTGGCTTCGGTGATCGCGATGCGCTCGTGATCAACGTCGATAACGAACAGTGCGTCAGGCAGACCGCCCATGTCCTTGATACCACCCAGGGAACGATCGAGCTTTTCCAGGTCACGGGAGCGCATCAGCGCTTCTTTCTTGGTCAGCTTGGCGAAAGTACCGTCTTCGGCTTGCACTTCAAGGTCACGCAGACGCTTGATGGAAGCACGGATGGTTTTGAAGTTGGTCAGCATGCCGCCCAACCAGCGGTGATCGACGTACGGCGAACCGCAACGTGCTGCTTCTTCAGCAACGATCTTGCCAGCGGAACGCTTGGTGCCGACGAACAGAATCTTGTTTTTGCCCTGGGCCAGGCGCTCTACGAAAGTCAGAGCTTCGTTGAACATTGGCAGGGTTTTTTCAAGGTTGATAATGTGGATCTTGTTACGCGCGCCGAAAATGTACTTACCCATTTTCGGGTTCCAGTAACGGGTCTGGTGACCGAAGTGCACACCGGCCTTCAGCATATCGCGCATGTTGACTTGGGACATGATAGTTCCTTAATAAGTCGGGTTTGGCCTCCACGTATCCCAATGACCAACCAGCGGCTTCAAGGCCTCCGGCACCCAGGTCATCGTGTCGACACGTGTGTGGATTTAAGCTTTGCGGGGTATCCCCGGAAAGCGGCGCATTTTATACCACAGCAACGACAAAAACGAAACCCGCAATCGCACTTACCTCCCGTCGTCGCCACCCAAGCCATTGAATCGGGTGTAAATACCCACACCTAATAGAGAGAAGCGATAGCCAGACACTCATGGTTTGCACCTTGCGTCTGTTAGAATCGCGTTTTTTGGGCTTGTGCGAACGCTGCACCTTTTTGTCGCACGCCCGTAAACCGTACTGATTTCAGCGCGTCGCGCTAGAGAGAGCCTGTATGACCGTTACCCTGAAAACCGCCGAAGACATCGCAGGCATGCGCGTTGCCGGCAAACTGGCTGCCGACGTTCTGGAAATGATTGCCGAACATGTCAAACCCGGCGTGACCACCGAAGCCCTGGACCGCATCTGCCACGACTATATTGTCGACGTGCAGAAAGCCATCCCCGCGCCACTGAACTACAAAGGCTTCCCCAAGTCGATCTGCACCTCGATCAACCACGTGGTCTGCCACGGGATCCCGGGCGACAAGCCGCTGAAAGACGGCGACACCCTGAACATCGACGTCACCGTGATCAAGGACGGCTACCACGGCGATACCAGCCGCATGTTCCACGTCGGCAACGTGCCGGTCTGGGCCGAACGCCTGTCCCAGGTCACCCAGGAATGCATGTACAAGGCCATTGAGCTGGTCAAGCCGGGCTGCCGCCTGGGCGATATCGGCGAAGTGATCCAGAAACATGCCGAAAAGAACGGTTTCTCGGTGGTCCGCGAATTCTGCGGGCATGGCATCGGCAAGGTGTTCCACGAAGAACCACAGATCCTGCACTACGGCCGCGCCGGCACCGGCATGGAGCTCAAGGCGGGCATGACCTTTACCATCGAACCGATGATCAACCAGGGCAAGGCCGACACCAAGGTACTGGGCGATGGCTGGACCGCCATCACCAAGGACCGCAAGCTCTCGGCGCAGTGGGAACACACCCTGCTGGTCACCGAGACAGGCTACGAGATCTTCACCCTGCGCGCCGATGACACGATTCCCCGCGTTTCGGCCTGATGCTTGCAGCGGGCTTTCCAGATAGCAACGCTGTGACCTCCAGATAGATAGAAAGGAAAGCCGATCGATGCCCCAGGTGGATCCCGAACTCTTCGACCGTGGCCAGTTCCAGGCGGAACTGGCACTGAAGGCAAGCCCGATTGCCGCCTTCAAGAAGGCCATCCGCCAGGCCCGCGAGGTACTCGACGAGCGCTTTCGCAGCGGCCGGGACATCCGCCGGCTGATCGAGGATCGCGCCTGGTTCGTCGATAACATTCTGCAAAAGGCCTGGGAACAGTTCGACTGGAGCGAGGACGCCGATATTGCCCTGGTGGCCGTCGGCGGCTATGGCCGGGGCGAACTGCACCCCTACTCCGATATCGACCTGCTGATCCTGCTGGACAGTGCCGACCACGAGATCTTTCGCGATTCCATCGAGCGTTTTCTGACGCTGTTGTGGGATATCGGCCTGGAAGTTGGCCAGAGCGTTCGCTCGGTGGATGAATGCGCCGAAGAAGCCCGCGCCGACCTGACGGTGGTCACCAACCTGATGGAAAGCCGCACCATCTGCGGCCCCGAGCGCCTGCGCCAGCGCATGCTGGAAGTCACCAGCACCGCGCATATGTGGCCGAGCAAGGAGTTCTTCCTAGCCAAGCGCGCCGAGCAGAAAGCCCGACATCACAAGTACAACGACACCGAGTACAACCTGGAACCCAACGTCAAGGGCTCGCCTGGCGGGCTGCGGGACATCCAGACCATCTTGTGGGTGGCCCGTCGCCAGTACGGCACCCTGAACCTGCGTGCCCTGGCCGGCGAAGGCTTTTTGGTAGAGAGCGAAAACACCCTGCTGGCCTCGTCCCAGGAGTTCCTGTGGAAAGTGCGTTATGCCCTGCATATGCTGGCCGGACGCTCCGAAGATCGCTTGCTGTTCGACCACCAGCGCTCCATCGCCGCCCTACTGGGCTTCGAGGGCGAGGACGCGAAGACCAGCATCGAAAGCTTCATGCAGCAGTACTACCGGGTGGTCATGAGCATCGCCCAGCTCAGCGACCTGATCATCCAGCACTTTGAAGAAGTGATCCTGGCCCCCGAGGACGAAGCGCCGCCGCAACCGATCAACGCGCGCTTCCAACTGCACGACGGCTATATCGAGGCGCGTAACGACTACGTGTTCAAGCGTACGCCATTTGCCATGCTGGAAATCTTCGTGCTGATGGCCCAGCAACCGGAAATCAAGGGCGTGCGCGCCGATACCATCCGCTTGCTGCGGGAAAACCGCCATCTGATCGATGACGAGTTCCGCCACGACATCCGCAATACCAGCCTGTTTATCGAACTGTTCAAGTGCAAGATCGGCATCCACCGCAACCTGCGCCGCATGAACCGCTACGGCATCCTTGGGCGCTATCTGCCGGAGTTCGGTTTTATCGTCGGGCAGATGCAACACGACCTGTTCCACATCTATACGGTCGACGCCCACACCCTGAACCTGATCAAGCACCTGCGTAAGCTGCAATACACCCAGGTGTCAGAGAAATTCCCGCTAGCCAGCAAGTTGATGGCCAAGCTGCCCAAGCCTGAGCTGATCTACCTGGCCGGCCTGTACCACGATATCGGCAAGGGCCGGCATGGCGACCATTCGGAAATCGGCGCAGTGGACGCTGAAGCCTTCTGCCAGCGCCACCAACTGCCGCAGTGGGACAGCCGCCTGATCGTGTGGCTGGTGCAGAACCACCTGGTGATGTCCACCACCGCACAGCGCAAGGACTTGTCCGACCCGCAGGTCATCCACGACTTTGCACAGATCGTCGGCGACGAAACCCGTCTTGACTACCTGTACGTGCTGACCGTCTCCGACATCAATGCCACCAACCCGACCCTTTGGAACTCATGGCGCGCCAGCCTGTTGCGCCAGCTTTATACCGAGACCAAGCGCGCGCTGCGCCGGGGCCTGGAAAACCCGGTGGATCGCGAAGAGCAGATCCGCCGCACCCAGAGCGCGGCCCTGGATATCCTGGTACGCGGCGGCAATGACCCGGATGATGTCGAACAGCTCTGGTCCCAACTGGGCGATGACTATTTCCTGCGTCACACCGCCGGCGACGTGGCCTGGCATACCGATGCCATCCTCCAGCAACCGGCCGACGGCGGCCCGCTGGTGTTGATCAAGGAAACCACCCAGCGCGAATTCGAAGGCGGTACGCAGATCTTCATCTATGCCCCGGACCAGCATGACTTCTTCGCCGTGACCGTGGCCGCAATGGACCAGCTCAACCTGAACATTCATGATGCACGGGTCATTACCTCCAGCAGCCAGTTCACCCTCGACACCTATATCGTGCTCGACACCGAAGGCGAGTCCATCGGCGACAACCCCGAGCGCGTGAAAAAGATCCGTGAAGGCCTGACCGAAGCCCTGCGCAACCCCGACGACTACCCGACCATTATCCAGCGACGGGTGCCGCGCCAGCTCAAGCACTTCGCCTTTGCGCCACAGGTGACCATCCACAACGACGCCCAGCGCCCCGTGACGGTACTGGAGCTCAGCGCACCGGATCGCCCTGGCCTGCTGGCACGGATCGGCGGGATTTTCCTGGAGTTCGACCTGTCGCTGCAGAACGCCAAGATTGCCACCTTGGGCGAGCGGGTCGAAGACGTGTTCTTTATTACCGACGCCGACAACCAACCCCTGTCCGACCCTGAATTGTGCCGCCGCTTGCAGGACGCCATCGTCGCGCAATTGAGCGTGAACCAGGAACCCGGAGTCGAGCTGACGCGCCTGACCCTATGAACACCCGGCCAGTCCAGTGGAACCTGGCTTATGTGGGAGCGGGCTTGCTCGCGAATGCGGTGATTCAGTCAATGAAGCATCGACTGACACTCTGCTTTCGCGAGCAAGCCCGCTCCCACATTTGAATGGCTTTGCCTGGCAAGCCGCATGCTTTCAACCGAATTGAACGAGATTTGCGATGAACAACGCCCTGAACCAGCTGCAACCCTACCCGTTCGAGAAACTGCGTGCCCTGCTGGGTAGCGTCACGCCGAACCCGGACAAGCGCCCGATTGCCCTGTCCATCGGCGAACCCAAGCACAAATCCCCGGATTTCGTTGCCCAGGCCCTGGCCACCAACCTCGACCAGATGGCGGTGTACCCGACCACCCTGGGCATTCCCGCATTGCGCGAGGCGATTGGTGCCTGGTGCGAACGTCGTTTCAATGTGCCCAAGGGCTGGCTGGACCCGGCGCGCAATATCCTGCCGGTCAATGGCACCCGTGAAGCGCTGTTCGCCTTCACTCAGACCGTGGTCAACCGTGGCGACGATGCCCTGGTGGTCAGCCCGAACCCGTTCTACCAGATCTACGAAGGCGCAGCGTTCCTCGCCGGGGCCAAGCCGCATTACCTGCCGTGCCTGGATGAGAACGGCTTCAACCCAGATTTCGATGCGGTGACGCCGGATATCTGGAAACGCTGCCAGATCCTGTTCCTGTGCTCCCCAGGCAACCCGACCGGTGCCCTGATCCCCGTTGCAGTCCTGAAAAAACTGATCGCCCTGGCCGACCAATACGACTTCGTGATCGCCGCCGACGAGTGCTACAGCGAGCTGTACTTCGACGAACAGACGCCGCCGCCAGGCCTGCTCAGCGCCTGCGTGGAACTGGGTCGCCAGGATTTCAAGCGCTGCGTGGTGTTCCATAGCCTGTCCAAGCGCTCCAACCTGCCAGGCCTGCGTTCCGGGTTTGTGGCCGGCGATGCCGAGATCCTCAAGGCCTTCCTGCTGTACCGCACCTACCACGGCTGTGCGATGCCGGTGCAAACCCAACTGGCGAGCATTGCCGCGTGGCAGGACGAGGCCCATGTACTGGCCAACCGTGATCTGTACCGGGAAAAATTCGCGGCCGTCCTGGCGATTCTCAAGCCGGTGCTGGACGTACAGAACCCTGACGGTGGTTTCTACCTGTGGCCGAACGTCGAGGGTGACGACACCACATTCTGCCGCGACCTGTTCGTGGAGGAGCACGTGACGGTGGTGCCGGGCTCGTACCTGTCACGGGAAGTGGACGGTTTCAATCCAGGTGCCGGCCGAGTGCGCCTGGCACTGGTTGCGCCACTGGCCGAGTGTGTTGAAGCCGCAGAGCGGATTCGCAACTTCATCCAGCGCCGCCGCTGATGACCCTAGGCCGCTCCTGCACGGGAGCGGCCAACATCTGCATACCTTTGAGTTGGAACACAAAAGCTTGAAGCCCCACCAATGGCTAACTGTTTTCAGCTGCTTGGTGCACGCTCATGACAATTACTATCTCGCCCGTCACGCCCTCCCAACAACCTCTCGGCGAACAATCGCAACTCACCGAGCCCCATCTCACCAGAAACAAGCGCAGCGTCGCCAGCCTGGACAGAACGTGGCCGCAACATTCAGTGCTGAAGATCTCTTTGCTGAACATGACTGCAGAACAGAAGCAGGTCATCAAGGACAACATCAAAAAATGGGCGCCGCACACCAACCTGTTCTTCAAGTTCACCGACAAGCCCGACGGCGATATACGAATCACTGCCGACAATAAAACCAAAGCCGCATGGTCACGGGTCGGTACCGATGCACAGCGCGTACCCGTACCAGAACCGACCATGAGCATTGGTTTTGCCAGGTCGCCAGCCTCAGTGGCCGCCACGATACAGCACGAGTTCGGCCACGCCCTAGGCTTGAGGCATGAGCACCAACACCCTGACCGCACGCTGGATCTCAATAAAGCGCAGATTTACAAAGAGTATGAGTCACTAGGAAAAAAACGGCACGAGGCTAATCACAACATCATCAGGCCGTTCCCACGCAGTGAGGTCAAGCTTTCCACCTACGACCAAGACTCCATCATGCATTACGGTTTTCCCAAGTCGTTAGTCAACGACGAAAAAGCGATTTCCAAGCCCACCCAACTGTCTGAGGGCGATAAAGACTTTATCCAGTCGGTTTATCCAGCAGATAACTCATTGCTGGGCAAGCTGCTGAATACCGCCATCAGGAAACTGGTGAACTCCTGACTCAATTGATATGCCCCACTTTTAACTCCCCCCCAACAACCCTGCGGCGAGTAAAGAGCATGAGCCTGATAACCCCGCTATCTCCCAACATTCCCATCCGCCACCCTGCCCGCCTCAGCGACAACACAGCTCCCGAACGTGCAGAACGAAAGAAAAGAGGCGTCGCAGACACCTCCAAACGCTGGCCGGCCGGCACCATTACAGTAGCGTTGGATTTGAAAGATAAAAAAAGCAAAGCCCTGGTAGTCGATGCACTCAAGGAATGGGCCCATCACACGCCCGGCTTGCGCTTTGAAGTCGTCGACGGGAAACAGGGGGATATTCGTGTCTCGGATGACGAGAACATAAAAGGCAACTGGTCCGCCATCGGTACAGACGCTTTATGGCGAGATGAAAACGAGCCCACCCTGCACCTGGAAAGAACGGAAAACTCGAAGCTATTTCGCGCGAATGCCTTGCATGAGTTCGGCCATGCCCTAGGCTTGCTGCATGAGCATCAACACCCGCAAAACACCCTGCAATGGAACAAACAAGCGGTGCATGACTATTTTGTCAGCGACGCCTACCCCGAAGAGATCGTTCAGGGGCAAATACTCGACCCCGTTTCCGGTCCCGACTTGCAGATCACGCCTTACGACCCCAAGTCAGTGATGCACTATGCCTTCCCTGCACAATTGACCGAGAACGGGCATGCAGGCTCTGAGAACATATCCCTCTCCAAAGGCGACCAGGAGGCGATCAGAAGACTGTACACCCCCCGAATAACCGGGGCGAATTGAACAAGGCCTCTCGTGACTATTTCTGAGCGCCCAGATTGGCCTCACTCATATCCAGGTCCGCCAATACTTCACGCAGCACGTCATCACCAATCTGGTGATGACGGCTCAGGCTATACAGTTCCAAACGCTGCGCCCGCAGGGCCTTGAGCCGCAATTTGCGTTCCAGTTGGTCCATCTGCAGCGCCAGCGCCTGGGCTTCGGCCGAGTCGTTGAACACGTCAAGTTGATGGCGGTATTCCGACATGATCCGCGCCTTGAGTTCGGCAGCCAATGCGGCCTGGGCAGCATCCTGGGGCTCGCTGGCTTCTTCGGCCTCCAGCGCATGAATAGCAGCCTCGGCGGTTTTTTTCCAGGCATCACGGATCTCGCCGCGGCGCTTGTCGTCCGGGCTTTTTTCAATACCTTGCAGCAACAGTGGCAATGCAATGCAGGCCGCCACCAGTGACAGCAGAATCACCCCGGCTGCGATGAAAATCAGCAGATCGCGCTCCGGAAAAACCTCGCCTGGCGCCAGCAGCAACGGCACCGACATCACACCGGCCAGGGTCACCGCCCCACGCACGCCGCCCACGGTCAACAGCCAGCAGGAACGCGCCGTCGGCACCAACGTCAACTCGCTTTTACCACGCAGGCGTCGCAGCAGGCCCGACAGGCGCCAGATGCTCTGCACCCAGATAAACCGCAACACCAGCAGCACCAGGAAGATTGCGACCACATCCAGGCAGCGATAGAGCAAGGTCGGCCACAGGGTTGGCTCGTGGCTGACCACCGCCTTGATGATGTCCGGCAATTGCAGGCCCAACAGCAGGAAGATCAAACCGTTGAAGGCAAACTCCAGCAGCGACCAGACACTGCGGTTGAGCAAACGTGTACTGGTCTGGCGGGGCAGCAGGTCCAGCCAGCTTTGCATCATGCCCGCCGCGACGGCCGACAGAATCCCCGAAGCGCCCAAACGCTCCGCCAGCACATAAGCGGCAAATGGCAACAGCAACATGAACACCACATGTGTTGCCGGGTCATCCCAGCCCCGGGCAATCATCCAGGCCCGCAGGCGACCGACCAGCCAGCTCAACGCCACGCCCACCGCCAGGCCACCCACCGCCACCAACACAAAGGTCAGGCTGGCATCGGCCAGGGAAAACACCCCGGTCAACGCTGCTGCAAGGGCAAACTTGAACGTCACCAGGCCCGACGCATCATTCATCAAGGCCTCGCCTTGAAGCATATGCATCAGGGGCGTGGGCAAACGGTTCTGGGAAATAGCCGACACCGCCACGGCATCCGTCGGTGACAATACGGCCGCCAGGGCGAAGGCCACCGGCAAAGGGATGCTCGGCAGCAGCCAATGAATGAAGTAACCGGCGCCCACCACAGTAAACAGTACCAACCCCACCGCCAACGTCAGGATCGGCCCGCGCAGGCGCCACAGTTCGCGCTTGGGCATGCGCCAGCCATCGGAAAACAGCAGCGGTGGCAGGAACAGGAACAGAAACAATTCGGGGTCCAGGGCCACATGCAACCCCAGGGTCGGCCAGGCCAGCAAGGCACCGGCGACAATCTGCACCAACGGCAACGGCAGTGGGATAACACGCCCGACCAGACGCGAAACGCTGACCAGCATCAGCAGGATAAGAACGGTGTAGGCGGTTTGCATAACGCGGAGTTCCCGGGCAATCGACTTACTACGACACACATCAGGCAACAGCGCGCCTTTGAAGTGCCATATTAGCCGCCTATGCTGCCGGCTGGCCGTTGCACATAAGTCGCACCCGATCACGTAAGGCGTGACGAGCGGCACCGAAACCCTTCGGTCATGGCATAATCCGTGATCCTACGTTTCCATCAGCCCAAAGGGGGCAGTTCCTTGACCGATTCAAGTAAAACCTTGCACCTTTTCGGCATCAAAGCCTGCGACACCATGAAAAAGGCGCGCACCTGGCTTGATGAACACGCTGTCAACTATGAGTTTCATGACTACAAGACGGCCGGTATCGACCGCGAACACTTGACCCAATGGTGCAACGAGCACGGTTGGCAGGTGGTTTTGAACCGTGCAGGCACGACCTTTCGCAAACTCGAAGACGAACGCAAAGCCGATCTCGACCAGGCGAAAGCTATTGAACTGATGCTCGCACAACCCTCGATGATCAAGCGCCCGGTGCTCGATCTCGGTGACAGAACCCTGATTGGCTTCAAGCCAGATAGTTATTCGGCGGCCCTCAAGTAGGCCAGCCATTTCATTTTTGTAGAGGTAACAACATGTCCAATTCCCTGTTCAGCCTGGGCTTCGGCGTCGGCACCCAGAACCGCCAAGGTGCTTGGCTGGAAGTGTTTTACGCGCAACCGTTGCTCAATCCTTCGGCTGAAATCGTGGCCGCCATCGCGCCGATCCTCGGCTATAGCGAAGGCAACCAGGCCATCACTTTCACCATTGCCCAAGCCTCGCAACTGGCTGACGCCCTGAAAAATGTAGATGCCACCCAAGCCGCCCTGCTGACGCGCCTGGCCGAAAGCCACAAGCCGTTGGTCGCCACGCTGCTGGCCGAAGATGCCGCGCTGACCTCTACCCCAGAGGCCTACCTCAAGCTGCATCTGCTGTCCCACCGCCTGGTCAAGCCCCACGGCCTGAGCCTGGCCGGTGTGTTCCCGCAACTGCCGAACGTGGCCTGGACCAGCCAGGGTGCGATCGACATCGGCGAACTGGCCGAGCGTCAACTGGAAGCACGCCTGCGTGGCGAGCTGCTGGAAGTGTTCTCGGTGGACAAGTTCCCGAAAATGACTGACTACGTGGTACCGGCTGGCGTGCGTATCGCCGATGCCGCACGCCTGCGCCTGGGCGCTTACGTGGGTGAAGGCACCACCGTGATGCACGAAGGTTTCATCAACTTCAACGCCGGTACCGAAGGCCCGGGCATGATCGAAGGCCGTGTATCGGCCGGCGTATTTGTCGGCAAGGGTTCGGACCTGGGCGGCGGTTGCTCCACCATGGGCACCCTGTCGGGTGGCGGCAATATCGTGATCAAGGTGGGCGAAGGCTGCCTGATCGGCGCCAACGCCGGTATCGGCATCCCGTTGGGCGATCGCAACACCGTGGAGTCCGGCCTGTACGTGACTGCCGGCACTAAAGTGGCGTTGCTCGATGAGCAGAACCAACTGGTCAAGGTGGTCAAGGCCCGCGAATTGGCCGGTCAACCAGACCTGCTGTTCCGTCGTAACTCCGAGACCGGTGCCGTGGAGTGCAAAACCCACAAGTCGGCCATCGAACTGAACGCAGCGCTGCACGCTCACAACTAAGCAGCGACTCGATGCCACCGGAACAGGCCGCGCTCGAAAACGCGGCCTGTTCATATGAGTCTTGAAACCATGCTTGTGCCCTCGCCTTGGCGCGCCGACTTCCCGGCTATCGCTACCTTGCAACGGCAAGACCAGACCTACCTGGACAACGCCGCCACCACGCAAAAACCTCAAGCCCTGCTGGACGCCCTGAACCATTACTACGCCAATGGCGCAGCCAATGTGCATCGCGCCCAGCATCTGCCGGGCGCCCATGCGACTCAAGGGTTCGAGGACAGTCGCAGCAAAGTGGCGCAATGGCTCAACGTCGGTGACAGCGGGCAGATCATATTTACCCACGGCGCGACATCTGCGCTGAACCTCCTGGCCTATGGCCTTGAGCCCCTTTTCAACCCGGGCGATGAGATTGTCATCAGCGCCCTGGAGCACCACGCCAACCTGCTGCCCTGGCAGCAACTGGCCAAGCGTCGCGAGCTGAAGCTGGTGGTGCTGCCCCTCGATGACGAGGGTTTGATCGACCTGCAAGCCGCGGCCCAGCTTATCGGCCCGCGGACCCGCTTGCTGGCGGTGAGCCAACTGTCCAATGTACTGGGCGTCTGGCAGCCCCTGCCGCAACTGCTGGCGCTGGCCAAGGCCCACGATGCACTGACCGTGATCGATGGCGCCCAGGGCATTGTCCACGGGCGCCACGACGTACAGGCACTGGGCTGTGATTTCTATGTGTTTTCCAGCCATAAGCTCTATGGCCCGGATGGCGTCGGCGTGCTCTACGGTCGCACCGAAGCCCTGCATTTGCTCCGCCACTGGCAGTTTGGTGGCGAGATGGTGCAACAGGCGGATTACCAGAGTGCCAGCTTCCGTCCCGCCCCCCTGGGTTTCGAAGCCGGTACGCCGCCGATTGCCGGGGTGATTGGCCTGGGCGCCACCCTGGATTACCTGAGTTCCCTGGATCAATCGGCGGTGATCGCCCATGAAGCGGCTCTGCACGACTATCTGCTGCGCGGTTTGCGGGCACGCAATGGCGTGCGCCTGCTGGGTGCGCCTCAAGTGGCCCTGGCCAGCTTCGTCGTCGAGGGCGTACACAATGCCGACCTCGCCCACTTGCTGACCGAGCAAGGCATCGCCGTGCGCGCCGGCCATCACTGTGCGATGCCGCTGCTCAAACGCCTACAGCTCTCGGGGGCGATCCGGGTTTCCCTGGCGCTGTACAACGATTCCGATGACCTGGAGCGCTTCTTTGAAGCGCTGGATCAGGCCCTGGACATGCTGCGATGAGCTTGCCAGTGGATGCACTGGCCGCGCTGCAAGCCTTTCAGGCCGTTGGCAGTTGGGAACAACGCGCACGAATGCTGATGCAATGGGGTGAGCGACTGCCGGCATTGGCTGATGCCGATAAGGTCGACGTCAATCTGGTACAAGGCTGTGAAAGCCTGGTGTGGCTGGTGGGGCGACTGCACGACGGCCATTGGCAGTTTGCTGCCAGCAGCGAAGCGCGCTTGATTCGCGGGTTGGTGGCCTTGCTGCTGGCGCGGGTCAATGGGCTGTCGGCGGACGAGTTACAGGCGGTCGACCTGCCCGACTGGTTCAACCAACTGGGGCTTTCCCGCCAGTTGTCGCCGTCGCGCAGCAATGGCCTGAACGCAGTCCTGCAACGCATGCGCGACTTGAGCCATACACAACACTAAATGTGGGAGCGAGCAAGCCCGCTCCCACATTTTTGGTTGGCGCAAGGCCGTGAGTTTTATGCAGGCTTGACCCGTTCCGAAGGCCTGCGCACCCCGGCCACAATCTTGTCCACCGCCTTGGTCGCCGCGACCATGCCGAACGTCGCGGTGACCATCATCACCGCGCCAAATCCGCCGGCGCAGTCCAACTTCACGCCATCACCGACAAAACTCTTCTGCAAACAGATGCTGCCGTCCGGCTTGGGGTAGCGCAGCTGTTCGGTGGAAAACACACACGGCACGCTGTAATGGCGGGTCACGGTGCGCGAGAACCCATAGTCGCGGCGCAATGTGGAACGCACTTTCGAAGCCAACGGGTCATTGAAGGTACGGTTCAGGTCGCACACCTGAATCAGCGTCGGATCAATCTGCCCGCCCGCGCCGCCGGTGGTGATGATCTGGATCTTGCGGCGCTTGCACCAGGCAATCAGCGCCGCCTTGGCGTTGACCGCATCGATGCAGTCGATCACGCAATCAATGCCAGGCGTGATGTACTCGGCCATGGTGTCGCGGGTCACGAAGTCTGCCACCGCATGCACGGTGCAATCGGGATTGATCGCGCGCAGGCGTTCGGCCATTACCTCGACCTTGGGCTTGCCCACCGTACTGTCCAGGGCATGCAACTGACGATTGCTGTTGCTGACGCATACATCGTCCAGGTCAAACAGCGAAATTTCGCCCACACCGCAACGGGCCATGGCTTCCGCCGCCCACGAGCCGACACCGCCCACGCCGACGATGGCCACATGGGCCGCTTTCAAACGTTCCAGGCCTTCAATGCCATAGAGACGGGCGACGCCTGCAAACCGTGGATCTTCTGTACTCATGACCATTACCCCAAAAACCGGCGCGCATTATAGGGCTACGCAGCGATAAGTTCTAAGCTACAAGCTATAAGTAAAGAACTTACTAGTGCTTTCGCTGCCCAATGCCCGGTTTTTCCCGGCTTGCTGTACGGTCAGGGAAGGGCCGGTGTAGGATGCGCGCCGTTCGACACCTTCATTCGTTCCACACCCTTTGGAACCCGAAACAGCTATGTCATCGCGTAAATTTGGACTCAACCTGGTGGTAGTGCTGGCGATTGCCGCGCTGTTCACTGGTTTCTGGGCGCTGATCAACCGCCCGGTCACCACCCCCAACTGGCCACAGCAAATCTCCGGTTTTTCCTACTCGCCGTTCCAGCAAGGCCAGTACCCGCAGAAAGACCAGTACCCGACCGACGAGCAGATGCGTCAGGACCTTGCGATCATGAGCAAGCTGACGGACAACATCCGGACCTATTCGGTCGACGGCCCGCTGGGGAATATCCCCAAGCTGGCGGAAGAATTCGGCCTGCGGGTGACCCTGGGGATCTGGATCAGCCCGGACCTTGAGCGCAACGAGCGGGAAATCCAGCGCGCCATCGAGATTGCCAACAGCTCGCGTAGCGTGGTCCGCGTGGTGGTAGGTAACGAGGCGATCTTCCGCAAGGAGATCACCCCCGAAGAGCTGATTGTCCTGCTGGACCGGGTGCGCGCCGCCGTCAAAGTACCCGTGACCACCTCCGAGCAGTGGCACATCTGGGAACACAACCCGCAACTGGGCAAGCATGTCGACCTGATCGCCGCGCACGTCCTGCCGTATTGGGAACATGTGCCGATGGCCCAGGCCGGGCAATTCGTCCTCGACCGCGCCAAGGATCTGAAGAAAACCTTCCCGAAAAAGCCGCTGCTGCTGTCGGAAGTCGGCTGGCCGAGCAATGGCCGCATGCGCGGTGGCGCGGACGCGTCCCCTGCCGACCAGGCGATCTACCTGCGTACCCTGGTGAACAAGCTGAATCGCCAGGGCTACAACTACTTCGTGATCGAAGCCTTCGACCAACCCTGGAAAGCCAGTGATGAAGGCTCGGTCGGCGCCTATTGGGGCGTGTTCAACGCCGCGCGCCAGCAGAAATTCAACTTCGAAGGCCCGGTGGTGGCGATTCCGCAATGGCGGGTGCTGGCCATCGGCTCGGTGGTGCTGGCGCTGTTGTCGCTGACCTTGCTGATGATCGACGGCTCGGCCCTGCGCCAGCGTGGCCGCACCTTCCTGACCTTTATCGCGTTCCTGTGTGGCTCGGTGCTGGTATGGATCGGCTACGACTACAGCCAGCAATACAGCACCTGGTTCAGCCTGACGGTGGGTTTCCTCCTGGCACTTGGTGCGCTCGGGGTGTTTATCGTGCTGCTGACCGAGGCTCATGAGTTGGCGGAAGCGGTCTGGACCCACAAACGCCGGCGTGAATTCCTGCCGGTTGAGGGGGATTCGGACTACCGCCCGAAAGTGTCGATCCATGTGCCCTGCTACAACGAGCCCCCCGAGATGGTCAAACAGACCCTCGACGCCCTGGCCTCCCTCGATTACCCGGACTACGAAGTCCTGATCATCGACAACAACACCAAGGACCCTGCCGTGTGGGAACCGGTGCGCGACTACTGTGAGACGCTAGGCCCGCGCTTCAAGTTCTTCCACGTCGCGCCCCTGGCCGGTTTCAAGGGCGGCGCGCTGAACTACCTGATCCCGCATACCGCCAAGGATGCCGAAGTGATCGCGGTGATCGATTCGGACTACTGCGTATCGCCGAACTGGCTCAAACACATGGTGCCGCACTTCGCCGACCCGAAAATCGCCGTGGTGCAATCGCCCCAGGATTATCGCGACCAGAACGAAAGCACCTTCAAGAAGCTGTGCTACGCCGAATACAAGGGCTTCTTCCATATCGGCATGGTCACGCGCAACGACCGTGACGCGATCATCCAGCACGGCACCATGACCATGACCCGGCGCTCGGTGCTCGAAGAACTGGGCTGGGCCGACTGGTGCATCTGTGAGGACGCCGAGCTGGGCCTACGGGTATTCGAGAAAGGTCTGTCGGCTGCGTACTACCACACCAGCTATGGCAAGGGCCTGATGCCCGATACCTTTATCGACTTCAAGAAACAGCGCTTCCGCTGGGCTTATGGCGCGATTCAGATCATCAAGCGCCACACCGCCAGCCTGCTGCGCGGCAAGGACACCGAACTGACTCGTGGCCAGCGCTATCACTTCCTCGCGGGCTGGCTGCCGTGGGTGGCCGATGGCATGAACATCTTCTTCACCGTCGGTGCCCTGTTGTGGTCGGCGGCGATGATCATTGTGCCAACGCGGGTTGATCCGCCGTTGCTGATTTTCGCGATCCCGCCGTTGGCATTGTTCGTGTTCAAGGTCGGCAAGATCATCTTCCTCTACCGTCGCGCCGTTGGCGTGAACCTCAAGGATGCGTTCTGCGCGGCCCTGGCCGGATTGGCGTTGTCCCATACCATTGCCAAGGCGGTGCTGTATGGTTTCTTCACCACCAGTATTCCGTTCTTTCGCACACCGAAAAACGCGGATAACCACGGCTTCTGGGTCGCGATTTCCGAAGCCCGCGAAGAAATGTTCATCATGCTGCTGCTGTGGGGCGCGGCGCTGGGGATTTACCTGGTGCAAGGCCTACCGAGCAATGACATGCGCTTCTGGGTGGTGATGCTGCTGGTGCAGTCGCTGCCGTATGTCGCCGCGCTGATCATGGCGTTCCTGTCGTCGCTGCCTAAACCGGCAGCGGTGGTGGAGCCCGCCCCAGCGGCGTAAAAACTTGCGCAATCCACTAAACGGCGGCCTCTGGTCGCCGTTTTGCTATAAGATAACGGCCCTTTTGCAGAGCATGGCTCAGGCCCTGCTTTATGTGGGAGCGGGCTTGCTCGCGAATACGGTGTGCCAGTCAGTACATGTATTGGCTGACACACCGTATTCGCGAGCAAGCCCGCTCCCACATTGGATTTGCGCCGCTTTACCACATTCGTCCTGCGCCCATAACACGCTTTCGGAGCTTCCCCATGACGGCCCACGCCGACCTTTCGCCGACCCTCCAACTCGCTATCGACCTGATCCGTCGCCCGTCGGTGACGCCTGTCGACGCTGATTGCCAGAAGCTGATGATGCAGCGCCTGGGCGACGCCGGCTTTGCGCTTGAGCCGATGCGTATCGAAGATGTGGATAACTTCTGGGCCACCCACGGCAAGCATGAAGGCCCGGTACTGTGCTTCGCCGGCCACACCGACGTGGTCCCGACCGGCCCGGTGCAGGCCTGGCAGAATGACCCGTTCGACGCGCTGATCGACGAGCACGGTATGCTCTGTGGACGTGGCGCCGCCGACATGAAAGGCAGCCTGGCCGCAATGCTCGTCGCCTCCGAGCGCTTCGTGAAGGACTACCCGGATCACAAGGGCTCGGTAGCTTTCCTGATCACCAGCGACGAAGAAGGCCCGGCACACCACGGCACCAAGGCCGTGATCGAGCGCCTGGCCGCGCGCAAGGAGCGCCTGGACTGGTGCATCGTTGGCGAGCCGTCGAGCACCACCCTGGTGGGCGACGTGGTGAAGAACGGTCGTCGTGGCTCTCTCGGCGCCACCCTGACCGTACGCGGCGTACAAGGCCATGTGGCCTATCCGCACCTGGCCAAGAACCCGATCCACCTGGCCGCCCCGGCCCTGGCCGAACTGGCCGCCGAGCACTGGGACGACGGCAACACCTTCTTCCCGCCGACCAGTTTCCAGATCTCCAACCTCAATTCCGGCACCGGCGCGACCAACGTGATCCCCGGCGACCTGACGGCGGTGTTCAACTTCCGGTTCTCCACCGAGTCCACCGTCGAAGGCCTGCAACAGCGGGTCGCGGCGATTCTCGACAAACATGGCCTGGACTGGCATGTGGAGTGGGCGCTGTCGGGCCTGCCGTTCCTCACCGAGCCGGGCGCGTTGCTCGACGCGGTGTCGGCCAGCATCAAGGCCATCACCGGGCGCGAGACCAAGGCGTCTACCAGTGGCGGCACCTCCGACGGGCGCTTTATCGCGACCCTCGGCACCCAAGTGGTGGAGCTGGGCCCGGTCAACGCGACGATCCATCAGGTCAACGAACGCATTCTGGCCAGCGACCTCGATGTGCTGACCGAAATCTACTACCAGACCCTGATCAAGTTGCTCGCCTGATGCTCGCTTGCCCCATTTGCAGCGCGCCACTCAATGAAGTGGACAACGGCGTGGCCTGCCCGGCCGGGCATCGTTTCGACCGGGCTCGCCAGGGTTACCTGAACCTGTTGCCGGTGCAGCACAAGAACAGTCGTGACCCAGGCGATAACCTGGCGATGGTTGAAGCGCGCCGCGACTTTCTCAATGCCGGGCATTACGCCCCCGTGGCCAAACGCCTGGCGGCACTTGCCGCCGAGCGCAAGCCCCAGCGCTGGCTGGATATCGGCTGTGGCGAAGGTTATTACACCGCGCAAATCGCCGACGCCCTGCTGCGCGCCGATGGTTATGCCCTGGATATCTCCAAGGAAGCGGTCAAGCGCGCCTGCAAGCGCAACCCGACACTGACCTGGCTGATCGCCAGCATGGCCCGTGTGCCGTTGGCCGATGCCAGCTGCCAATTCCTCGCCAGTGTGTTCAGCCCGCTAGACTGGCAAGAAGCCAAACGCCTGCTCAGCCCGGGCGGCGGCTTGATGAAGGTCGGCCCGACCAGCGGCCACCTGATGGAGTTGCGCGAACGCCTGTACGACGAAGTGCGCGAATACACCGACGACAAGCATTTGGCCCTGGTGCCGGATGGCATGAGCCTGCAACACAGCGAGGTCCTGGAGTTCCAGCTCAGCCTGGCCGAGCCCAGGGACCGCGCCAACCTACTGGCGATGACGCCCCACGGCTGGCGTGCCAGTGCCGAGCGCCGCGCCCAGGTGATCGAGCAGGACGAACCGCTGCTGGTCACCGTATCCATGCGCTACGACTATTTCGTGCTTCAATAACCGACTTTCCGGGCATTCAATGCCCAACCTGAATCCGCGAATGGATTTTCGAATCCCGCAACGAGGAACATCCATGCGCCAACCCGATATCGAGATTTACCTCAAGGACGCCGACGTCGACTACAAGGCCATCGCTGCCTGGCTCGGCGCCGCCCTGGGGCCGTGTACCGACTGGGTCCAGAAGGGCCAGACCTACAAGTGCAAGGCCGGCAACGTGCCCGTGACCTGGCTGCCCAAAGCCGTGGGCAAATGGAACAGCCTGTACCTGGAAAGCGACCAGACCCCGTGGGACGACGACATCGCCTGCGCGCGCGCCGCCTTTGCCGCGCTGAACGTTGAAGTGCGCTGCGCGCCGGGGACGTGGGTCGAGGAAGAAGGCGAAGAAAGCGCTGATACCTGGATCCGCATCAGCACCGACGGTGAAGAACAGATCACCTGGAAGACAGCTTAAAAACAGCTACAAGCGGCAAGCTACAAGACAAACCCACTTGCAGCTTGCCGCTTGAAACTTACCGCTCGGCCTACAGGCCCACCACATCCTCCGCCTGCAAGCCCTTCTCGCCGGTCACCACGGCGTATTCCACCTGCTGGCCTTCTGCCAGTGAGCGGTGACCATCACCACGAATGGCGCGGTAGTGTACAAACACATCCTTGCCATCTTCACGCTGGATAAAGCCATAACCCTTGGCGTCGTTGAACCACTTCACATTACCGGTTTCGCGCGTTGTCATCTGTTTACTCCCACATGCTTTTTATTGTTGAGTCGCTCGCATTGAACTGCCGAGTATAAGACAGGCTCAAAAACGATCAACTCAAGTTTACATCGCTGCTTTTTTGCCGATTTTCGGCGAATACGGCACACTACCCGCCCGAGCGCCTGCTCGGTTTTTTCCACTCAAAGCAGCACGCCTATGACCCGCTCCCCGTTCCGCCGTCTGGTATTTGGCACCTTGCGCCGACTGCTGTACCTCTGGGTTCGCTCCGAGACGATCAACCAGTCGTCCCTCACCCTTAACCTGGACCGCAGCCGGCCGGTGTTCTACGTCCTGCAATCGCCCTCCCTGACCGAACTGGCCGTGGTGGATGCCGAGTGCACCAAGGCCGGCTTGCCACGCCCGGTGCTGCCGGTGTCCGTTGGCCCATTGATGGAGCCGGCGGCATTCTTTTACCTGACCCCCGACCCGGACTGGCTCGGCCGCCAGGACAAGCGCGGCGCACCGCCGACCCTGACGCGCCTGGTCAATACCTTGACCGAACATGCCGAAGAAAATGCGCAGATCATCCCGGTCAGCGTGTTCTGGGGCCAGTCGCCAGCCAGTGAGTCGAGCCCCTGGAAACTGCTGTTCGCCGACAGCTGGGCCGTCACCGGGCGCCTGCGCCGTCTGTTGAGCATCCTGATCCTGGGACGCAAGACTCGGGTGCAATTCTCCGCGCCAATCAACCTGCGTGAATTGATCGAGCACAATAAAGGCCACGAACGCACAGTGCGCATGGCCCAACGGATCCTGCGGGTACACTTTCGCAACCTGAAAACGGCGGTGATCGGCCCCGATTTGTCCCACCGGCGCAACCTGGTCAAGGGCCTGGTGAACATGCCGCTGGTACGCCAGGCGATCCTCGACGAAGCCGAGCGCGAGAACATCACGGCCGAAAAAGCCAAGGCCCAGGCCCTGCGCTATGGCAACGAGATCGCCTCGGACTACACCTACACCGCGATCCGCTTCCTCGAAGTGGTCCTGAGCTGGTTCTGGAACAAGATCTACGACGGCATCAAGGTCAACAATATCGAAGGTGTGCAAAAGGTCGCCCAGGGTTACGAAGTGATCTACGTGCCCTGCCACCGCAGCCATATCGACTACTTGCTGCTGTCGTACCTGCTGTTCAAGAACGGCCTGACCCCGCCGCACATTGCCGCCGGGATCAACCTCAATATGCCGGTGATCGGCAGCCTGCTGCGCCGTGGCGGGGCGTTTTTCATGCGCCGTACGTTCAAGGGCAACCCGCTGTACACCTCGGTGTTCAACGAATACCTGCACACCCTGTTCACCAAGGGCTTTCCGGTGGAGTACTTCGTCGAGGGCGGACGTTCACGGACCGGGCGCATGCTGCAACCCAAGACCGGGATGCTGGCGATCACCCTGCGCAGCTTTTTGCGTTCCTCACGCATGCCGATTGTGTTTGTACCGGTGTATATCGGCTACGAGCGGGTGCTGGAAGGCCGTACCTACCTGGGCGAGCTGCGTGGCGCGACGAAAAAGAAAGAGTCGATCTTCGATATCTTCAAGGTCATTGGCGCCTTGAAACAGCGTTTTGGCCAAGTGGCGGTCAACTTTGGCGAGCCGATCAAGCTGGCTGAGTTCCTCGACCAGGAACAACCGGACTGGCGCGCCCAGGAACTGGCACCGAACTACAAGCCGGCCTGGCTCAATGAAACCACCAACCGCCTCGGCGAACGCGTGGCCCAGCACCTCAACGAGGCCGCCGCGATCAACCCGGTCAACCTGGTGGCGCTGGCGCTGTTGTCTACCAGCCGCCTGGCCCTAGACGACCAGGCCATGGCGCGGGTGCTGGACTTGTACCTGGCGCTGCTGCGCCGGGTGCCCTACTCGCCCCACACCACGCTGCCCGAGGGCGATGGCCAGGCGCTGATCAAGCACGTCAAGGACATGGACCTGCTGTCTGAACAGAGCGACGCCCTGGGCAAGATCCTGTATCTGGACGAGCAAAACGCCGTCCTGATGACCTATTACCGCAACAACGTGCTGCATATCTTCGCCCTGCCAGCGCTGCTCGCCAGTTTCTTCCAGAGCAGCTCGCGCATGAGCCGCGAACAGATCCTGCGCTACACCCGCGCGCTCTACCCGTACCTGCAGTCGGAACTGTTTATCCGCTGGTCCCTGGACGAGTTGGACGCCGTGGTCGATCAATGGCTCCAAGCCCTCGTAGAACAAGGCCTGCTGCGTTTTGAAAACAACATCTACCTGCGCCCGGCACCCAGCTCACGCAACTTTGTACTGCTGACCCTGCTGTCCAAGAGCATTGCCCAGACCCTGCAACGCTTCTACATGGCCATTTCGCTGCTACTCAACAGTGGCCAGAACAGCATCAGCGCCGAAGAGCTGGAAGACTTGTGCACGGTCATGGCCCAACGCCTGTCGATCCTGCATGGTTTGAATGCCCCGGAGTTCTTCGATAAGAGCCTTTTCCGACATTTCATTCAGACGTTGCTGGAGCAAGATGTGCTGCGCCGCGATGAAGCCGGTAAGTTGAGTTACCACGACCTGCTCGGCGAGTTGGCCGAAGGCGCGGCCAAACGGGTGTTGCCGGCGGAAATTCGCCTGTCGATTCGCCAGGTGGCGTTGCACCGCAACGAGGAAGCGCCCGCGCCGGACGCCGAGCCGGTCGAAACCCGCTAGATTTACCCAGGCGCCAGGGTGTTTCTGGCGCCGTTGACAAGGAGCTGTACCATGAAAAAAATCATTCTCCTGGGCCTGACCGCCCTGCTGGGAGCCTGTCACTCGATGAACCCTGCCCCTAAAGCCAGCCTTGATGGCGAAGTGTTCTACCTGCAACGTATCGCCCTGCCACCTACCGCGACCCTGAGCGTGAGCCTGCAAGATGTATCGCTGGCCGATGCACCGGCCGTCACCCTGGCCGAGCAAAAAGGCCCGGTCAATGGCAAGCAGGTACCGCTGCCCTTCCACCTGAGCTACGACCCTGCACAGGTCAAGCCTGGCCACAGCTATTCGGTCAGCGCTCGCATCGAGCTGGATGGCAAGCTAATGTTTATCACCACCGAGCGCCATTCGGTGCAGTTGAACGGCCAGGATCCGCAGCCGCTTCGCCTGCGCGTTGACGCCGTTGCCCACTGATCCCGTCGACTAAAAGGAAGCGCCCATGCTCCGTACCTCTCTTCGCCTCACCACCTTGTGTGCCGGCCTGCTGCTAGGCGCCAACGCCATGGCCCTGTCCCTGGGCGATCTGTCCCAGGGCGACGCAACCGGCGGCCTCAAGGACGCACTGACCCAGGGCGCGCAGATTGCCGTCAAGCAACTGGGGGCTCCTGGTGGTTTCAGCAATAACCCAGAGGTCAAGATCGGCTTGCCCGGCAAGTTGGAAAAAGCCTCCGGCGCGCTGAAAATGCTCGGCATGGGCGATCAGATCACCCAACTTGAAGCCAGCATGAACAAAGCGGCCGAATCCGCCGTGACCCAGGCCCAGCCGATTCTGGTGAATGCCGTGAAAAACATGAGCGTAAGCGACGCCAAGGGCATCCTCAGCGGCGGCCAGGACTCGGCGACCCAGTACCTGGACAAAAGCAGCCGTGAGCAAATCCGCGCCAAGTTCCTGCCGATCGTCAAGCAATCCACAGACAAGGTCGGTGTCGCCCAGCAGTACAACGCGCTCGCCAAAAAAGCCCCAATGGGCTTGCTCGGTGGCAAGGCCGACAGCGTCGAAAACTACGTGACTGAACAAGCGCTGGACGGTTTGTTCAAGATGATTGCCCAACAGGAAGAAAGCATTCGCCAGAACCCGGCAGCCGCCGCGACCAGCCTGGCGAAGAAAGTGTTTGGCGCGCTGTAAGTACGCTGCACCCAGCCCGCCAGACACAAAACACAAATGCCCCGAATAATCGGGGCATTTGTGTTACTGCACGAGGGGTATGCACCAGGCCATCATCAGCCGTAGGTGACTTTGCCCTCAAACTTGACGCTATTAGAGAACGGCGGTTGAGGAGGGTGGTGATTGTGGTGGTTGTGGCAGGGCGGGGGCTTGCATTTGGATTTGCCCTTGCCCTTGCCGAAACCTTTCCCCATTGTTATGCCCATCATCGGCATCATACCGATACCGATACCTATCCCACCCATCGCAAATAAGCCCATAGGTAACTCCTCACTTTAATAGAACCTAGTCCTGTGGCAACTCCGTCACCCGGAAAAAGGCACCTGTATCCCAGGTTTCCCCTGAGTGGCAGCCCCACAAGAAACAGTTCCTAACCCTGTAGCCGATTTACGCAGCTTTATGCCGACTTCGGCTTGACCCGGAACCACGCCGCATACAACGCCGGCAAAAACAGCAGGGTCAACGCCGTCGCCACAATCAACCCGCCCATGATCGCCACCGCCATCGGCCCGAAAAACACGCTGCGCGACAACGGGATCATCGCCAGCACCGCCGCCAGCGCCGTCAGCACAATCGGTCGGAAGCGCCGCACGGTGGCCTCGATAATTGCCTGCCACGGATCCAGGCCAGCCTTGATGTCTTGCTCGATCTGATCCACCAGGATCACCGAGTTACGCATGATCATTCCCGACAGCGCGATAGTCCCCAGCATGGCCACAAAGCCGAACGGCTGGCGGAACACCAGCAGGAACAGCGTCACACCGATCAGCCCCAGCGGCGCGGTAAGGAACACCATGGCCGTGCGCGAGAAGCTGCGCAGTTGCAGCATCAGCAAGGTCAGTACGACCACGATGAACAGCGGCACACCAGCCTTCACCGAGTTCTGCCCACGGGCGGAGTCCTCGACGGTGCCGCCTACGTCCAGCAGGTAACCGTCCGGCAGTTCGGCACGCACCTCGGCCAGGGTCGGCAGGATCTGCTGGACCAGGGTCGCGGGTTGCTCCTTGCCGTAAATATCGGCGCGCACAGTCACCGTCGGCAGGCGATTGCGGTGCCAGATAATGCCTTCCTCGAAACCATATTCGAGGGTGGCAATCTGCGACAGCGCCACGCTGGTGCCATTGTCGGTCGGTACCGCCAGGCTCGGCAGCAGCGACAACTCGGTGCGCTCATGCACGGTGCCGCGCAGGAGGATCTCGATCAACTCGTTGTCCTCCCGGTATTGGCTGACGCTGGAACCGGTCAGGGAACTCTGGAGGAATTTCGACAGGTTGGCCGTGCTCACGCCCAGGGCACGGGCACGGTCCTGGTCGATATTGAGGTAAACGATCTTGCTCGGTTCCTCCCAATCCAGATGCACGTTGACCACATGGGTATTCTCACGGACCTTGGCCGCAACTTTACGCGCCAGGGCACGGACCTCTTCGATGTGTTCCCCGGTCACACGAAACTGCACCGGATAACCAACTGGTGGGCCGTTTTCCAGGCGGGTGACCCGCGAGCGCACATCGGGGAATTGCTCGTTAAGGGTCTCGATCAACCAGGTGCGCAGGCTTTCGCGTTCCTCAATGGTCTTGGCCAACACCACAAACTGGGCAAAGCTGGCCGCTGGCAGTTGCTGGTCCAACGGCAGGTAGAAACGCGGTGAGCCGGTGCCGACATAGGCCACATAGTTGTCGATCCCCGCATGTTCCTTGAGCAAACCTTCGAGGCGCTTGACCTGCTCGGCGGTATTGCTCAGGGAGGTGCCTTCAGCCAGTTTCAGGTCAACCATCAGCTCCAGGCGCCCGGAGGCCGGGAAGAACTGTTGCGGGACAAAGCGGAACAGCGCCACCGAACCGATAAACAGCAGCACCGTCAGCACGATCACGGTTTTGCGGCGGCGCACGCACCATTCCACCCAGCGCCGTACGCGCTGATAGAACGGCGTGCCGTAGGGATCCGGGCCATCGGTGCCGTGCTTGGCTGCATGAATCTTCGCCAGATCCGGCAGGAGTTTTTCCCCAAGGTAGGGCACAAACACCACGGCAGCCACCCACGAGGCCAGCAGCGCAATGGTCACTACCTGAAAGATCGACCGGGTGTATTCACCGGTACTCGATTGCGCGGTCGCAATTGGCAGGAAGCCGGCCGCTGTGATCAACGTGCCGGTCAGCATCGGAAACGCCGTACTGGTCCAGGCGAAACTGGCGGCTTTGAGCCGGTCGTAGCCCTGCTCCATCTTGATCGCCATCATTTCCACGGCGATGATCGCGTCATCCACCAACAAGCCCAGGGCCAGGACCAAGGCGCCCAGGGAAATCTTGTGCAGGCCGATCCCCAGGTAATACATGCAGGCAAAGGTCATCGCCAACACCAGCGGAATCGCCAGGGCCACGACCATGCCGGTACGCACACCAAGGGAGAAGAAACTCACCAGCAACACAATCGCCAACGCTTCGGCCAGCACCTGGACGAATTCGCCCACACTGGTCTTCACCGCCGCGGGCTGATCCGACACCTTGCGCAGTTCCATGCCGGCCGGAAGGTTCTTCTGCAGGCGTGCGAATTCACCTTCCAGAGCCTTACCCAGCACCAGGATGTCACCGCCATCGCGCATGGCCACGGCCAGACCGATTGCGTCGTCCCCCATATAGCGCATACGCGGCGCGGGAGGATCGTTGAAACCACGGTGAATCTCGGCCACATCGCCAATGCGGAAGGTGCGATCACCTACGCGGATCGGGAAATTACGGATTTCTTCGACCGTCTTGAAGTTACCCGACACCCGCAGTTGCACGCGCTCGCTCGGGGTTTCAAAGAAGCCGGCGGTGGACACCGCGTTCTGCTCCTGCAACGCCTGCTGCACAGCCACCAGGGGCAGGCCGAGAGTGGCGAGCTTGAGGTTGGACAGTTCGATCCAGATCTTCTCGTCTTGCAACCCGAGCAACTCGACCTTGCCTACATCCGGCACCCGCTGCAGCTGGATCTGGATGCGGTCGGCGTAGTCCTTGAGCACTGCGTAGTCGAAACCCTCGCCCGTCAAGGCGTAGATATTGCCGAAGGTGGTGCCGAACTCATCATTGAAAAACGGGCCCTGGATATCCGGCGGCAGGGTCTGGCGGATATCGCTGATCTTCTTGCGCACCTGGTACCAGAGGTCAGGAATCTGCGCCGAGTGCATCGAGTCCCGGGCTATGAACGTAACCTGGGATTCGCCCGGGCGGGAGAACGAGACAATGCGCTCGTACTCGCCGGTTTCCATCAATTTCTTTTCAATGCGCTCGGTGACCTGGCGCGAGACTTCCTGGGCTGTAGCACCGGGCCAGTTGGTCTTGATCACCATGGCTTTGAAGGTGAACGGCGGGTCTTCACTTTGCCCCAGTTTGGTGTAGGACAACGTACCGACAACCGCCAGCAACAGCATCAGGAACAGCACGATCTGGCGATTTCGCAACGCCCATTCGGAAAGATTGAAACCCATCGGGGACTACTCCTTGTTGGCCGCCAGATTCACCACCCGGTTGGAGCGATCCACCGGGCGCACCTGCTGGCCCTCATGGAGCACATGGACACCGGCGGCAATCACCCAGTCGGACGGGCTCAGGCCTTCCAGCACCGGCACGTTTTTCTCACCGAACGCGCCGATACGCACGGCTGTGCGCTTGAGGGTGTTGTCCGGCTTTACCAGCCAGACGTAGGACGCACCGTTCTCTGCACTGAGGGCAGACAACGGAACCGAGAGGGGAATGACACCGTCGGCCTGTATGAAGACCCGCGCGCTTTGCCCCAGCTCTGCCGGAACTTTGCCGGCGTTGAAGGCCACACGGGCGGCAAAGGTGCGCGATTTGGGATCCGCCGCTGGCGACAGCTCGCGAATGCGCCCCTCGAAACGCTGTTCGGGCTGGCTCCACAGCTCCACCGAGACCGGCTGGCCCACCTTGAAGCGGCCGAAGCTTTGTTCCGGGAAACTGATCAGTACTTCACGCTCGCCATCGGTGGCCAGGGTGAACACGGTTTGCCCGGCAGACACTACCTGCCCGACTTCCACCGCACGCTTGGCCACCACTCCGTCCTGGGGCGCGCGCAGCACGGCATACCCGGCCTGGTTGTTGGCCACGTCGAATTCGGCCTTGATCTGCTGCAAGCGCGCGACACCTGCGCGGTAGAGGTTTTCGGAATTATCGTACTGGGAACGACTGACCATCTGACGGTCCATCAGGGTCTTGTAGCGATCACGCTCGGCCCGCACCAGGCTCAGGTTGGCCTCGGCTGCCGTGACCTGGGCCCGCGTGGCCTGCAGCTGCAAGCGCACATCCTGGGGATCGAGTTCTGCCAGCGGTTGGTTGGCCTTGACGCGCTCGCCCTCCTCCACCAGCCGTCGGCTGACTTTGCCACCTATGCGAAAGGCCAGGTCCGGCTCATAACGGGCACGCACCTCGCCAGGATAGCTGTCCATCGCCAGCGCCGAGGGCTGCGGCTGCACCACCATCGCCGGGCGCACGGTGGTTGGGGGCGCTTCTTCATGGCCGCAGGCAGCCAATAAAAAAGCCAGGCTGACAGGCAACGCGAGGGGCAGGAAAGTGCTGCGCATGCTGAAGGACCTTTCGCAAATGGTGCTTGGAGTAATTATACTGGCCGGTATGTTATTAATACCAAACTCACCAGTCCAGTATTAAAGTGAAAATGTCCGACAATCCTGTAAACACCAATAGTCCCGGGCGTCCCAAGGACATGGCAAAACGCCAGGCAATCCTCGACGCAGCAAAAATCCTGTTTTTGAGCAATGGTTACGCAAGTACCAGCATGGATGCCGTGGCCCTTGAGGCTGGCGTGTCGAAACTGACGGTCTACAGCCACTTCACCGACAAAGAGACACTGTTCACCGCCGCCGTCGAGGCCAAGTGCGAAGAACAACTGCCGGTGATGTATTTCGAGCTGCCAGACGGCGTGCCGGTGGAGAAGGTGCTGCTGAACATCGCCCGTGGCTTTCACCTGCTGATCAACAGCGATGAATCAGTGAACCTGCATCGCCTGATGATGACGTCGGGCAATCAGGATCCGAAGCTGTCGCAGATTTTCTTCGAAGCCGGCCCCATGCGGATGTTGCAGGGGATGGAGCGCTTGCTGAGCAAGATCAACCAGAGCGGGGCGCTGAATATCGACAAACCGTTTACCGCTGCCGAGCACTTCTTTTGCCTGCTCAAGGGCACGGCGAATTTCTGCTTGCTGTATGGCTGTGGCGAACGCTTGAGTGAAGCGGCCGCCGAGGAGCACGTGCAGGAAGTGGTGGGGTTGTTTATGCGGGCCTATAGGGCTGACGCAGCGGCAAGCGTTTAGCGACAAGCGGCCAGTGCTTGTCGCTTAATTCTTGAGCGCTTTTTTAGGATAAATATCGTACCGGCTGGATTTGCCATCCAGCGCGTGGCTCGGCTTGGGCCCATCGATGCAAGGTGCCTTGCGCGGGCGCTTGACTACCACCCGGTGGCTGGCCAGGGCCAATGCCGCGGCCAGCAGCGCCGGAGCATCCGGGTCGTCGCCCACCAGCGGGCGAAACAGGCGCATTTCCTTCTTCACCAAAGCGGTTTTCTCACGATGGGGAAACATCGGGTCCAGGTAGATCACTTGCGGCGGCTCACCTTCCCAGTTGCGCATGACCTCGATGGAGTTGCCCTTGAGCAAGGTCATCCGCGCCACAATCGGCGCCACTTCAAAATCATCTGCCGCGCGCGCCAAGCCATCCTCAAGCAAGGCACCAATCAACGGCTGACGCTCAATCAGGCTCATCTCGCAGCCCAGGCTGGCCAGTACAAACGCGTCCTTGCCCAGGCCGGCCGTGGCATCCAGTACTCGCGGGCGCACGCCTTGAGCCACCCCCACGGCCTTGGCGATCATCTGCCCACTGCCTCCGCCATAGAGCCGGCGATGTGCCGCGCCACCTTCGACAAAGTCCACCCGCACCGCACCCGGGGCCTCAGGCCCCAACTGTTGCAGTTGCAAGCCATGCTCCCCTACTTGCAGGGCAAAATCGGCGTCTGCCAACTGTAAAGGCAGACCCAACTGCTCGGCCCAGTGCTGGGCACGGGCCTGGAAACCGTCGGCCAAGGCCTCGACCCGAATGCGGCTGGCCGCGGGTTGTTCGCTCATCGTTTACTACGCTCAAAAATATTAAGGATCGGCAGAAAGCGGCCGATAAAAAAGGATCAGGCATTTTGCCAGACCCTGAGCGTCGACCGAGAGAAATGTCAGACATTCATTCCCTATTCACCGGTGTACTGCCGACCCACAACCACTTCGGCCTGCGCAATACCCAAGCGCTGGCCGGCGTCAGTCATGTGTGGCAGGACTTCTTCGCCCGGGCGTTGGCCGAGCAACTTGGCCAGGAGCCAGGTGCGCAGGTGGCCGCAGATCCGGTGCCGGTGGATGCTTCGGTCGAACCCAGCGCCGGCAGCGACCTGCTGACGCAAATAGTTACCCAGCGCCATTGCGATGTTCAGGACACCGAGATCGCCCCGCCTGAACCGCTGTTCCTGCCGATTGCCGAGTTCGAACTGCAATTGCTGCCACCGGCGGCCGTGCCGTTCCCCGAGGACGAAATCGTCGCCCAGCAGCGCCAGCAGAACTTCGAAAGTGGCTGGGTGCGGCCAATCGTGCTGACTGCCGGCCAGCCACTGCCCGAGCCCGGCCCTGCGCCGCAACCCAAGCCGCTGTTTCTGCCGATTGCCGAATTCGAACTGGACCTGCTGCCACCTGCGGCCGAACCGTACCCGCAAGAAGAACGGGTGCAGCAGCAAAAGGCCCTGGACTTCGATTGCGGATGGGCGCGCCCGCTGATCCTGCAGAACCTGCGCCTGGCGGCTTGATCCCGCGCCAGTACACAAATCCCGGTTCACTTGCTCGCGAAATATTTGAGGGCACCGTGCTCATTCAGAATGCGCGCGTTATCGTTCACGTTTTTCGCGAGCAAGCTCGCTCCTACAGTAACCCCAACTGCTCCACAGTGGGTTCCCGGTGCAGTTGCGCCAACGCCGGCAACCCCGGCAAACGCGCCATCAATTGCTGATGAAAGCGCATCGCCAACTGGGCGGCCAGGCGATTATCCGAGGTGTGCAGGAACACGTAGGGCGTTCGCCCCTCCTCGATCCAACCCGCAACTTTCTCAACCCACGGCACCAGGAACGGATCGTTGGCCTCCAACTCTGGATGGCCGATAAAACGCACCTGGGGAAGCTGCGTCAACGCGGCCGGACGCGGTGGCACCTTGGGCTTTTTCGATTGGGCATGGAGCACGGCGGCCGAGGTTGAAGTGCAACTGAACAAGGCCCGAGGGTCCAGGCAGATGCGCTCCACTCCACGGTCACGCAGCAGGCGGTTGAGGCTGCGCTCGGCGTCGCCCTTGGCAAAGAAGTCGCGGTGACGCACTTCCACCGCCAGCGGGCGCTCCAGGCCGTCGATAAAGCCTGCCAACTCACCCAGGCGCTGTGGGGTGAAGCTGGCCGGCAGTTGCAGCCACAGCGGTGAAACCCGCTCGCCCAGCGGGCTCATCAAGCCGAGGAAGCTTTCGGCAGCGGGTAGTTGTTCGCGCAGGTCAGCGCTGTGGCTGATATCACCGGGAAACTTGGCGGTAAACCGAAAGTGCGCGGGCATGATCTCGGCCCAGCGCTGCACCGTCGCGACCGAAGGCCGCGCATAGAACGTGGTGTTGCCTTCGCAGGCATTGAACACCTGGCAATACAGGTCGAGAAAATCCGTGGTGCGGGCGTCCTGTGGGTACAGGTACTCGCGCCAGGCGTTTTCACTCCAGGACGGGCAACCGAGGAAATAAGGCAGCAACATCAGATGTGGATATCGAGCCCCAGCACTTCCATATCCCATTCGACAAAGCCGGCTGTGGTCAGGTAGCTGGCCAGGGCCGTGGCGACGTTCTTGCTCATGGAGCGCGGGAAGATCATGTCTTGCTGGCGGGCCGGAACGCCGCCTATACGCGCACCGCTGGCCCCTTGGGAACGTGCGGAAAGCGCCGCGCCCTGGGATGTTTCGGGCTGGACTTCAATAAAGTCAGGGGATTCTTCGACGGACTCATCTACCGTCACGTTCGCCTTGCGTGGCTTGCGCTTGAGGGGGTAGGACTGGGAGGAAAAGCCGTCTATACGCATGCATGCAGATCCGCGATCAATGATGGCAATTTAGCGGCACTTTCCTTGGCACGCAAATGCTCTGGTGATAACTAGAACACATAAATGAAGAAAGGTTTAAACACCCGGCCAAATTCTGACGATTGGTGAAATTCGCCGCTAAATCCCCGTTTTTTTGACGTCAAACAATCCCACGTTCGGCCTTGGTCTGCGCCACTTTATCGCGCAGGTATACCGGGGCGGCCTGGTCGGCTGGAATCGCCTCGCCGCGTTCCCAGGCAAAACGCGCCAGGGTCAGCAGGTCTTCGGCATGGGGCAGCATCGCGGCATCCTGGCCGACCGTGGGTACGGCGATGCGCTCGCCATAACCCCAACCTGTGCCGGCGCCAAACCAGTCACCCGTGGCCTCGGCCGGCAAGGCAGCGGCCTCGGGTGACTGCACGGCTTCGATACCCACCAGGCGCATCTCGCCGGCGGTCTCGCGGTAGCAGCCCCAATAGACCTCATCCATCCGCGCATCAATGGCTGCCGCGACTTGCTGCGCGCCATGCTCGCGCTGCGCGCGCTGGGCCAGCACGGCCAGGTTGGACACCGGCAATACCGGCCGCTCCAGGGCGAACGCCAGGCCCTGCACCACACCAATGGCGATACGCACACCGGTGAACGCACCCGGGCCACGGCCAAAAGCGATGGCGTCCACCGCCGACAAGGTGGTGCCAGCATCCAGCAATAACTGCTTGATCATCGGCAACAGCTTTTGCGCGTGCAGGCGCGGGATCACCTCATAGTGGCTCGTGACCTTGCCGTCATGCAGCAGGGCAACGGAGCAAGCTTCAGTCGCGGTGTCCAGGGCCAGCAGGGTGCTCATGGGTGTGGGTGTCCAAATCGAAAAAAAGTTCGCCAGTATAAACAACAACGGCCCGCAAGCGGGCCGTTGAACATCAAGCCAATCGTCAGATCAGCTCAACGCTTGCATCACCTTGGCAGTGATGGCTTCAACCGAGCCCACGCCTGGGATGTGGCTGTACTTCGGCTTGCCTTGGGCTGCCGACAGCTTCTGGTAGAAATCCACCAGTGGCTTGGTCTGGGAGTGGTAGACCGACAGGCGATGACGCACGGTTTCTTCGGTGTCGTCTTTGCGCTGCACCAGGTCGTCACCGGTCACATCATCCTTGCCAGCCACTTTTGGCGGGTTGTAGACGATGTGGTAAACACGGCCCGAGGCTTCATGAACGCGACGACCAGCGATACGCTGGACGATCTCTTCATCTTCAACCGCGATTTCGATCACGGCATCCAGCTCAACACCGGCTTTCACCAAGGCTTCGGCCTGGGGAATGGTGCGTGGGAAACCGTCGAACAGGAAACCGTTCTTGCAGTCTTCCTGGCTGATGCGTTCCTTGACCAGGTTGATGATCAGGTCGTCGGAGACCAGGCCACCGCTGTCCATCACGCTCTTGGCGATCAGGCCCAGCTCGGTGCCAGCCTTGACGGCTGCGCGCAGCATGTCGCCAGTGGAGATTTGTGGAATGCCGAACTTTTCAGTGATGAACTTTGCCTGAGTACCTTTACCGGCCCCGGGAGCTCCCAGCAGAATGACGCGCATCGATGTGCTCCTCAATTTTTTATAGAGATGACGCTCGGATTCGCCGCATGGGGCCAATCTCGTAGAATATGCTCGTAAAAATACGAATCCAGGCCGCCCAAACGGCCAAAGGCTGATCAAGATACACAGCGAGCCCTAACCACACAAGCCGCCAAAAGTCGGAAGAACCCGCACCACACAAGCCTTTTGGTCGCGGTATCCCTTGGTGCAACCCCGACACAAAACCGCCGGCACAGCCCTTTCGGGTCAGCCGGCGGTTTTGTCTGCAAGCCCTTGAGAACACGCGACAAATGTCAGCCGGTGTTACGCAGCCCGGCGGCAATACCGGCCACGGACACCAGCAGCGCCTGTTCCAGAGGGCTGTCCTGTGTCGCTTCCTGTTGGCGGGACCGGGCCAGCAGCTCGGCCTGCAACAGGTGCAACGGGTCGAGGTAGGTGTTGCGCAGGCGGATGAACTCCAGGGTATCGGGACTGTGGGCCAGCAACTGCGACTGGCCGGTCAGGCCAAGCACCACGGCGCACGCCTGCGACAATAGGTCGCGTAAATGCGCACCCAATGGCAGCAGGTCGGGCTGTACCAGACGCTCGTCATACAGCCGGGCGATATCCGCGTCAGCCTTGGCCAGGACCATTTCCAGCATGTCGATACGGGTGCGAAAGAACGGCCATTGTTCACGCATCTGCCCCAGCAACTCACCTTCGCCCCGCTCCAGCGCCTTGCTCAACGCCGCTTCCCAGCCCAGCCAGGCCGGCAGCATCAAGCGGGTCTGGGTCCAGCCGAAAATCCACGGGATCGCCCGCAGGCTCTCGATCCCCCCGGCACGGCGCTTGGCCGGACGACTGCCCAGGGGCAGGCGACCCAGTTCCTGCTCGGGCGTGGACTGGCGGAAGTACTCGACGAACTGCGGATTTTCCCTCACCACGGCGCGATAGGCGCTGACGCCATCGGCCGCCAATTCATCCATCAAATGCCGCCAGGCCGGCTCAGGTGGCGGTGGCGGCAATAAGGTCGCCTCCAGCACCGCTGCCAGGTACAGATTAAGATTCTGCTCGGCGATATCCGGCAAGCCGAACTTGAAGCGAATCATCTCGCCCTGCTCGGTGGTGCGGAAACGCCCTGCCACCGAACCCGGCGGCTGCGACAGAATCGCTGCGTGGGCCGGGCCGCCGCCACGGCCAACGGTGCCGCCGCGACCATGGAACAACAGCAGTTCCACTTGCTGCTCGCGGCAGATATCCACCAGGCGCTCCTGGGCGCGGTATTGCGCCCAGGCCGCAGCGGTGGTGCCGGCGTCCTTGGCCGAGTCGGAGTAACCGATCATCACCTCCTGCGGACCTTGCAACCGCGCACGGTAGCCAGGCAACAGCAGCAGGCGTTCGATCACCGGGCCGGCGTTGTCCAGGTCGGCCAGGGTCTCGAACAACGGCACCACGCGCATTGGCCGCTGCACCCCGGACTCCTTGAGCAACAACTGCACCGCCAGCACATCGGACGCCGCGCCCGCCATGGAGATGACATAGGAGCCAAGGGAGGCCGCCGGCGCGGCGGCAATTTCCTTACAGGTATTGAGCACTTCAGCGGTATCGGCCGAAGGCTTGAAATAGCCCGGCAACAAGGGGCGGCGGTTGGCCAGCTCCTTCATCAGGAAGGTGATGCGCGCATCCTCGTCCCAGTCTTCATAGCGACCCAGGCCCAGGTAATCGGTGATCTCGGTCATCGCCGCCGAATGCCGGCTGGAATCCTGGCGCACATCCAGGCGCACAAGGAACAGACCGAACGTTACAGCGCGACGTAGGCAATCAAGCAGCGGGCCGTCGGCAATTACCCCCATGCCGCAGGCGTGCAAGGACTGATAGCACAGCTCCAGCGGCTCCAGCAGGTCGCGATTGTTTTGCAGTACATCGGTCGACGCCGGGGTGCTGCTGGTCAACGCCGCATGCGCCCAATTGCGCGTGGCACGCAGGCGTTCGCGCAATTGCTTGAGCAACGCCCGGTAAGGCTCGACGCTATCACCGACCTTGGCCTGCAACTCGGGGCTGGCCCGCTGCATCGACAATTCGGACGCCAGGTGATCGATATCACGCAAATACAGATCTGCCGCCATCCAGCGCGCCAGCAGCAGCACTTCGCGGGTGACCGGTGCGGTCACGTTGGGGTTGCCGTCACGGTCGCCGCCCATCCACGAAGCGAAACGGATCGGGGCCGCCTCCAGGGGCAGGCGCAAGCCAGTGGCGGCATGCAAGGCTTGATCGGCCTTGCGCAGATAGTTGGGGATCGCATGCCACAGCGAATGCTCGATTACCGCAAACCCCCACTTGGCCTCGTCCACCGGCGTGGGCCGGGTACGACGGATTTCTTCGGTGTGCCAGGCTTCTGCGATCAGGCGTTGCAGGCGTTGGCGAATCTGCTCGCGCTCGGCGCAGGTCAAGTCACGGTGGTCCTGCAGGGCCAATTGTGCGGCGATAGCGTCGTATTTCTGGATCAGGGTACGGCGCGCAACTTCGGTGGGGTGGGCGGTGAGCACCAGTTCGATGTCCAGGCGCGCCAACTGCCGGGCCAGGGACTCACTGCTGTGGCCTTCACGCTGCAAACGCGCCAGCAACTCGGGCAGCACCCGCGATTCGAACGGCGCCGGCTGGGACTCATCGCGCCGATGAATCAGTTGGTACTGTTCGGCGATATTGGCCAGGTTAAGGAACTGGTTGAACGCACGCGCCACCGGCAGCAGTTCGTCTTCCTGCAACTGATTGAGGCTGGCGCTGAGTTCTTCGCCAGCTGCCGCCTCCGTTGCCCCGCCGCGGCGATCGGCCTTGGCGCCCTTGCGAATCTGCTCGATCTTGTCGAGAAACTCATCACCGTATTGCTCTCGAATCGTATTGCCCAGCAGCTCACCCAGCAGGTGAACATCTTCACGCAAACGTGCATCGATATCGCTCATCAGCCAATCTCCAGCCAGGAATCCGGGATGCTTTGATGCTCAAGAGTGCCGATCAAGGCGCGGTCTTACAAGCAATGTTCGGCAAGCCGGCTCCGACAACTTTGTGGGTTGCAGCTAGTCTCAAGGTTACGTCGTCGCGTTATCCACGCCGCGACCGGTCACTCATCACCGCCCGCTACCCTGGGCTTTACTGAGGTTGCCATGAAAATCCGAGAACTGGCCCAGCAATGGGAAGAGACCGCCAAGGGTCGATTGACCAAGACCGAATATGCCATCCACCTGGATGTAGAGGCCGCCGCACGGCTGGCGGCCATCCGCGAGATGTACCCCAAGCGCAGCACCGAGGAATTGCTCGGCGAACTGATCGGCGCCGCCCTGGAAGAGCTGGAAGCCAGCTTTCCGTATATCCAGGGCCGGAACGTGGTGGCCACCGATGAAGAAGGTGATCCGTTGTATGAAGACGTAGGCCCGACGCCGCGTTTCCTGTCGCTGTCACGGCGCTATCTG
This sequence comes from Pseudomonas sp. TAE6080, assembly GCF_018732265.1. Taxonomy (NCBI): domain Bacteria; kingdom Pseudomonadati; phylum Pseudomonadota; class Gammaproteobacteria; order Pseudomonadales; family Pseudomonadaceae; genus Pseudomonas; species Pseudomonas sp. TAE6080. The sequence goes on from NZ_JAHIDY010000013.1 coordinate 84,285, forward strand.
CACGACATGTCGGCCATGCCTGACGATCAGAAGCACTGATAAACATCTGTTAAAACCACCAACCCCTTGAACTCCGGGCCTTTTATAGGCCCGGCATACCGCTGCACGTGGCAAAAGTTCCGTTTTTTAAACGCTGACCTCTTAGTCAGATTTGTTCAGATGTTTTTTCGGGCAAATCGCCATCTTTCGCTGAACTATTCAAAAAAGCCTCGGGTCACAGCCAGTAAGCCATCACCTGTAACAGGCGTTTGAAAAGGCATGCACAGGTTCATCGCCAAACCGCAAACGCTGACCACCGAAGATGGATTTGATGTTTTTCTGGAGTATCCAATGGAGTTGAAGACGATGAAGACCAGCACTGCCAAATCCTCGTTTAACCATCTGCGCGGGCTCAAATTGGCCGCGTTGGCAATCGGCACCAGCTTCGTCCTCGCGGGCTGTGCCGGCAACCCGCCGACCGAGCAGTACGCCGTGACCCAATCGGCCGTGAACAGCGCCGTGAGCGCTGGCGGTACCGAATACGCGGCCGTGGAAATGAAGGCTGCCCAGGACAAGCTCAAGCAAGCCGAGCTGGCCATGCATGACAAGAAGTACGACGAAGCCCGTCGTCTGGCCGAACAGGCTGAATGGGATGCGCGCGTTGCAGAGCGCAAGGCCCAGGCGGCCAAGGCCGAGCTGTCGGTGAAGGATTCCCAGAAGGCTGTCCAGGAGCTGCGTAACGAAGGCATGCGCCCTGCTGTGATCCAGCAGAAGTAAGCACCGCCCTTGTTTGCATCGCACCCGAAATCGAATTGAAAGGACGACACCACTATGCGTAAACAATTGATGATCCCTGCCCTGCTGGCGATGAGCGTTGCCCTGGCGGCTTGCTCCACCCCGCCGAACGCGAACCTGGAAAATGCACGGACCAACTTCTCGGCCCTGCAAGCCAACCCGCAAGCGACCAAAATCGCCGCCCTGGAAACCAAGGACGCCAGCGAATGGCTGGACAAGGCCGACAAGGCCTACCGCGACAAGGAAGACGAGAAGAAGGTCGACCAACTGGCCTACCTGACCAACCAGCGTGTTGAAGTAGCCAAGGACACCATCGCCCTGCGCGAGTCCGAAGCCAAACTGAAAAACGCCGGCGACGAACGTGCCCGTGCCCTGCTCGAAGCCCGCGATGCGCAGATCAAGCAACTGCAAAACAGCTTGAATGCCAAGCAGACTGAACGCGGTACCCTGGTAACTTTCGGTGATGTGCTGTTCGCCACCAACAAGGCCGACCTGAAATCCAGCGGTCTGGTGAACATCAACAAACTGGCGCAGTTCCTCCAGGAAAACCCGGATCGCAAAGTGATTGTTGAAGGTTACACCGACAGCACCGGCAGCGCGGCCTACAACCAGACCCTGTCTGAGCGCCGTGCTACTTCGGTACAGGTCGCGCTGATCAAGATGGGCGTTAATCCAAGCCGCATCGTGACCGCCGGCTATGGCAAGGAATACCCGGTTGCCGATAACGCCAGCGTTTCGGGCCGTGCCATGAACCGCCGCGTTGAAGTGACCATCTCCAACGACAACCAGCCGGTCAAGCCACGTTCTTCGGTGCAATAACCGACTGACGTAGACCGGTATCAAAGCCCTGCCTGTACTCCAGGCAGGGCTTTTTTTTTGCAAAAAATACCTGACGGCAAGTTTCTTCCGATTAACCGAAGTTGACCTGATTGTTGTTCTCTTGGGGCATCTGCATGCCTTGCTGTCCCTCGCCATTCATCTGCTTGCGCATAGGGTCTTGATCACCCTCGTCGCCGCCACTACTGCCGCTACTGCCGCCACTGCCCTGGGATCCGCCTGCGCCACCCGCACCGCCCAACAGTTGCGCCAGGAGTTTTTTCAGCGCTTCAGGGTCCATACCGCCCTGCTGCCCCCCCTCGGCGCCCTTGCCGACCATGTTGCCGGAATCACCCATGCCGGCGCCGCCGAAGTTGCCAAACCCACTACCACCACCTACGCCACCAATACTCATAGTGATACTCCACTGAATTAAAGGGTTACTTGTCAGCAACGCTGACAACCCAATCAGTGGCGTCATACGCAATATGGTTCCAAAAACTACCGGCCGGCTTACTGCTGCAGTTGCGGGGTTTCCTGGCCCATGCAACGCACCGCCTGCTTCTTGTTGTTCACCAGCACGCCCGTCAGGCCTTTTTGCTCGGTGTCGAACAGCACCAGCACACCGTCAACACACTGCGCCACCTGGGGAGCCGGCGTGAGGGAGACTTTATAGTCCTCGCCAGGAACGGTCTTGAGCATGGTGAAGTCGCTGAGCAGCAACGCATCCTCGGGCTTGGCGAAGTGCAGGTAGCCGTAGTACCACAGGCAGCCGACGGTGCCGATGATAGTGCCGATGCCGGTGAGGATCAGGGGGATCATGTTGCGTTCTTCGCTCATTGCGGGCTCTCTGATGATTCAATGTTGGAATTGGGCGCTGCCGGGTAATTGGGAATTTCCCCCAGGCGGCGCAGGCCATTGAAATGCTGCGGGTCGTCAAGATAACGCAGCATCACGGTTTGCCAGGTCTTGTCGGCAAAAGTCTGCACATGCCCACCCCGGGTCAGTTGCAGCACCCTGGGCGGCGGCGCAGCTTGATACAGGCGGATGCCGTTGGAAAGCGGCACGATCGGGTCATCCAGACTGTGGAACAGCAGTTTCGGCACGCCAACCAGGTGTGGCATGGCGTGAATCGCACTGTCGGTGTCTGGTACCAGCCACGACAACGGCACCTGAAACGGCCATGTTAACCAGGAAGTACTCAGGGCGAATTGCCCTACATCACGATAACTGGCGGGTACACCGTCCAACACCAGCGCCTTGAGCCGAGGCTGGCGCTCGGGATGGGCTGCCAGGTAATGCACGGCCAACGCCCCGCCCAGGCTCTGGCCGAGGACTATCAGCGGCTGGCCCTGGGTTGCGGGGGCCTGGTCGAGCCATTGGAAGGCCGCGTCCAGGTCCAGGTAGATGGCCGGCAACGAAGGTTTTCCTTCTGATACGCCATAGCCGCGATAGTCCAGCATCAGCACTTGATAGCCCTGGGCTGGCAGCCACCAACTGCCACCCAGGTGCCCGGACAGGTTGCCACCGTTGCCGTGCAGGTGCAGCACTGTGCCCTTGAGCGGCACGCCAGGCTTGGCCGGCAACCACCAGGCCCGCAGTTTCAAGCCATCGGCGGTGGTCAGGGTGATGTCACGGTATTCCAGGCGCGCCTGCTGCGGGGTGAATGGCAGGCCAGGCTCTGGGTAGAACAGCAGCGAGCTGCAACCGTTGAGGGTCAGGAGCAGGCATAGAATGCCGAGGAGTCTCATCCGTTGAAACCTCGCAAATGGGGTTGGAAATCGACAGGCCGATGAAGATCAAAAAATGTGGGAGCGGGCTTGCTCGCTCCCACATTTTGGCTTGGCCTCCTTCAGGGATATTGCTTAGAGGATATTGGAGTAATCCGCCTCGATCCGGTCCAGGCTCAGGTGGTTGAGGAAGTTGGAGAAGCACATCCACGCCGACAGCGCGTTCATATCGCGGAACTGGTCCGGCAGGTATTTGGGCGGGACCACCAGGCCTTCGTCCACCAACTGGCGCAAGGTGCGCATGTCTTCCAGGGTGGTCTTGCCGCAGAACAACAGCGGCACTTGCTCCAGCTTGCCTTTGCGCACGGCCAGCTGGATGTAGTTGTAGACCATGATAAAGCCCTTGAGATAGGACAAATCCTTGGTAAACGGCAGGCCCGTCGGCGTCGAGCCACGGAACACCCGGCTGGCGTTGCCATAGCTCTCGGCCATTTCAAAACCCTGCTCGCGAAAGAACTCGAACACCTGCAAGAAGTCCGCGCCCTCTTCCACCATATGGATCGCGCGGGTGCGATTGGTCAGCTTGCGCAGGCGGCTGGGGTAGGAGGCAAAGGTGATGATCTCCATCAGGATCGCCAGGCCTTCCTGGGTCACGGTCGAGGACGGCGGGCCCTTGGACAGGAAGGTGCAGATCGGCTGGTTCTGGCCATTGAGCGTGGTGCCGACGTGGACCAGGCCTTCGTGGACTTCCAGGGCCCGCACATCGCGCTCGTTGAACATCGCATCGGCGCGGATCTTGATGTAGTCGGCACCCGCCGCCGCATCCGCGACGATACCGTCGGACTCAAATACGCGGATGGTCTCCTCGGCCTCGCCAAACACCTTGTTCAAGCGGCTTTGCAGCAGGCTCACGGCATCCTTGGCAGTCAGGGTCTTGGCTTCGTCCTTGAGATCGCCACGGCCGTCGATGTTGTTCAGGTAATCGGAAAGCATCAGGCCCAGGTCGGCCAGGGTCGGGTCGCCGGCATGGAATGCATCGGACGCGGCGCCGTAGAGCTCCTGGGAAATCAGGCCGAAGTCCTCGGTGCCACGGGCTTCGAGCATGCGCACCACCATGCGGTATTCCTTGCACATGCGCCGCATGATTTGCCCGACCGGGTTGAACTGGCCCAACTGGCGAGTGATATCGCGCTCGATGTTCTGGAACTCCAGCTTCACCTTGCTCGAATCGAACGACAATGGCCGGTTCAGGTAATAGTCGCGATCCACCGCTGGCATGTGCTTGCCTTTGCCCTGGAGGAAGCCTTTGCGAATGTTGTCGTCCCACTTCACGGCGTCGAGGACGCGAATCGGTGTTTGCGCCAGCACAATGCGATCGGACAAGGTGCGTATCGTCTGCTGGTAATCGTCCACCCGGTGCTTCCTCTTTAAACGTTATTTGCCCACGCGCTGATAGCGCACGGCTTCGACAAACACATCGGCGTTGGCCGGATCGTCCAGGTAAGCCAGGACCTGGTTCATGGGGCTGTCGATCAATATCCCATCACCCTCGGCGGTTTCCACGCTGCTGCCCATCAGGATTTTCTGCGCGATGGCCTGGTTGACCGCCTCGGGATCGAGGTTATAGACCACCAGTTCGCGGGCATCATTCAACTCGAAGCCCGCGAGGATAAAATGCCCGCCCAGCTTGTCTGGCAGCGGCGCCGACAAGTACCAGCGGCTGCCATGGCGGGACACGCTGAACTCATACTCATCGCGTTTGACCGGCTTGGCCTGCGAGGTGCTCACCGCCTTGTAGCGATGCTCGCCCGCGCGGCTGATCTGCAGGTTGAGCGGTTCGCCCCAGGCGTTCTTGCTGGCCCACTTGCCCAACAGCGCCTCAGGCGCAGCCTCGCTGGCCGGCAAGGGCTCCTTGAAGGTCACCAGGCAGCCACTGAGCAACAGGAACGACATTGCGACTACCAGTACACGCCAAGCTTTCATCGGACACTCCAGCAATGAGCGATCTTCTGTAGGAGCGAGCTTGCTCGCGAAAAGCCTGAGGGCAACGCGGGGAGTCAGGTTCCCCGCGTTATCGTTAACGCCCTTCGCGAGCAAGCTCGCTCCTACATGGGCAGGTCCATAGTGCTGCAAAAACCTCAGACCGAAGCCAGCACCAAGTGCATGTAGCGCTTGAGAATTTCCAGCATCTCTTCACCAGTCAGCGCCTCTGGTTCGAACAGCAGGCCCTGATATTCCATCCGACTGATAATCGCCGTCAACACTTTGGCATCTTGCTGAGGTTCGCGGGAGCCCAGGACCTGGAAAAACTGGCAAGTGCCCTGCAACAAAATCTGCTGGTGAGAGCGCACCAACTCGCCCAGGCGCGGGTTCAACAAAGCCTCCTGGCGAAACGCCTGTTCGGCCATCAGGTACTCGCGGCGGTTGAGCAGTTGGCGCAGGACGTAATCGGCGGTCAGGCGTGCAATATCATCAGCCAGTTGCGAGCGCGACTCGGCACTGCCATCACCGTAGGCCACCATCTCGCGCAACAGGCCCTCGTTGCGCACCCACAACTTGCCCATGAACGCCGCACTGCGCTCCACATACTGGGCAAAGGTGTCGGTAAGCAGGTCGTCGATGTCCTTGAAGTAGTAGGTGGTGGCCGACAACGGCACGCCAGCCTCCGCCGCCACTGCCCGATGGCGCACCGCCCGTACGCCATCGCGCACGACAATGCGCATGGCCGCGTCGAGAATATCCTGGCGACGCTGCTCACTGCCCTGGCGGCTGGCCTTGCGCCCCTGGTACTGAACACTTTCAGCCACGGCAGCCGCAATGCCAGCGGCGCCTTCTTGAGCCATTACGCGCTTCACGAAAGATCGTCCTCTCACTCAACAATAGTCTGACGCCGTACGCTTGACGTTAGTACAGGCCACACAAAAAAGCCGCCTTAGAAAAGGCGGCTTCGGGATTCGCTAGGGTTACGCTTGCGGCCGCATGTGCGGGAACAAGATCACATCGCGGATCGATGGGGAGTTGGTCAGCAACATCACCAGGCGGTCGATACCGATGCCCTCACCGGCTGTCGGCGGCATGCCGTACTCCAGCGCCCGCACGAAGTCGGCGTCGTAGTGCATGGCTTCGTCGTCACCCGCGTCCTTGTCGGCCACCTGGGCCATGAAGCGCTCGGCCTGGTCTTCCGCGTCATTCAACTCGGAATAGGCGTTGGCGATTTCGCGACCACCGATAAACAGCTCGAAACGGTCGGTGACGTTCGGGTTGTCATCGTTGCGACGGGCCAGCGGCGAGACTTCGAACGGGTACTGGGTAATGAAGTGCGGCTGTTCCAGCTTGTGCTCCACCAGCTCTTCGAAAATCATCACCTGCAACTTACCCAGGCCTTCGAAGCCCAGCACCTTGGCGCCGGCTTTCTTGGCGATGGCACGGGCCTTGTCGATGTCGTTCAGGTCGTCAGCGGTCAGCTCAGGGTTGTACTTGAGGATCGAGTCGAACACCGACAGGCGTACGAACGGCTCGCCGAAGTGGAACACCTTGTCGCCGTACGGCACGTCGGTGCTGCCCAGGACCAACTGCGCCAGCTCGCGGAACAGTTCTTCGGTCAAGTCCATGTTGTCTTCGTAGTCGGCGTAGGCCTGGTAGAACTCCAACATGGTGAATTCTGGGTTGTGACGGGTCGAGACACCTTCATTACGGAAGTTGCGGTTGATCTCGAACACCTTTTCAAAGCCGCCAACCACCAGGCGCTTGAGGTACAGCTCCGGCGCGATACGCAGGAACATTTCCAGGTCCAGTGCGTTGTGGTGGGTTTCAAATGGCTTGGCTGCCGCGCCGCCCGGAATGGTCTGCAACATCGGGGTTTCGACTTCAAGGAAGTCGCGCGCCATCAGGAAGCTGCGGATGTGCGCGATCACTTGCGAACGCACACGGAAAGTCTGGCGCACTTCTTCGTTGACGATCAGGTCGACGTAGCGCTGGCGATAACGCTGCTCGGTGTCGGTCAGGCCGTGGTGCTTGTCCGGCAGCGGGCGCAGCGACTTGGTCAGCAGGCGCACGTTGGTCATTTCCACGTACAGGTCGCCCTTGCCGGAACGGGCCAGGGTGCCTTCGGCGGCAATGATGTCGCCCATGTCCCAGGTTTTCACCGAGGCCAGGGTTTCTTCCGAAAGGGTCTTGCGGTTGACGTAGACCTGGATGCGCCCGGTCATGTCCTGGATCACCATGAACGAGCCACGGTTGAGCATGATGCGACCCGCCACCTTGACCGGGATCGCAGCCTCTGCCAGCTCTTCCTTGGTCTTGTCCGCGTATTGCTTCTGCAAGGCATCGCAGTAGTTTTCGCGGCGGAAGTCGTTGGGGAAGGCGTTACCCTTGGCGCGCTCGGCAGCAAGCTTTTCCTTGCGCAGGGCGATCAGGGAGTTTTCTTCCTGTTGCAGGGCTTGCGGATCGAGTTGTTGGTCGCTCATGTCTTTAAATTTTCCATCAGGTTCGTTGTCCCCGGCGTAGGCCGGGGATCGCCTACAATCTTTTTACAGGCCGGATTTCAGGCTGGCTTCCAGGTATTCGTCGATGTCGCCGTCGAGCACCTTGTCGCAATCGCTGCGTTCGATGTTAGTGCGCAGATCCTTGATCCGCGATGCATCAAGCACATACGAACGGATCTGGTGCCCCCAGCCGATATCCGACTTGGTGTCTTCCAGCGCCTGGGAAGCGGCGTTGCGCTTCTGCATTTCCTGCTCGTACAACTTGGCCCGCAGCATTTTCATGGCGGTGTCTTTGTTCGCGTGCTGGGAACGTTCGTTCTGGCAGCTGACCACGGTGTTGGTCGGTACGTGGGTGATACGTACGGCCGAGTCGGTGGTGTTTACGTGCTGGCCACCGGCACCGGAGGAGCGGTAGGTGTCGATGCGCAGGTCGGCCGGGTTGATCTCGATTTCCACCTTGTCGTCGATCTCTGGCGAGACGAAAACGGCGGAGAACGAGGTGTGGCGACGGTTGCCGGAATCGAACGGGCTCTTGCGCACCAGGCGGTGTACGCCGATTTCGGTGCGCAGCCAGCCAAAGGCGTATTCACCCTTGATGTGCACGGTCGCACCCTTGATACCGGCGACTTCACCGGCCGACAGTTCCATGATGGTTGCTTCGAAACCGCGCTTGTCAGCCCAGCGCAGGTACATGCGCAGCAGGATGTTGGCCCAGTCCTGGGCTTCGGTGCCACCGGAACCGGCCTGGATATCCAGGTAGGCGTTGTTCGGGTCCATTTCGTGGCTGAACATGCGGCGGAATTCGAGTTTGGCGAGGTTGTCCTCGAGACGGGCCAGCTCGGCGACGACATCGCCCACTGCGCCTTCGTCGTTTTCTTCGACGGCCATGTCCAGCAGGTCGCGGCAATCGCCCAGACCGGTGTTCAATTCGTCGAGGGTATCCACGATCTGCGCCAGCGCAGCGCGCTCGCGGCCCAGTTCCTGGGCGTATTCAGGTTTGTTCCAGACAGCCGGATCTTCAAGCTCGCGATTGACTTCGGTCAGACGCTCATGCTTTTGATCGTAGTCAAAGATACCCCCGAATAGTTTCGGAGCGCTCGGACAGGTCCTTGATGGTGTTAAGGATCGGGTTGATTTCCATGGCGGGCAGCACTCGTTGGCGAACTTTTGAAAGCCGGCGAGTATAACGGCAAAAGGCCGAAAACGGCAGTCCGCTTGGCCGAAAAGGCTGGGTTTGTGCGATATCTACAGACTGATAAAGACCCAATGTGGGAGCTGGCTTGCCTGCTCCTACATTGGGTTGGCGGTGTTCTGTGGGTTATTCAATCCCCACCTGGTTGCGCCCATTGTGCTTGGCCAGGTACAACCCCTTGTCCGCCGCCGAGATCAACTGCCGGCAATCGGTCCCCAACAGCGGCGTCATGGTCGCCAAACCAATGCTGATGGTCAGGCTCGCACCATCGGCCGGGGCTATGTGCGGGATCTTCAGGGCCGCGACGGCCTGACGCAGTTTCTCGGCCACCAGTCGCGCACCGCCAGGCGAGGTATTGGGCAGCACCAGGGCAAACTCCTCGCCCCCGTAGCGCGCCGGCAGGTCCGAAGGACGGCTGCTGGCATCGCGAATGGTCGCCGCTACCTTGCGCAATGCTTCGTCACCTTCCAGGTGGCCAAAGCTGTCGTTGTAGGTCTTGAAGAAGTCCACGTCGATCATCAGCAACGACAACTGGGTCTGGTCACGCATGGCGCGCCGCCATTCCAGCTCCAGGTACTCGTCGAAGTGCCGGCGGTTGGACAGCCCGGTCAAACCGTCGGAGTTCATCAACCGTTGCAGCACCAGGTTGGTGTCCAGCAACTGTTGCTGGCTGACCCGCAGCGCGCGATAGGCCGCGTCCCGCTGCAGCAGGGTCATGTACGAGCGCGAGTGGTAGCGGATGCGCGCCACCAGTTCGATATTGTCCGGCAGCTTGACCAGATAGTCATTGGCCCCGGCGGCAAACGCGGCACTCTTGATCAGCGGGTCTTCCTTGGTGGAAAGCACGATGATCGGGATGTTCTGGGTCGCCGGGTGGTTACGGTATTCGCGCACCAGGGTCAGGCCGTCCAGCCCGGGCATGACCAGGTCCTGCAGGATCACCGTCGGCTTGATGCGGATCGCCTGGGAGATGGCCTGGTGGGGATCGGCACAAAAGTGGAAGTCGATATTCTCCTCTTGGGCCAGACCGCGCCGCACGGCTTCGCCGATCATCGCCTGGTCGTCGACCAGCAACACCATGGCGGCGTTTTCGTCGGTCTTGAAGTCGTCGAGCTGTAAATCATTCATTTGCAGTCACCTGAATTACTACGTGCAGGCCAGGACAGCGAGTTATATCGGTCATTTTGCGAATACCTCCAGCAATCGTGGCGCAATTCTGTCCAATGGGCGAATCTCAACAGCGGCATCAATCGCCGCCGCCGCTTTGGGCATGCCGTAAACTGCACAGCTCTGCTGATCCTGAGCGATGGTCAGATAGCCCTGCTGACGCATCAATTTGAGTCCCTGGGCCCCGTCGCGTCCCATGCCGGTCAGCAATACGCCGATGGCATCGCCGTTCCAATGGCTGGCGACGCTCTCGAAAAACACGTCGATGGACGGCCGATAAATCTCGTTCACGGGCTCCGCCGTGTAGGCCAGCGTGCCATTTTTCAGCAGCCGGATATGATGATTGGTGCCGGCCAGCAATACCACGCCGCTTTGGGGTGGCTCTCCCTCACGCGCCAGACGCACCGGCAGGCCCGAGGCGCTGCTCAGCCACTCGGCCATGCCGGCGGCGAACACCTGATCCACATGCTGCACCAGCACAATGGCTGCCGCAAAGTCCCGAGGCAAGCCCTTGAGAAGGATTTCCAGCGCCGCCGGCCCGCCTGCCGAAGAGCCTATGGCCACCAGGCTGCGGCGCTTGCCCGTACTTCGCGGATGCACCGGCTCGGCCCGCACCCGGCTGCCGCGCTGGCCAATCAGCCAGCCAATGTTGAGGATCTTGCGCAGCAAGGGGGCTGCCGCCTCCTTGGCATCACCAACGCCCAGCGCCGGGGTGTCCACCACATCCAGCGCGCCATGCCCCATGGCTTCGAACACGCGGCTGACATTCTGCTGGCGATCCACGGTAACGATAACAATAGCGCATGGCGTCTCGGCCATGATCTGCCGGGTCGCCTCCACGCCATCCATCACCGGCATGATCAGGTCCATCAGGATCAGATCCGGGGTCAACTCGGCGCAGCGTTGCACAGCTTCCAGGCCATTGGTGGCAACCCACACCACTTCATGGGCCGGCTCGAAGCTCAAGGCCCGACGCAGAGCCTCGACCGCCAGGGGCATGTCATTGACGATGGCGATCTTCATGCCCGGGCGCCTCCAATCAACTCCACCACTGCGTCCAGCAGGGCGTCGTCATGGAAGCTGGCCTTGGCCAGGTAATAATCGGCACCGGCATCCAGGCCACGACGCCGGTCTTCTTCACGATCCTTGTAGGACACCACCATCACCGGCAGCGATTGCAGGCGAGTGTCACGGCGCAACAGAGTGACCAATTCAATACCGTCCATACGAGGCATATCAATGTCAGTAATCAGCAGGTCGAAGTCTTCGGAACGCAGAGCATTCCAGCCATCCATGCCATCGACGGCGACCGCTACGTCATATCCACGGTTAAGTAATAGCTTGCGCTGCAATTCGCGCACGGTCAGCGAGTCATCCACTACCAGAATGCGCTTGCGCGCGGCCTCGACCGTTTGCTGGGCGCGACGTGCAATGCGCTCCAGGCGACCGGTGTTGAGCAACTTGTCCACCGAACGCAGCATGTCCTCGACATCGACGATCAACACCACCGAGCCGTCATCGAGCAGCGCGCCGGCAGAAATGTCCTGCACTTTGCCCAGCCGATCGTCCAACGGCAGCACCACCAGCGTGCGCTCACCGATAAACCGCTCCACGGCAATCCCGTACACCGCATCCCGCTCGCGGATCACCACGACCTTGAGGGTGTCCTGAGTGTTTTGCCCCGGCGGGCGCTGCAACAACTGGCTGGCTGCGACCAGGCCGACATGCCGGCCCTCATGCCAGAAATGCTGGCGGCCTTCCAATTGCACGATTTCGTCGGGTTCCAGGTCACACATGCGCTCGATATGGGCCAGGGGAAAGGCGTAGGCTTCTTCGCCGACTTCAACCACCAGGCTGCGCACCACCGACAAGGTCAGCGGCACTTCCAGGTGAAAGCGGCTGCCCTGCCCCGCCGCCTGCTCCAGCACCACTGCACCGCGCAATTGGCGGACCATGTGCTGCACCGCATCCAGGCCGACGCCGCGCCCGGAGACCTCAGTAACCTTGTCGCGCAGGCTGAAGCCCGGCAGGAACAGGAACGTCAGCAGTTCCTCCTCGCTCAAGCGCAAGGCGGTTTCCAGCGGCGAGAGGTTGCGTTCGACAATACTGGCGCGCAGGCGTTCCAGGTCGACACCGTTGCCGTCATCGCTCAACTCCAGCACCAGCAGTCCCGCCTGGTGCGAGGCGCGCAGGCGGATCAGGCCCTCGGCCGGCTTGCCCGCCAGCAGGCGCTGCTCGGGCATCTCGATGCCGTGATCGACGGCATTGCGCAACAAATGGGTCAGCGGCGCTTCAAGTTTTTCCAGTACATCGCGGTCAACCTGGGTCTTCTCGCCTTCGATTTCCAGGCGCACCTGCTTGCCCAGGCTGCGGCCGAGGTCGCGCACCATGCGCACCTGCCCCGCCAGCACATCGGCAAACGGCCGCATCCGGCACGCCAGCGCCGTGTCATACAGCACCTGGGCGCGTTGCCCGGCCTGCCAGCCAAACTCATCGAGCTCGGCGGTCTTTTCTGCCAGCAGCAACTGCGCTTCGCTCAGCAGGCGGCGGGCGTCGGCCAGGGCTTCCTGGGCTTCGAGGTTCAAGTCGAGAGTCTTGAGCTGCCCATCGAGGTTGTCCAGGGCCCGGGCGCCGTTGCTTTGGATACGCTTGAGGCGTTGCAGGCTGGACAGGTACGGCTTGAGCCGCTGGGTTTCCACCAGGGATTTGCTGGACAGGTCCAACAGACTGTTCAAACGCTCGGCAGTAACCCGCAAGACGCGCTCGCCACCTTCGGTCATGCGTTTGCTCTGGCGCGGCGCATCACTGTGGATGGGCGCAACGACCTCCGGTTCCAGGGGCAGTAACAGCGATTCCTCAAGGGGCGGCAGCGGTTGCGGAATAGGCACGGGCGCAGGCGCAACCTTGGCGGTCGGCTGTGACGGATCGAGCAAGCGCTCCATCAGCGCCACATATGCCTCGATATCGGCCGGGCCCACGGTATTGCCCGGCGTGGCGATGCGCATCAGCAGGTCAGTGCCCTGCAACAATGCGTCGATATGTTCGGGTTGCAGGTAGAGCCGGCTCTCCTGGGCGCTGACCAGGCAGTCTTCCATCACATGGGCCACGCTGACGCCGGCGTCGACCCCGACAATCCGCGCCGCGCCCTTGAGCGAATGCGCCGCACGCATGCAGGCTTCAAGCTGGTCGGCCTGGGTCGGGTTGCGTTCCAGGGCCAGCAGGCCGGCGCTGAGCACCTGGGTCTGGGCATCGGCTTCCAGGCTGAACAGCTCCAGCAGCGAGGCATCGCGCATCTGGTCGGGGGTCATGTGAGGCTCCGGGTCACGGCAGACAACAGTTGCGCCTCGTCCAGCCAGCGCAGGCTGCGGCCCTTGAACTGCAACACGCCCTGGGTATAGCGCGCACTGGCCTGGGTACCGGAGGCAGACGCCGCTTTCAAGGTGTGCTCGTCAATGGCATGGATGCCATCCACTTCATCCACCGGCACCACCACCGGCCCATCCTGCGCGGCGATGATCAACATACGCGGCATGATCCGCCCCCCACTGGGGCCGCCGGCGGTGCTGTCGAGCCCGAGCAACTCTACCAGGGACAGGCAGGCCACCAGTGCTCCGCGCACATTGGCAACCCCGAGCAGCGCCCGGGAGCGCTGGTGGGGCAAGGAGTGGATCGGCTGCAACGGCGCCACTTCCACCAGGCAGCGGGTGGCGATGCCCAGCCACTCTTCGCCCAGGCGGAACATCAGCAATGAACGGGTGGCGATCTCATCGTCGGCTTCTGTGCTGGCGTTGGGGTGACGGTCTTCCTGCTGCAAGGCGTAACGATCCAGCAGGCGAGTGGCCGCTGCGGAATACACCGCGCAGTTGCGGCAGTGGATATGCTCGGCCAGCAACGGGCAGGATTTATCACCATGGATCCCAATGCGGTTCCAGCAATCGTCGATGGCCTGGGTATCGGCTACCGTCAGGTCCAGGTCGGTGTCCGGGGATGCGGAGCTACTCATCGTTTACGCTCACTGTCAGCGGCTCGCTCGCTACGGGCGGCACGGGCTTGCAAGCGCCGTGCCCCCGCCGTATCGCCCTGGGACTCCAGCAACGCGGCCAGGTGCATCAAGGCCTGCGGATGCTGGGGTTCCAGGTACAAGGCTTTTCGATAATACCCCTGGGCTTCCAGGGCGCTACCCGCCACATCACTGAGCAAGCCCAGCCAGTAGAACACCTGGGCCGCCGGTGGATGGTTCTGCAGGTAGCGCTCGCAGGCAGCACGGGCCTCAAGGCTTTTGCCTTCATTGGCCAGGGTCGCGATCTGACCAAGCAGATCGGCGGCATCCGAGTGCTCGGGCGCAGGCTTGATCGGTACCACCGGCGCCGCGAATGCACTGAACGGTCGGGGTTTGGTGGGGATCGGTGCAGCACTGCGCTGGGGTACCGGAGGCGGTATGGGGGCAAAGACCGGCTCAGGCGCGACTTCGGCATGACGACTGAAGGCAAACGACTGCGGCACACCAATCGAGCGCATGCCCAGGCGCCCCAGCAAGCTGCCTTCGGCTGGGCCGATAAACAGCACACCCTCAACGTGAGTCAGGCCCTTGAGCACTTCAAACACCTGCTTCTGGGTTGGCTGGTCGAAGTAGATCAACAGGTTGCGGCAAAACACGAAATCATAGGTCGGCTCATTGGCCAGCAATTGCGGGTCCAGCAGGTTACCCACTTGCAGCCGCACCTGTTCACGCACCCGGTCGGCAACGTGGTAGCCGTCCTCCTCAGCGCGAAAGTGCCGCTCACGAAACTCAAGGTCCTGGCCACGAAAGGAATTCTTGCCATACACCCCGCGCCGCGCCCGCTCCACCGACAGGGGGCTGACGTCCATGCCTTGCACCTTGAACTGGTGGGGCGAAAGGCCTGCATCGAGCAGGGCCATGGCGATGGAATAGGGTTCCTCGCCGGTCGAGCACGGCAGGCTGAGAATGCGCAGGGCGCGCATGTGCTTGATCTCGCCCAGCCGCGTCAGCGCCAGCCGCGCCAGGGTGGCAAAGGACTCGGGATAACGGAAAAACCAGGTCTCGGGGACGATGACCGCTTCGATCAGCGCCTGCTGTTCCTCACCGCTGGTTTGCAGGCGTTGCCAGTACTGATCGGCACTCAGCCCCTGCAACGCCTGGCTGCGCTGGCGCACGGCGCGCTCGATAATCGCTTCGCCCACCGAGGCGACGTCCAGGCCGATGCGTTCCTTGAGGAAGTCGAAAAAACGTTGGTCATTGCTCATCCCGCCGCCCCAACGTTCAGGTCGGGGGCAAACAGCAAGGCGCGGACCTCGGCGCTGAGCAAGTCACCCACCCCGATCCACTGCATCAACCCCCGTTCGTCTTCGCGCACCGGCCCCAGGTAGGGCGCCTGGCGATTATCCAGGCCATAGGCCTGGAAATCCGCCGGATCGCAGCGCAGGGTGTCAGTGGCCTGTTCGAGGATCAGCCCCAGCCAGCGCGACTCCAGCCAGGTTTCAGGCTGATAGTTGACCAGCACCAGCCGCGTACTGGTGCGGGCCTGGGCCAGCGTGCCAAAGGTCAGGGCGCTGAGGTCGATCACCGGCACCATTTTGCCGCGATGGGCAAAGATCCCGGCGACCCACATCGGCGCATGGGCGATAGGCTTGAGCGGCAGGCGCGGCAACACCTCGGCCACTTCCGTGGCCTTGAGGGCGTAGCGCTCGCTGCCGATATGAAACACCAGGAACAAGGCTTTTTTGGCTGCCGTCACGGCGCCGCGTTTCGCCGCTGGATCACTCATCAGACTTTGAAACGCGACACGCCGCTGCGCAGACCGACCGCAACCTGGCTCAATTCATCAATGGCAAAGCTGGCCTGGCGCAGGGACTCCACGGTCTGGCTGCTGGCATCGCCCAATTGCACCAGCGCATGGTTGATCTGCTCGGCACCGGTGGCCTGGGCCTGCATGCCCTCGTTGACCATCAGCACGCGCGGCGCCAGGGCCTGCACCTGGTGGATGATCTGCGACAGTTGCTCGCCCACTTGCTGCACTTCGAACATGCCGCGACGCACTTCTTCGGAGAATTTGTCCATGCCCATCACGCCGGCCGATACCGCCGACTGGATCTCGCGCACCATCTGCTCGATATCGTAGGTCGCCACGGCGGTCTGGTCGGCCAGGCGCCGCACTTCGGTGGCAACCACGGCAAAGCCGCGCCCGTACTCACCGGCCTTCTCGGCCTCGATGGCAGCGTTGAGGGACAACAGGTTGGTCTGGTCGGCCACTTTGACGATAGTGACCACCACTTGGTTGATGTTGCCGGCCTTCTCATTGAGGATCGCCAGCTTGGCATTGACCAGATCGGCGGCGCCCATCACCGAGTGCATGGTTTCTTCCATGCGGGCCAGGCCTTGCTGGCCGGAACCGGCGGCCACCGAGGCCTGGTCGGCGGCGGTGGACACTTCGGTCATGGTGCGCACCAGGTCCTTGGACGTGGCGGCGATTTCCCGCGAAGTGGCGCCGATTTCGGTGGTGGTGGCCGCCGTTTCGGTGGCGGTCGCCTGTTGCTGCTTGGAGGTGGCGGCAATTTCGGTCACCGAGGTGGTGACCTGCACCGACGAACGCTGGGCCTGGGATACCAGGGCAGTCAGCTCGGTCATCATGTCGTTGAAGCCGGTCTCGACGGCGCCGAATTCGTCCTTGCGCTCCAGGTTCAGACGCTTGCTCAGGTCGCCGGTGCGCATGGTTTCGAGGATATCGACGATGCGTTTCATCGGCGCCATGATCGCGCGCATCAGCAGCAGCCCACACAGGGCGGCGGCGAGGATTGCCAGGAGCAGCGAAACGCCCATGCTGATTTTCGCCGCGGCCACGGCGTCATCGATGGCGGTAGTGGCTTCATCGGCGATCTTTTTGTTCTCGTTGATGATGTCGTTGAGCTTCAAGCGCCCTGCGGTCCAGGCCGGGGTCAGTTGCTCGTCGAACATCTTGACGGCCTCGGCTTCCTTATTGGCCATGTGCAATTCCAGCACCTGGGCCAGCACCTTGTTGTAGTTCTGGTGCAGGGCTTCGAAGGCATCGAACTCGGTGCGATCCTGATCGAGATTGATCGTGCTGACGTAGCTGGCCATGTGCTGCTCAAGGCGCTGCTCAAACGACTTGTATTCCTGCTTGTCGGCTTCAGAAACCCCCAGGTGCTCACGCAACCCGATCAGCTCCTGAGTCTGCAGGTAGCTGTCGACCCAGGCGCTGCGGATCATCGAGCTGAAAAACACCCCTGGCACTGCGTCGTCGCGCACCTGGTTTTCACTCGTTTCGATCTTCAGCAACCGTGAGTACGAGACCACAACCATCAGCAGCATGATGGCGATAATGACCGCAAAGCTCGCCAAGATGCGTTGGCGCAAGGTCCAGTTCTTCACAGTATTTCCTCAAGGGCCGATCAAATGCCGAGGAGTATAGCTGAGGCAGTGCCATCATTTATCAATGGGTTGTGGGCCACGTCTCAAGGAATACAAAAACACCCCGCAGCGCAGGCGCATACGGGGTGTCGGTAGAGCATGCTGCCGTTCACACGGTGGCTTGGCGCACCTGTTTTTCCAGCTCGGCCTTGAGGCCGGGTTCCAGCTTGAGCTGGCGGGCCAGTTCGTCGAGGTAGGACTTCTCCATGAAGTTCTCTTCATCCACCAGCATGACGCTGGCGATGTACATTTCGGCGGCCATTTCCGGCGTGCTCGCGGCGCGGGCCACATCCGTGGGGTCCAGGGGTTTGTTGAGTTCGGCATGCAGCCAGTGCTGCAGTTCCTGGTCATTGTCCAGCTTGACGAACTCACCTTCGATCAAGGCGCGCTCGCGCTCGTCCACATGACCATCGGCCTTGGCGGCAGCCACCAGGGCCTTGAGGATGGCCTGGCTATGCAGCTCGACCTGGGCCGGTGGCAGGCGGTCGAGGGTTTGCGGCTCGCCTTTGGGCGCGCCGGCCTGCTGGGCCTGCCAGTTGCCGTAGGCCTTGTAGGCAATCACGCCTAATGCTGCAAGACCACCATAGGTGAGGGCTTTACCGCCAAACTTGCGGGCTTTTTTATTGCCCAGCAACAGGCCCATGGCCCCGGCAGCCAATGCCCCGCCACCCGCGCCGCCCAACAGGCTGCCAAGGCCGCCACCACCGAGCAGGCCGCCGAGTGCACCTTTGTCATCGCCTTTACGTTGACCGCCAGCCTTGTTTTGCAGCATGTCCTGGCCGGACTTGAGCAACTGATCAAGCAATCCACGGGTATTCATTCATAGCCTCCAGAGACTTGGGTTCATAGGATCAATAGGCTCTCAGCGTAAAACTAAGTGCCAATATTCCTGGATATAGAGTGCTTCCAGATGTAACTCAACTGGGGTTGGGGTTGGGTACATATCCCCCTCCCCCCCTGCTGACACGTCTTGTTTCATATGCAACGCCATCATCCCGCTATCAATCAATTTTCCTTCCCCACCGAACCCCTTAAGCTATCTGGTATCTGTTTAAAGTCCGCTGTGTTTGGCCGAAGGCATGTCCGAACCGTTATTTCTGATCCAGCACGCGCCAGGAACGGCACGGGATTGCTCACCACAGGTTGTATTTATGCACCGCAGGAATTTGCTCAAAGCGTCCATGGCCATCGCGGCCTACACCGGGCTGTCGGCCAGTGGCCTGTTGGCCGCCCAGGCCTGGGCCGGTAATCGTGCAGCCGATGGCGACGCCAAGGCGTTCGACTTCGATTGGCTGAAGAGCCAGGCCAAGCAACTGGCCGGCAAACAGTACCAGGACACCAAGCAGGTACTGCCGCCCACCCTGGCGACCATGACCCCACAAAATTTCAATGCCATCGGCTACGACGGTAATCATTCGTTGTGGAAAGATCTCAAGGGCCAATTGGACGTGCAGTTTTTCCACGTCGGCATGGGCTTCAAGACCCCGGTGCGCATGCACAGTGTCGACCCCAAGACCCGCCAGGCGCGGGAGGTGCATTTCCGTCCGTCGCTGTTCAACTATGAAAAAACCACAGTCGATACCCAGCAGCTCAAGGGCGACCTGGGTTTTTCCGGTTTCAAGCTGTTCAAGGCCCCGGAGCTGGATCGTCACGATGTGGTGTCTTTCCTTGGCGCCAGTTATTTCCGCGCGGTGGATAACACCGGCCAGTACGGCCTTTCGGCCCGTGGCCTGGCCATCGACACCTACGCCAGCAAACGCGAAGAGTTCCCCGATTTCACCCAGTTCTGGTTCGAGACGCCGGACAAGGACAGCACCCGTTTCGTGGTCTACGCCCTGCTCGACTCGCCCAGCGCCACCGGCGCTTACCGCTTCGACATCGACTGCCAGGCCACGCAGGTGGTGATGGCCATCGACGCCCATATCAATGCGCGTACCGCCATCCAGCAGATGGGCATCGCGCCGATGACCAGCATGTTCAGTTGCGGCACCCATGAACGGCGCATGTGCGACACCATCCACCCACAGATCCACGACTCCGACCGCCTGGCAATGTGGCGTGGCAACGGTGAGTGGGTCTGCCGCCCGCTGAACAACCCGGCAAAGCTGCAATTCAATGCCTTCGCCGATAAAGACCCGAAAGGTTTCGGCCTGGTGCAGACCGACCATGAGTTCGCCAGTTACCAGGACACCGTCGACTGGTACAGCAAGCGCCCCAGCCTGTGGGTAGAACCGACCACCGCGTGGGGCGAAGGCTCTGTCGACCTGTTGGAAATCCCTACCACCGGCGAGACCATGGACAACATCGTCGCCTTCTGGACCCCAAAGAAACCGGTGGCCGCCGGCGACTCCCTGACCTTTGGCTACAAGCTCTACTGGAGCGCCCTGCCCCCGGTCAGCACACCGCTGGCACAGGTCAATGCCACCCGTTCCGGCATGGGCGGCTTCACCGAAGGCTGGGCGCCGGGCGAGCATTACCCGCCGGTCTGGGCCCGCCGCTTTGCCGTGGACTTCAAGGGTGGCGGCCTCGATCGCCTGCCCGCAGGCACCGGGATCGAGCCGGTAGTCACCTGTTCCCATGGTGAAGTGAAAGACTTCAGCGTGCTGGTACTCGACGACATCAAGGGCTATCGCATTCTCTTTGACTGGTACCCGACCAGCGACAGCGTGGAGCCGGTGGAAATGCGCCTGTTCATTCGTACCAATGACCGGACCTTGAGTGAAACCTGGTTGTACCAGTACTTCCCGCCTGCACCGGACAAGCGCAAGTACAGCTGATGCCAAACGTTCCCACGCACATTGCGGCGTGGGAACGCCCTTGGCGGTTCAAAAGCGCGACACACTCTTCATCGCGCCAATCAGATAGCGCATTGCAACTTGATCGTTTTCGGTCAAGGCACGGTACTGCTCAAGCAGTTGCGCCTCATCCGAGCTCAGCCGGCGGCCATGCAATGACAATTTGCGGCTGAAAAAAAGCGCCAGAACCCCTGCGACACCAATGGACTTGGCCATGGAATGTTTCTCCGTTTAATAAACAACAACTCCCGCCCCACAACTCTGTCCGCGAAGTGCAATGCCTCAGCGAGCAAACTGACTGACTTCCTGGGCCAGAAGCCGTCTTACTTCAAGCGTAGAAACTATCCAGACGCTTGTGAGATTTTTTTAGAGCATTCACTTAAATAATTGCCTTGAAGCAAAAAGCTTGCAGAAAATTCTTACACCTCATAAATTGAGTGACCACTCAATTAATTAATGAGACCCAGCGTGCGCACCATTGATCCCCAGCAACGCGAAAGCAAACGCATGGCCCTCCTGGACGCCGCGTCCCAGTGTTTTGCCGAGGCGGGTTTTGTCGCCACGCGTACCGCTGACATCTGTGCCCTGGCCGGCATGAGCGCCGGCAATCTGTTCCACTATTTCGCCAGCAAGCACGAGGTGTTGCTGGCGCTGGTGGCCCGCGAAGGTGAAGAAATCCAACAGGCCATGGCACCGCTGGCCAAGGCGGCGGATCCAATGGCGCAGTTGCTGGCCTTCCTTGATCAGGTCTGCCAACTGGCCTGCGACCGTCACTACGCAGGCCTGGCGCTGGAGATCTCGGCCCTGGGGCATCGCGACGAAGCCGTGGCGCGCCTGGTGAAGGCCAATGACCGCGCCTTGCGTGACGGCCTGCAAGCATTGGTACTGGCGGCTGACAAGGCCGGGCAATTGCAAACCTCGTTGAGCGCGCCAGAAGCCGCCAATTGGCTGGCCGCCCTGATCGACGGCATGTTCGCTCGCGTGGCTGCCGACCCGGACTTCCACCCCGCGCAACAGACCACGGTCCTGCAAGGCTTGGTGGTTCACCTGCTACAGGGGCGTTGAACATGCCATCAGTAACCAATGCACGCTTGATACAAGTCGACGCGTTACGCGGGTTTGCCTTGCTGGGCATTCTCAGCGTCAATATCTGGGCCTTTGCCGATCCCTATTACGCCTCGTTCTCCAGCAACCCGGCCTACACCAGTTCACTCGATCACGGGGTGCGCCTGCTGGTGGCCTTGCTGTTCGAAACCAAGTTCTACCTGCTGTTCTCCTTTCTGTTTGGCTACAGCTTCACCCTGCAAATGTCTGCCGCCGAGCGCGCCGAGGCTGCATTTGTGCCACGTATGCTGCGCCGGCAACTGGCACTGTTGGCACTGGGCCTGGCCCATGGCGCCCTGCTGTACTACGGGGAGATTCTCTCCACTTATGCGCTGCTGGGCCTGGTGCTGCTGGCCGCGCGCAACCTGTCACCGGCCCGCGCCCGACGATGGGCGATCAGGCTGGTGATAGTCGCCTGTTCGACCTGGATGATCCTGGGTGTTTTGCAGGGATTGGCGGGCGAGGCCAGCAGCGCCACCAACGGTGACGCCTCGGACAAACTGGCAGCCTTTTCCGGCAGTGCCTGGCAGACCTTGCAGTTTCATAGCCTGCACCTGTGGGAAACGTTGCCGGCGTTGTGGCTGCTGCAAGGGCCGAGCGCCCTGGCGATGTTCCTGTTCGGCTATGCCGCCGGACGGCAACAGTGGCTCGCCTCGCCGCCTGCCTGGAAGCTGCAACGCTTGCTGAAAATCACTGCTCCCATGGGCCTGTTCGGCGCCTTGATCTACGCCCTGGCAGCCGCCTACGCACCCGGCGGCGGCCTGGAAACCTTTGCCTTCGGCCTCGGCCAACTGACCGCCCCGTTGCTCACCGCCACGTATTGCTTGTTGATGCTCGCACTGTTCAACACGCCTCGCGGCGCGCGACTGTGCACACTGCTGGCCCCCCTGGGCAAGATGGCCTTGAGCAATTACCTCCTGCAGTCAGCCGTGCTGGGGCTGCTATTCACCGGTTATGGCGCAGGCTGGATCAACCAAATCGAGCCATGGCTGCTGCTGCCAATCGCCGGTGTGATTTTTATCGGGCAAATGTGGCTGAGTGCGCGCTGGCTGCGCCGCCACCCCTACGGACCATTCGAATGGTTGTTGCGAGCAGTGACTTTGCTGGCCTGGCCGAGCTGGCGGCGCAGCGAATAAACCTCAGGGGAGCGGGCGATGACAGGCAAGAAAAAACCCACCGCGATCAACGGTGGGTTTGGCTGATAAACGCAAAAAAGTCAGTCGCGCAAGTCAGACTCATGGATCGGCTGGTCGCGGTGGGTGGCCCGCTGGTATTGCGCCGGCCAAATCGCCTTGCGCCCGCCCAGGTCGTCATCGGCATGCAGCGGCCAGTACGGGTCACGCAACAGTTCCCGGGCAAGGAAAATAATATCGGCCTGGCAGGTGCGCAGAATATGTTCGGCCTGGGCCGGCTCGGTAATCATGCCCACGGTGCCCGTGGCCATGCCCGACTCCTTGCGCACGCGTTCAGCGAAGCGCGTTTGATAACCAGGCCCGATAGGAATTTCTGCATTGGCCGCCGTGCCACCGGAGGACACGTCGATCAGGTCGACGCCCAAGTCTTTCAGGCGGCGCGCCAGCTCTACGGTTTCGTCCGGGTTCCAGCCATCCTCCACCCAGTCGGTGGCCGAGACACGCACAAACAGCGGCAGCTCTTGTGGCCACACCCCGCGCACAGCCTCGGTGACTTGCAGCACCAGGCGGATGCGGTTTGCAAAGGAGCCACCGTATTGATCCTGCCTCTGATTGCTCAGGGGCGAGAGAAACTGATGCAGCAGGTAGCCATGAGCCGCATGGATTTCCACCACTTTGAACCCGGCGCTCAAGGCACGCTTGGCGGCGGCCACGAAGTCAGCAATCACCTGTTGGATTTGCCCTTCATCAAGCTGTTTCGGCGCCGTGTGCTGCGGGTCGAAGGCTATCGGCGAGGGCCCAACGGGTACCCAGCCACCCTCTTCGGGCTTGACGCTGCCGTGCTTGCCGAGCCACGGCCGATGGGTGCTGGCCTTGCGCCCGGCGTGGGCCAGTTGAATGCCCGCCACCGCCCCTTGGGCGCTGATAAAGCGGGTAATGCGTTGCAGGGGTTCAATCTGGGCATCGTTCCACAGCCCCAGGTCCTGGGCGGTGATCCGGCCATCGGCGGTCACGGCGATCGCTTCGCTGAAAACCAACCCGGCGCCCCCGACAGCGCGGCTGCCCAGGTGTACCAGGTGCCAGTCATTGGCCAGGCCATCGACGGCGGAGTACTGGCACATCGGCGACACGGCAATGCGGTTGAGCAGGGTCAATTGGCGCAGGGTATAGGGTTCAAGCAACAGACTCATGGGGCACCTCTTCTCGTATCCGGTGGGCATTGGCTCCAGGGTTCTGTCTGACCGGTGCGCGTGACGAGAAGATGAAAGGCCCGTCCCCTTCGGGCTAAAAACAGACGAGGTCACCAGACCAATCACACAGTGCTTAGAGACTAGTCGACAACCGGGGATTGCACAGGGTTCAGCGTGGTTCGATGTGGGCAATCATCAATTGCACGGTTTCCTGGCCACGGAATTCATTCACATCGAGCTTGTAGGCCAGCTCTACCCAGCGAATGGTCGGGTTCGGCCAGACTTCGCGGTCGATACCAAAGGCAATGCCATCGAGTTTCACCGCGCCACACTCGCTCTTGAGCACCACCTTGAGGTGACGCTCACCCACCACCCGCTGCTCCACCAGTTGAAACACCCCGTGAAACAGCGGCTCGGGAAAATGCTGGCCCCAAGGCCCGGCATTGCGCAGGGCGCGAGCCAGCTCCAGG
Organism: Pseudomonas sp. TAE6080; assembly: GCF_018732265.1. Classification (NCBI taxonomy): domain Bacteria; kingdom Pseudomonadati; phylum Pseudomonadota; class Gammaproteobacteria; order Pseudomonadales; family Pseudomonadaceae; genus Pseudomonas; species Pseudomonas sp. TAE6080. Next base: position 108,587 of record NZ_JAHIDY010000013.1, read on the forward strand.
TGAAACTCCTCCACCGCCAGGGTGCCATCGGACAACAAGCGCCCGGTAAGGTCTTCTTCACGCAGTTGCCGGCGTACTTCGGCGTCGAAGGCTTCGGCGAACAGCGGGAAGTTCGCCTCAGGCAAGGTCAGGCCCGCCGCCATGGCGTGGCCGCCGTATTTGGCGATCAGGTTCGGGTGCTGGCTGGCCACCACCGCCAGCGCGTCGCGGATATGGAACCCCGGCACCGAACGCCCGGAGCCCTTGAGCAGACCGTCACCAGCATCGGCAAAGGCGATGGTCGGACGGAAATAGCGCTCTTTCATACGCGAGGCCAGAATCCCGATCACGCCCTGGTGCCACTCCGGGTCGAACAGGCACAGGCCGAATGGCATCGACTCCACCGGCAAGTCCTTGAGCTGGGCCAGGGCTTCGCGCTGCATGCCCTGCTCGATGGCCTTGCGGTCCTGGTTCATGCCGTCCAGTTGCGCGGCCATTTCCCGGGCCTGGGCAAAGTCGCTGGTGAGCAGGCATTCGATGCCCAGGCTCATGTCATCCAGGCGCCCGGCCGCATTGAGTCGTGGGCCAAGAATAAAACCCAGGTCGGTGGAGGTGATACGTGCGTGGTCACGCTTGGCCACTTCGAGGATCGCCTTGATGCCTGGCCGTGCACGCCCGGCGCGGATACGCTCCAGGCCCTGATAGACCAGAATGCGGTTGTTGGCATCCAGCGGTACCACGTCGGCCACGCTGCCCAGGGCCACCAGGTCGAGCAACTCGCCAATATTGGGCTGCGGCTGTTTGTCGTACCAACCCAGGCTGCGCAAGCGCGCGCGCAAGGCCATCAGCACGTAGAAAATCACCCCCACGCCGGCCAGGGCCTTGCTGGGGAACGTGCATCCAGGCTGGTTCGGGTTGACGATGGCATCGGCCGCCGGCAGCTCATCGCCGGGCAAGTGGTGGTCGGTGACCAGCACCTTGAGCCCCGCCGCCTTCGCCGCCGCCACGCCTTCGACACTGGAGATGCCGTTGTCCACAGTGATCAGCAACTGCGGCTCACGCTGCAAGGCCACGGCAACGATTTCCGGGGTCAGGCCGTAGCCGTATTCGAAGCGGTTGGGCACCAGGTAATCGACATGGGCAGCGCCGAGCAAGCGCAGGCCAAGGGTGCCCACGGTGCTGGCGGTGGCGCCGTCGGCGTCGAAGTCGCCGACGATCAGGATGCGCTGGCGCTGTTCCAGGGCCGTCACCAGCAAGTCCACGGCAGCCTCGATCCCCTTGAGCTGCTGATACGGAATCAGTCGCGCCAGGCTTTTATCCAGCTCATCCTGCGAGGTCACGCCACGGGCGGCGTAAAGACGGGTCAGCAACGGTGGCAATTCACCGAGGAACGGCAGGACGGCGGGCAGTGGGCGGGGATCGATACGCATGGGGTGATGGGGGCTTCTCTAGCTATAGATAAAAATGCTCACCCTGTAGGAGCGAGCTTGCTCGCGAAAAACGCATGGGCACCGCAATAATTCTGAATGCCCGCGTTATCGTGGACGCCCCTCGCGAGCAAGCTCGCGCCTACAGAGGGCGGTGTTGAGTACTAGCCGCGTTCGCCGACCAACCACTGCAGCTGCACTTCGTGCTGGCCGCGGTCATCGGTGACGAAGATCGTGCCTTCGCTGATCATCACGTCCCACTTGATCACCCGCGGCATGTCCTTGGCCAGGGTTTCCAGGATTTCCTGAGGCACCGCAGCGATGTGTACGTTCTTCAGGTTATTGGCCACCGGCACCACCTTGCCTTCCCACACTCGCAGGCTGCCATAAGCCAGCAGGCTGGTACGCTCGGTGCGACGCGAACACCAGGTCAGGCGGTCAGCATCGGGCTGGCCGACTTCGATCCAGTGCAAAACCCGATCATCCAGACTTTTTTCCCACAGGGCTGGTTCGTCTACATCTGACAGTCCGCGACCAAACGACAACTGCTCGTTGTACCAAAGGGCGTAGGCCAGCAAACGCACGGTCATGCGTTCTTCGGTTTCCGAGGGGTGACGGGCGATGGTTTGCTTGACGCTCTCGTACACCGAACGATCGAGGTCGGTCAGGTTGAGTTCAAACTTGTAGGTCGTGGACGGCTGGGCCATGAACGGGCTTCTAGAGACAGGAAAAGGCGGCCAGTCTAACCGATGGCGAGGTCATTCAACGAATCCTGCGCTGTATCATCCTTATCCCTGCACCGCTCGCCTATGTTAAAAGGCAATACACACCTGCCCTGCGCTTGTAAGGATCCTCATGTCGTTTACCGCCAAACCGCTTGCCGGCCTGAAAGTCATCGAACTGGGCACTTTGATCGCCGGCCCGTTCGCTTCGCGCATTTGCGCCGAGTTCGGCGCTGAAGTGATCAAGGTCGAATCGCCCGACGGCGGCGACCCGCTACGCAAATGGCGCAAGTTGTATGAAGGCACGTCACTGTGGTGGTTTGTGCAGGCGCGCAATAAAAAGTCCCTGACCCTGAACCTCAAGCACCCGGACGGCCTGGCGATTCTCAAGCAACTGCTGGCAGATGCCGACATCCTGATCGAGAACTTCCGCCCCGGCGTGCTGGAAAAGCTCGGCCTGGACTGGAACACCCTGCACGCCCTGAATCCCAAGCTGGTGATGGTACGGCTCTCGGGTTTTGGCCAGACCGGGCCGATGAAGGATCAACCGGGGTTCGGCGCGGTCGGTGAATCCATGGGCGGCCTGCGCTACATCACCGGTTTCGAGGACCGCCCGCCGGTGCGCACCGGGATTTCCATCGGCGACTCCATCGCCGCGCTGTGGGCGGTGATCGGCGCACTCATGGCCTTGCGCCATCGCGAGGTCAACGGCGGCCTCGGCCAAGTGGTGGATGTGGCGCTGTATGAAGCCATCTTCGCGATGATGGAAAGCATGATCCCCGAGTTCGATGTGTTCGGGTTTATCCGCGAGCGCACCGGCAACATCATGCCGGGGATCACCCCGTCATCGATCCATACCACCGCCGATGGCAAGCATGTGCAAATTGGCGCCAATGGCGATGCGATCTTCAAGCGTTTCATGCAGGCCATCGGCCGTGAGGACCTGGCCAATGACCCGCAACTGGCCAGCAACGATGGTCGCGACAGCCGGCGTGACGAGTTGTATGGCGTGATCGACCGCTGGGTCAACGGCTTGCCACTGGCGCAGGTGGTGGAACAGTTGAACCTGGCCGAAGTACCTGCCAGCCGGATCTACAGCGCCGAAGACATGCTCGGCGACCCGCAATACCTTGCCCGGGAAATGTTCCTCAAGGCCCAGTTGCCCGACGGCAAGGATTTCAAGATGCCCGGCATCGTGCCCAAGCTTTCGGATACACCCGGCAGTTGCGAGTGGGTCGGGCCGGAACTGGGCGAGCACAACGGCGTGATCCTTCAATCATTGGGCTACGACAGTACCGCCGTGGCCCGTTTGCGCAAGGATGGCGCGATCTGATGCAGTTCGGAGCACGCTCAAGATAATGGCCGGCCGCTTCATCAGGGCGCTGCGGCGCTTGTGGCTCATCGCCCCGCTGCTCGGGGCCTGGCCGCTATCGAGCCTGGCACAGGAGACGTTGACCTGGGTGGTGCGCGACCTGCCGCCGATGACCATTTTCGAGGGCCCGAAACAAGGCCAGGGCAGCGTGGACAAACTGCTGCCGTTGTTGATCGAACGTCTGCCGCAGTACCACCACCAGATCCAGCACGTCAACCGCGCCCGTGGCATGCAAATGCTCCACGCGCCCTCCCTCACCTGTGATCCGTCGTTGCTGTGGACACCGGCGCGGGCCAAGACCATCGTCTTTTCCACCCCGGCCTTCGCCGTGTTGAGCAATGGCATTGCCATTCGCCGTAGCCAACTGGATGCCATGGCGCCGTATGTGGCTGGCGGCACGTTCGATCTGGCGAAATTTCTTGATGGGCAGCAGACCCGTCTTGGGGTGATCGCCGAACGCAGCTACGGCTCCGGCATTGACGAGCAGTTGAGCCGCGCCGCACCGCTCAAGGTGACGCCCCACTACGGCAACGAGGCCCTCGGCAGTCTGTTGCAGATGCAGCGCCTGGGTCGGTTGGAGGCCGTGCTGGGGTACTGGACGGAAATCCGTTATCAGGCTGCACAACAGGGCCTTGATCCCCAGGACCTGCTGTTTTATCCCATCAGCGGCACGCCGCGCTATCAGCGCATCCATATCGCTTGCTCTAACTCCCCGCTGGGGCGTCAGGCCATGAGCCATATCAACCGTGAATTACAGAATATTCCACAGGAACCGTTGCTCCAGTCCTACGCCAACGGGCTGGACCCGCTAATGCGCGAGCAATACCTCAGGGACAACCCGAGGTTTTTCAACGAAACGTCGCAGCCTTGATAAATCCCAGGCAAAAAGAAACCCCGAGCAGTGGGGAGACAACTCGGGGTTAAACGTGGCCTACAAAGACCAGTACAACAAGCTACAAGCACCGGAGCACAATGCTTGATCTTGTTGTTACATCGTCTGACTCACCCTCCTGTAGGAAGGTTCCAAAGATAAAAACTTCTTCATGCCTGGGCGGTGATGCGCGTCTGGGCAGCGTTGCGCAAGGCCGCAATCACCGAGGGTTCCAGGCGCCCTTCAGCGATTTTCAGGTCGCGGTGCAGGCAGTCCACCACGTCCACCAGGGCGCGTTTGTCGCTCAATTGTGCGCGATCCACTTCGCGCTCGACCACGATAGCCCCCGTAGGGTTCTTCACTGTCACCAGACACTCGCCGTGAACACCCGAGGCAGTCAGCGTGACCTGATAAGGGCTCAGCGCTTCACCGAGCAATAGGCTGATACTTTCCATCTCGATCACCACTCAATCATGGGAGAAATAAATAACCACTACTGTAGGAGCGAGCTCGCTCGCGAAAGATTCAACAATAATGCGGGCGTCTTGAATGAACGCGGTGTGTTTGAGTTTTTCGCGAGCAAGCTCGCTCCTACAGGTAAATGACCGTCGTGCGAAGCACAAAATTCGCCTTCGAGCTGAGCCTATCGAGCATGCATGGCAAAGATGACAGAGAGAAAACAGCCGCCGACAGGCTAGAATCCCCTGATTATTGCCGGAGTCCACCGTGAGAGACGCGTCTGAACAGCCCTTGCGCATTATCATCGCCGACGATCATCCGATTTTCCTGATTGGTTTACGTGCAGTGCTCGAACGCGACGCGCAGGTGCGCATCGTCGGCGAGGCCAACTCGCCCCAGGCCCTTGCCGCCCTGCTGCAACACTGCCCCTGCGATGTACTGGTCACCGATTTCATGATGCCCGCCGAACCCCAGGCCGATGGCCTGCGCCTGATCGAACACCTGCGCCGGCATTACCCGGACCTGCCTATCGTGGTCGTGACCATGCTCAACAACGCCGGCCTGTTTCACTCGATCCTGGAGCTGGGGGTCATGGGCCTGTTGAGCAAGGCCAGCCTGGCCGATGAGCTGCCCGATGCCATCGCTCAGGTGCGCCAACAGCGGCCTTATGTCGCGCGCACGATCAATCAGGCGCTAGCCCTGGCCGGCCAGGTGGGAGCTGATCGCCTGCACTCACAGCAGCAGTTGTCGCCTCGGGAACTGGAAGTGATCCGCCTGTTGGCGGGTGGCAAGACGGTGGGCGAGATTGCCGCCCATCTCAATCGCAGCAAACAGACCGTCAGCACGCAGAAAGTCAGTGCCATGCGCAAGCTGGGGCTGATCAGCGATGCCGCATTGTTCATCTACGTGCAGGAACACGGGCTGGCCTGAGATCAAAACATCACGGTAGGCGCCGCCGATTGCGCAACCCACGGTTGCAGCGCCTGTGCGCTCATTGGCCGGGCGATCAGGCAACCTTGCAGCCAGGCCGGCCCCAGTGCACATACCGCGTCACGGTCGGCAAGGGTTTCAATGCCGGTCACTACCACCCCCACCCCCAAGTGCCCGGCCATGCTCATGGCCCCGGCGACCACCGCACACTTGCGCTCGTCGCCGGCCATCCCGCTGGCAAATGCCGGGGGGATTTTCAACTCGGTGAATGGCAACTCCAGCAAGCGTTGCAGGCTGGTGCCACCGATGCCGAAATCGCCAATGGACAGCTTGCAGCCGATCATCCGCAGGCGCAGCAAACCGGTGACGTGGGTGCTGTCAGTCTTCAGGCGCGAGGTTTCCACCAGTTCCAGGGTCAGGTTATGGGCGGGTACCGCGAAGCGTTGCAGCAGGCCTTGCAGGGTCAGTGCGAAGTGATCCAGTTCCAGCAGCCGCCCGGGAATATTGACCGCCACGGGCAAGTCCTTGCCTGTGTCCTGGGACATTTGAGCGCACAGGCGCAGTGTCTCTTCCAGCACATGCCAGGTGAAGGCCTCTTCCAGGCCAGCCAACTCCAGCACCGGCAGGAATTCGTGGGGCAACAACTGGCCTCGCTCGGGGTCTTGCCACCGCGCCAGCGCCTCAACACCTTGCAAATCGCCGGTCTGGCTGACGATGGGCTGGAACCACACACTGGCGTAGCGCTTGATTGCAGCCTCGCCGACCTTGGGCGCCAGCGGTGGTGCCTCGAACTCATTCATCCCAAGCATCTGCCGCACGCGCTCCCAGCCCAATGCCTGTGGGCTGGGCCGCAGGCGTTGCTGGCACGCAGCGAGCATTTGCCCAATCAACGTCGCCGAAGCCGGCTTGGGTGCGCAGCCCAGCACATTGAGCCCGGCCTGACGGGCCATGTTCGCCACCCCTTCCAATACATCAGGCTCGGCGTTGCTCAACAGGATCAACACCTGAGCCTGTCCGCGCTCGCCCAATTCGCGGATCAGTTCCAGGGAATCACCTTGCTCCAGGTACAGATCGCAGATGGCAATATCCACCGGTCCCTTGCTCGCCAAAGACTGACGGGCAGCGTCGACGCTTTCGGCCGTCAACACGTTGAACACGTCATTGGCGTTAAGCATCTGGTGCAAGGCCATCAGCTGGAACGGATGATCTTCGAGGATCAGGACTTTAAGTGAGCGCATGGGAAACTTCTGTGAGCACGAGCGAGATTGCCCACACTACGCAATAGTTGGAGAGTTCCCCATAGGACGCGTCCTATTCTTGCACCTTCAGATAAGGCCGGATCTGCTGTTGCAATACCTGGATTGCCGTCGACAAGGCTTGCCAGCGCTGCGCCAGTTCATCATCCCGATGCTCTCGCGCACTGGCCTCAAGGGCGATGCAGGCCTTGGCCAATGGCAACGCATCCACCAGGCAGCAAATGCCCTTGAGGCGGTGCAGGCTGGCCCGCAACTGCGTCAGGTCGTGCTCGGCCATGGCGCTGCCCAGCAGGTGGTGCTCATGCTCAAGGTTGTTCGACAGCTCTTGCAACATGCTTTGCAGGATCGGCCCGTCGGCCTGGGTCATCTTGCGCAGGGCCTGCAGATCAAAGGCCCGCACAACGGTGACCCGGGCCAGCACCTGGGTCCATTGTTCCAGCGTCACGGGCTTGACCAGCAGCACATCCAGCCCCGCCAATTGGCTGCGCCGGTCTTCGCCTTCCTGGGCGTCGGCGGTGCAGCCAACCAACGCGCAACGTGGGCGCTGCTCCTGGGTTTCTATCTGGCGAATGGCTTCGGCCAGGGCATAACCGGACATGCCCGGCATATGACAATCGGTCACCAGCACGTCAAACGCCTCGCTGCGCCAGCGCTGCAAGGCGGCCTCGGCGTTATCGAGGGCCACCACCTGATGCCCGAGGAATTGCAACTGCTGGGCCAGCACCAGGCGGTTGGCCGGCAGGTCGTCGACAATCAGCACCGACAATGCCCGGCCCGCCGGCAGCATCGGCACGGCCGCCGCCGGTGCGGGCAGATCATCACTGCCGACCCGGTCCAGGCGCAGGTCGATACAGACGGTGGTGCCTTCGCCCAGGGCGCTGTGCAGGGTGATGTGCCCGCCCATCAGGTCCACCAGTTGCTGGCAGATGCTCAAGCCCAACCCGGTGCCGCCATGTTCGGCGGCTGTCAGTGGGCTGCCCTGGATGAACGGCTTGAACACCCGCGCCTGCTGTTCGACGCTGATGCCGGGGCCGGTATCTTCGACGCATAGGTGCAAGTATTCATGCCCCTCCCCATCCACCTGGCAGGCGACACGCAAACTCACCTCTCCGTGCTGTGTGAACTTGAGCGCATTGCCCAAAAGGTTATGCATGACCTGGCGCAGGCGCAGTGGGTCGAACCAGTAAAAGCCTTGCGCCTGGGGGTCGAAAGCCAGGGTCAGGTGCAAGCCCTTTTTCTGCGCGGTGGCTTCAAACAGCCGCTGGATACCCTCGAAGAAACCTTGCAGGTCGGTAGTCTGTGGCGCCAGTTGCAGGTGGCCAGCTTCGATCTTCGCCAGGTCCAGGCTGTCGCCCATCAAGGCGATCAGCTCACGTGCCGAGCGATGGGCAACCTGCAGCGCCTCGGAGACGGGTGCGCCCGAGGCCAGCGCACGCTCCTGTTCCAGCTCCAGCAGGCCGATGATCGCCGTCATCGGTGTACGAATCTCATGGCTGAGGTTCGACACAAAGGCACTCTTGGCGAAATTCGCGTCATCGGCGGCGCGGCGCGCATCCATCAGTTGGGTCTCCAGGACCTTGCGCTCGTTGATATCGACCCAACCACCGAGCAGCCCCTGCAGCCGCCCCTGGGCATCATAGAACGGCACGGTCCATTGATAGACATGGGCGACGCCGCCATTGAAGTCCAGTTGACGGTCGATAAACAGCGACTGCTGCGTGACCAACTGCTCCATGTGCCCCACATGCAGGCGCAAGGCCGTGGCGGCGGGCAGTATTCCACTCTCCGGCAGAGTCAGGCCCTGGATCTGCTCAAGCCGGGTGGCCAACTGCTGCTCATAACTTTTGTTGCACGTGACCAGACGGCCTTCGAGGTCACGCACAAACACCGGGTTAGGCATGCCATCGAGCAGCGCACGCTTGAACGCCAACTGGTCATTGAGCCGCTGCTCGGCCTCGACGCGCTGGCGAATCTGGCGCTTGAGCCGGCTGTTCCAGACCAGCGACACCAGGACAAACAAGATGGCCATGGCGACCGTCCAATAGGCCCACGGCGGCACCCGCTGCCAGGCCGGTACCGGGACGGCCACTGCGCCCATCCAGCGCAAGCGCAGGGCACTCAACTCCGCCACCGGCATTGCTTCAAGGGCCTTGTTCAAAATACTCAGCAGCTCGGGATGGTCCTTGCGTACCGACAGGCTGTCGCTGGACCACTTGCCATCGACGCTGCGACCGGCGCGCAACTCATCGGCCGGGTAACTCTGCACCTCCACTTCACTCTGGATAGTCGCTGCCGCATCACCCCGGGCCACCAGGGCACGAGCCTCGGTGTAGTTGGGCACCAACCGCAGCCGGATCCCGGGGTATTCGCGACGGATATACGCTTGCAGCACATGCCGCGCCGGCAGCGCCAATACCTGGCCCGTCAGTTGGCTAAGGCTGGTCAGCGGCGGCGCATCCAGACGTTCGACAAACACCCAGCCGGCACCGCCAAACCCGTGGCTGAAATCGAGAAAGCGCCGACGCTCGGTGTTTTCCACCAGGGTGGTACTCATGTCTGCGCCGCCCGTTTCCAGGAGTGCCAGGTTTTGCGCGGTGGAAAACACTTCCTCCATGACGAACTGCAAACCGGTCATGCGCGAGAGACGGTTGAGCAAATCGACGTTCAATCCGACCCAGCGGCCATCCTTGTCCTTAAACACATAGGGCGAGTATTGCTGGGACGCCACCACGACATGGGGATGGTGCAGTACCCAGGCCTGCTCGGCTGCCGACAAGGGGATGCGTTCGCCGGCAACGTCAACCCCAAGGCCGGTGGTCCAGCGGGCCAGGATCTCGCGGCGCACCGAGTCATCGATGCTCTGCAACGCGCGGTCCATCATCTGGCCCAGCAAGGGATCGGCCTGGCGCGTGGCAAAGGCAAAGCCAATCGGCGCCAGGCGGCTTTGGTCCTTGATCTGCATGCTCAGGTAAGGGCGCAGGGACTTGTAGGCACGCACGATCACTTCATTGCCGATAAAGGCATCCACATCGCCCTGCTCCAGGGCTTCCAGGCCGCTGTAGAGGTTGGGCGCCAGCATGATGTGGCTTTGCGGGTAGGCCGCATGCACGTTCTTGACGTTGGCGTAGCCGTCGAGCAACACCACCTTCTTGTCCTGGAGCGCGTCGTTCTGCGCGGCGTCGTCACCGCGCATCACCACCACCGAACGGTCGGGCATATAGTCTGCGGTAAAGGCCAGGCCGGGCACGTCACGTTCATAGCCATTGGCGCTGGTGAGGATGTCGATGCTACCGGCGCGCAAGGCCTCCACGGCCTGGGCCCGCTCGGCAAAGCCCATCACCTGCATCGGTACGCCGAGCCGGGCACCCACCAGGCTCAAGTAATCGGCACTGATGCCCTGGTAGCGATTGCGATCGCGGGTGATATCAATCGGTTGGTAATCATCGATGGAAATTCCCACTTTCAACGTGCGGTGACGCGCCAGCCATTGCTGCTCGGCTGGTGCCAGGGCCATGGGCGACAGGGCGATAAACGCCGGCACCAGATTGAATGGCAGGCTGACAGCGGCCAGGCTGGCCGGCAGGTGGCCGAGTAGCAGCATGCTCAATAGGCACTGGTGCCATCGAATCGTGAACCGCACTGCGGGGGTTTCCTTGTGGGTTATTTGACGCGAAGCTACTCCCACATTGGAGATGCGGTGAGCGATGTACCCCAAATAAAAACGACGTTTCCCATTACTGGGTAAACGCCGTTTTTTTTCAAGCGAACAGCATTGGATCAGCCCGCTCTCAGAGCGGTTTACCACGATTGCCATGCTGGCTGACAAACGCCTGGATGGCTTTCAGGTCGTTAGGCAGCACGGTGCAACGCTCTTCACGTTCGAACAGGTCCGCCAGGTGCGGCGGCAGTTCCAGGGCCTTGCCGACACCGGCCTTCTGCACCGCCTCGGGGAATTTCACCGGGTGGGCGGTGCCGAGGATGACCATCGGGATATCCAGGCTGCGGCGGCATTCACGCGCGGCCTTGACGCCAATGGCGGTGTGCGGGTCCAGCAGCTCGCCGGTCTGGGCGTAGACTTCGGCGATGGTCTCGCAGGTCTGGGCATCGTCCACGGCCAGGGAGTCGAACAACTTGCGGGTTTCGGTCCAGCGCTCCTGGTCGACGCTGAAACCGCCACCTTGCTTGAAGCTGTCCATCAGGCCGGCCAGGGCTGCGCCGTTGCGACCATGCATGTCGAACAGCAAACGCTCGAAGTTCGACGAGACCATGATGTCCATCGACGGCGACAGGGTCGCGTGCAGGGTTTCCTTGACGTACTGGTTGCCGCTCATGAAGCGGTGCAGGATGTCGTTGCGGTTGGTGGCGACGATCAACTGGTTGATCGGCAGGCCCATGTTGCGCGCCAGGTAACCGGCGAAGATATCGCCGAAGTTGCCGGTTGGCACCGAGAACGACACCGAACGTGCCGGCCCGCCCAACTGCAGCGAGGCGTGGAAGTAGTAGACGATCTGGGCCATGATCCGCGCCCAGTTGATCGAGTTCACCGCTACCAGGCGCGTGCCCTTGAGGAAGCTCTGGTCGGCAAAGCTGGCCTTGACCATTTCCTGGCAGTCGTCGAAGTTGCCTTCGACGGCGATGTTGTGGATGTTCTCGCCAAAGATAGTGGTCATCTGCCGGCGCTGCACGTCCGACACACGGTTGTGCGGGTGCAGGATGAAGATATCGACGTTTTCGCAGTGCTTGCAGCCTTCGATGGCCGCCGAGCCGGTATCACCGGAGGTAGCACCGATAATCACCACGCGCTCGCCGCGTTTCTCCAGCACGTAGTCCAGCAGGCGACCGAGCAGTTGCAAGGCGAAATCCTTGAACGCCAGGGTCGGGCCGTGGAACAGCTCCAACACCCATTCGTTGCCATTCAACTGGCGCAACGGGGCGATGGCGTTGTGGGAGAACACGCCGTAGGTTTCTTCGAGAATCTTCTTGAAGTCGGCATCGGGGATGCTGCCGGTGACGAACGGGCGCATGACCCGGAACGCCAGCTCGTGGTACGGCAGGCCGGCCCAGGAGGCGATTTCTTCCTGGGTGAAGCGTGGCAGGTTTTCCGGCACGTACAGGCCGCCGTCAGTGGCGAGACCTGCGAGCAGGACGTCTTCGAAATTCAGGGCCGGTGCCTGGCCGCGGGTGCTGATGTAGCGCATAAAAGCAAACCTTCGGTTTGGGCTTCAAGCTTCAAGCCTCAAGCTGCAAGTTAGAGCGATTCGGCTCTTGCTTGCAGCGTGTGGCTGATAGCTTGCAGCTGCATTAATTAAGATGTTCGACGCGAATCCGTACCACCGGCCCGACCACGCCTTGCAGGGCTTCCAGTGCGGCGATGGCATCGTTCATGCGCTGTTCCAGCACGCGGTGGGTCAGCAGGATCATCGGCACCAGGCCGTCGTGCTCCTCGACTTCCTTCTGCATGATCGATTCGATGTTGATGCCGCGCTCCGAGAGGATGCTGGCCACCTGGGCCAACACGCCCGGATGATCCTTGGCCTGGATCCGCAGGTAGTAGGAACTTTCGCAGGCTTCGATCGGCAGGATCGGGTGGGCCGATAGCGAGTCCGGCTGGAACGCCAGGTGCGGCACGCGGTTTTCCGGGTCGCTGGTCATGGCACGGACCACGTCCACCAGGTCGGCGATCACCGACGAAGCGGTCGGTTCCATGCCGGCGCCGGCGCCGTAGAACAGGGTCGAACCAGCGGCATCACCGTTGACCATCACCGCGTTCATCACGCCATTGACGTTGGCGATCAGGCGATCGGCCGGAATCAGGGTCGGGTGCACACGCAGCTCGATGCCCGCCTCAGTACTACGCGCTACACCCAGGTGCTTGATGCGGTAGCCCAGGGCTTCGGCGTAGTTCACGTCGGCAGTGGTCAGCTTGGTGATGCCTTCGGTGTAGGCCTTGTCGAACTGCAGCGGGATGCCAAAGGCGATGGACGCCAGGATCGTCAGCTTGTGCGCCGCGTCGATGCCTTCCACGTCAAACGTCGGGTCGGCTTCGGCGTAACCCAGGGCCTGGGCCTCGGCCAGCACGTCTTCGAAGGTACGGCCCTTTTCGCGCATTTCGGTGAGGATGAAGTTGCCGGTGCCATTGATGATCCCCGCCACCCAGTTGATGCGGTTGGCCGACAGGCCTTCGCGGATCGCCTTGATCACCGGGATGCCACCGGCCACCGCCGCTTCGAACGCAACGATCACGCCCTTCTCACGGGCCTTGGCGAAGATTTCATTGCCGTGCACGGCAATCAGCGCCTTGTTGGCGGTGACCACGTGCTTGCCATTCTCGATGGCCTTGAGTACCAGCTCACGGGCGACGGTGTAGCCGCCGACCAGTTCAATGACGATGTCGATTTCAGGGTTTGTGGCCACGTCGAAGACATCGTTGGTAATCGCAATACCGGTTGTTTGGTACTGAGGCTTTGGCGTACGCATGGCAATTTGTGCCACTTCAATCCCACGCCCTGCACGGCGGGAAATTTCCTCAGCGTTACGCTGAAGTACGTTCAAGGTACCGCCACCGACGGTCCCTAACCCACAGATGCCTACTTTGACCGGTTTCACTGAAGCACTCCCCATGAAACGGCCGACTCAAGGTCGGCCGTGAAAACAGCCGCACAACTGCGGCTCGCTATTGATGACCCGTTGATTTGTCGCGGGTCTGACCGTCAAAGGCTCGACGATACTGCTTATTTGGCACCCAACGCCAGTTTGGCGATTTGTGGTGCCGGCTGGTAGCCCGGAATGACCTGGCCGTCAGCCAAAACGATGGCCGGCGTACCGTTCACGCCAATCGACTGGCCCAGGGCGAACTGCTTGGACACCGGGTTGGCACAGGCGGCAGCCTTGATGTCCTTGCCATCGACCATCTTGTCCATGGCGGCTTTCTTGTCAGCCGAACACCAGACCGCTTGCAACTGCTTGTCGCCCGGCGAACCCAGGCCTTGGCGCGGGAACGCAACGTAGCGTACTTCCACACCCATCTTGTTCAGCTCAGGCACTTCGGCGTGCAGCTTGTGGCAGTACGGGCATGTGGTGTCGGTAAATACGGTGATATGGGTCTTGGTTTCGCCAATGGCCGGGTACACCACGGTTTCTGCAACCGGAATACCGTTGATCAACTTGGACACGCCCAGGCGCTCGGCCTTCTCGGTGAGGTTGACCGGCTTGCCGTCTTTCAATTGGAACAGGTAGCCCTGGACGATGTACTGGCCGTCGGCACTGGCGTAGAGCACGCGGCTGCCCTTGAGCTTGACTTCATACAGGCCGGCCATGGGGCTGGCGCTGATGCTTTCGACCGGGGTTTCGAGCTGGAGGCTTTCCAGACTCTTACGGATTGTCTTCTCGGCGGCGTCATCGGCGACGGCAAAGGTTGAGACCAACGCAATAGCTGCGGCGGCAAAAATCTGGGTCAAGCGCATGGGAACTCCTGAAGGCAGATGCAGGGACGAAGGCCAGGACGCCGATCTGGAAACACGGCTCGGGACCGTCCCCTTTGCAAACCGGCAAAGCCTACCACAATTGGGCGCCAGGGCAGACGCCAGCGGCCAAATTGGGACCTGTCAGCCCCGTGGGTGATGTTTGGCATGCAGGTCCTGCAACCTTGCGCGCGCCACGTGGGTATAAATCTGCGTGGTGGACAAGTCGCTATGGCCCAGCAACATCTGCACCACCCGCAAGTCCGCGCCATGGTTGAGCAGATGCGTGGCAAAGGCATGGCGCAGGGTGTGGGGGGACAGCGACTTGCCGATCCCGGCCACCCTGGCCTGGTGCTTGATGCGGTGCCAGAAGGTCTGGCGGGTCATCTGCTCGCCGCGCAGGCTGGGGAACAGCACGTCACTGGGGCGCCCGCCGAGCAGTTCACTGCGGGCGTCGCGCATGTAGCGCTCGACCCACACAATCGCCTCTTCGCCCATGGGTACCAGGCGCTCCTTGCTGCCCTTGCCCATCACCCGCAACACGCCCTGGCGCAGGTTGACCTGTTCCAGGGTCAAGCTGATCAATTCGGTGACGCGCAGGCCGCAGGCGTACAACACCTCCAACATGGCGCGGTCGCGCTGGCCGATGGCTTCGCTCAAGTCCGGGGCGGCCAACAGGGCTTCGACATCAGCTTCCGACAGGGATTTAGGCAAAGGCCTACCCAGTTGTGGCATATCGACTTGTAGAGTGGGGTCGACGGCTATCAGCTTTTCACGCAATAGATAGCGATAAAAGCCACGCACACCCGAGAGAAATCTTGCGGTGGAGCGCGGCTTGTAGTTCTGCTCAAGCCGCCAGGCCAGGTGATCCAGGATCAACTCGCGCCCGGCATGGGCCAATTCCAGGTTTTTCTCCTGCAGCCAGCCGTTGAACAAGGCCAGGTCGCTGCGATACGACTGGCGGGTGTTGTCCGACAGGCCTTTTTCCAGCCAGAGGGCATCGAGGAAACGGTCAATCAGAGGATGGTCGATAGCAGGCATGGATGGCTCAAAATCTCTGAAAAGAAAACAACAATTTCAAATAAGCAAAATAACTGAGAACAATACCATTTTACAATTCGCCGCTTAAAGCAAAACCTCACAAAGCCCAAGTAAAAACCCGGAACCAAATCCAGATACTGAGCGACACAACAACAGCCGACCTTCGGCAAAACAGTTAGTCACTCAACGCTCGATTTTAAACACCGGAAAACCAATGAAAATTGATAACCACTTAAATATAAACCCTGCACAAATCAAAACAACAGACAACCGCTACTCAAACCACAGCGACAGCGAACGAATAAAACACCTGGAAAAAAACTTCGAGCGCTTTGCCGACCCAAGGCACCGCAATCAATTTGTAACCAGGCACTCGCTTACAGATGTCGCAGAACGAGATAAACATAGCAAAAACTATAACAAAGATGATTCAGAATTTGCAGGAAGTCTTTTATCCTCATCTCAGTTATTAGAAAGCATTACTGACTTCAAAAAACCCATCCGGCATGACGATGGCGTATTCATCAGCAAGTCTGATGTCAAACTATTTAACTCTAAAAAAGATAACCTTCAGCCACAAGATGGCATGTCTTATTAAGACCATCTACTACCACCTATATAAGGCACCTCTAGTACGCCCTTCTTTGGGTAAAACAAACACCAACCGAGTCAACACTTAACCCTGCAATACTCACTTAACGCATGAAAACAAATGCCTCGGATACTCCGGGGCGTTTACGTTGACGCGCAGCTTTGTGCAATTGATGAGTGAACTGTGACGAAGCCCGCTAGTCTTTCATAGCCTGCAACTTCAAGGAACAGGGAGCTTCAATGAACGAACAACAGATTCTGTTGGCTTTTGGCGGTATTGGCGCGGCGGCATTGGGCTGCCAATGGCTGGCCTGGCGCCTGAAACTGCCGGCGATCCTGTTTCTACTGCTGACCGGAATCCTCGTCGGCCCGGTGCTGGGCTGGCTCGACCCGCAGGAAATGTTCGGGCCGTTGCTGATGCCGCTGGTGTCCCTGGCGGTAGCGCTGATTCTGTTTGAGGGCAGCCTGACCCTGCACCTGTCGGAATGGAAAGAGATCGGCAGCGTGGTACACCGCCTGGTCACCGTCGGCGCGCTGTCGACCTGGGCGGTGATCACCGTCGCGACCCATTGGCTACTGGGTTTTGACTGGCTGCTGGCCTTGCTGTTCGGCACGCTGACCCTGGTGACCGGGCCGACGGTGATCGTGCCGATGCTGCGGGTGGTCCGGCCGAAAGCCTCGATCGCCAATATCCTGCGCTGGGAAGGCATTGTTATCGACCCGATTGGTGCGCTGCTGGCGGTGGTGGTCTACAGCTTTATCATCGCCCGCGCTTCCGGTGACGGCTTGAGCCATAGCCTGCTGACCTTTGCCGGGGTGATTGCCTGCGGCAGCGCGTTCGGCATTGCCGGCGGCTGGGCGCTGGGGCAGATCATGCGCCGGCAATGGCTGCCCGAATACCTGCACAACCTGGCGACCCTGGCTGCGGTGCTGGGGATCTTCATCGCGTCCAATCAAGTGATGCACGAATCCGGCCTGCTGGCGGTGACGCTGATGGGCATGTGGATGGCCAATATGAAGGGCGTCGACGTGCGGCATATCCTGCACTTCAAGGAGAACCTCAGTGTCTTGCTGATTTCCGGGCTGTTTATCCTGCTGGCCGCGCGCCTGGACCTCAACGCACTGATTGCCCTGGGGCCATTCGTGTTGATCCTGCTGCTGATCATTCAGTTTATTGCCCGCCCCTTGAACGTTGCGCTGTCGACCTTTGGCTCGAACCTGAACTGGCGGGAACGGGCATTGCTGGCGTGGATTGCCCCGCGTGGGATTGTGGCGGCGGCGGTGTCGGCAATTTTTGCAATCCGCCTGGATGAAGCCGGCCATGAGGGTGCGTTGCTGCTGGTGCCACTGACCTTCGCGGTGATTATCGGCACGGTGGTGCTACAAAGCGCCACCGCACGACCCTTGGCGCGCCTATTGAAAGTGGCTGAGCCGGCGCCGAGTGGCTTTCTGATTGTCGGCGCCAATGCTCCTGCGCGCATCCTGGGCAAGGCGCTCCAGCAGTTGGGCAGCCGGGTGCTGCTGACTGACTCCAGTTGGGAAAACATCCGTGCCAGCCGCATGGAAGGCCTGCCCACTTACTTCGGCAACCCGGCCTCGCAACATGCCGAATCCCACTTGGACCTGGTGGGCCTTGGCCATCTGCTGGCGCTATCACCCTCGGGCGAGCTGAACACCTTGGCCGCCATGCGTTTTCGTCATGAGTTCGGTCATCGGCTGTTTGCCCTGGCGAGCAGCCAGGAAAGCCGACGCACCGACAAACACCGGGCCAGCGGTGAGCATCGCGGGCAGCTACTGGGCAGCCAACCGCTGAGCTACACCAAACTGGCGAGCCTGTTGGGGCAAGGTGCCGAGTTGTACAGCACTAACCTGACCGAGGGTTTTGGCTGGGATGACTATCAGACGCTGCATGGCGAGCGGGCGACTTTGCTGTTTGCCCGCGATACCAACGGCTGGGTGCATGTGGTGACCCCTGAGAGCAGCTTGAAGCCAGTGGCCGGCTGGACGTTGTTGGCGGTAATCCAGCCCGCCTAAACCTGGCGAGCTGAAAACCTTGTAGGAGCTGTCGAGCTTCAGCGAGGCTGCGATAGCGGCGGTACTGGCACTGAAAATGTTGCCTGACCCACCGTCATCGCAGCCTCGCTGAAGCTCGACAGCTCCCACATGTGAATTTCGTCAATTCGAGCAATGCGTTCGCTACAGGTCCTGAGCAAATTTCAGGCACAAAAAAGCAGCCCGTAGGCTGCTTTTTTCTGCATCGGGAAGCTGGGCTTAAGCCAGTTTTTCCTTGATGCGAGCTGCTTTACCAGACAGGTCACGCAGGTAGTACAGCTTGGCTTTACGTACGTCACCGCGACGTTTAACGGCCATGCTGTCGATTTGCGGGCTGTAGGTCTGGAAAGTACGCTCTACGCCAACACCGTTGGAGATTTTACGAACAGTGAAAGCACTGTTCACACCACGGTTACGCTTGGCGATAACGACGCCTTCGAACGCTTGCAGACGCGAACGGTCGCCTTCCTTCACTTTCACCTGAACGACAATGGTGTCGCCCGGGGCAAAGGTAGGGATCTCTTTGGTCATCTGCTCTGCTTCGAGTGCAAGGATGATTTTGTTAGTCATGCTGTGCTCCTAAGGTAAATCGTCGGATTTACCATCGATACGTTGTTAACTATCGTCCCGCCCGAGGATGTATTCCTCAAGCAGCTTCTTCTCTTCTCCAGAAAGCGAGCGGCTTTCCAGAAGATCGGCGCGTCGTTCATAGGTCCGACCAAGGGACTGCTGTAAACGCCAACGCCGGATGTGTGCGTGATTGCCACTTAGCAATACGTCGGGAACACGCTGATCCGCATACACCTCCGGTCGGGTGTAGTGCGGGCAATCCAGCAAACCATCCGTGAAGGAATCTTCCTCCGCGGAGTCCGCATGCCCTAAAGCTCCAGGCAGCAGTCGTGTAACCGCATCTATCAGGACCATCGCCGGCAGCTCACCGCCAGACAAGACATAGTCCCCAATCGACCACTCTTCATCGACATGAGCTTCAATAAAACGCTCGTCAATGCCTTCATAGCGACCGGCAATCAGGATCAATGCTTCCTCATTCGCCAGACCGCGTACCGCCGACTGATTAAGCTGGCGGCCTTGAGGGGACAGGTAAATTACCTTCGCCTTCTCCCCTGCTGCTGCCTTGGCCTGAACCAGGGCGTCTTCCAGGGGCTTGATCTTCATCACCATGCCCGGGCCACCGCCAAATGGGCGATCGTCCACAGTGTGATGTCGATCCGTCGTGTAGTCTCGCGGGTTCCAACAGGTAAGCTGCAAGAGCCCCTGTTTCACCGCCCGACTGGTGATGCCGTACTCGCTGATGGCGGAAAACATCTCGGGAAACAAACTGATCACTTCAACGCGCAAGTTAGCCACGCTTAGAAGTCCGCATCCCATTCCACCTTCATCTCGCCCGCTGCCAGGTCGACGGCCAACACGCATTGCTCGGTATAGGGCAACAGGCGTTCGCGATCATCCAGGCTGCCAGCGCAAGGCTTGACCACCATTACATCATTGGCGCCGGTTTCCAGAAGATGATCGATTTTCCCGAGCAATTGCCCGAGTTGATCAATGACCTTCAGACCTTCCAGCTGGTACCAGTAGTACTCGCCGTCGGTCAATTCAGGGAACAGGTTGCGCGGCACGCAGATCTCATAACCGGCCAGAAGACGCGCTTCTTCACGATCATCGAGACCCTTGAGCTTTGCGACCAGGAACTTGTCGTTCCCGCGTCCACTGACCAGCTCGACCTGTTTCACACTACCTTCGCGCTTGAGCGTCCAGGTCTTGTACTGCAACAGGTTTTCAGTCGGATCAGTAAAGGAATACACCTTCACTTCGCCGCGAACGCCATGAACAGAGTAAATCTTGCCGATAACGATCAAATCATCAGCAACAGCTGGCGTCGCGTTCATATTGCTCAGGCTGCGGCCTTAGCCGAGTCCTTCAACAACTTGGCAACACGCTCGGAAGGCTGTGCACCAACGCTCAGCCAGTAGGCTACGCGCTCTTGGTTCACGGACAGACGAACTTCTTGACCACGAGCAACAGGGTTGAAGAAACCAACCTGTTCCTTGTGCGAACCGTCACGCGGGTTGCGGCTGTCGGTTACGGTCAAGTGGTAAAACGGGCGCTTTTTGGAGCCGCCAAGGGCAAGACGGATTGTTAGCATGTGAACATCGTTCCTGTAGTCGGTGCTGCAAATCTAAATGCACAGCGGGCATGGGTGCCCGAAAGGCCGCATATTCTAAGGAATATCCGGACTTTTGCAAATGTCTTTTTCCGGCGCCTGACCGCGTGCCATTCAGATCTGCTATAGAGCCGTCGGTTAAAACGGCGAGTCAGCTCCCGCCAACGGCGGGTTTGCTGGAGATCCCACATCCCTGTGGGTCTGCGCAAGAGCAAGCCCTTGCGCGAATTCTTTACATTTTAGGCATGCCGCGACCGGGCATCATGCCACCCATGCCGCGCATCATTTTGGCCATGCCGCCTTTGGCCGAGAATTTCTTCATCATCTTCTGCATCTGCTTGTGCTGCTTGATCAAGCGACCAATGTCCTGCACCTGGGTGCCGGAACCCATGGCGATCCGACGCTTGCGCGAACCACTGATCAGCTCAGGGTCGCGGCGCTCGGCCGGGGTCATGGAGTTGATGATGGCTTCCATCTGCTTGAACTGCTTCTCTGCCGCGCCCTGGGCATTGCCCATTTGCGCCAGGTTCACACCGCCCATGTTCGGCAGCTTGTCCATCAGGCCGCCAAGGCCGCCCATGTTCTTCATCTGTTGCAACTGGTCGCGGAAGTCTTCGAGGTCGAAGCCCTTGCCCTTCTTCAGCTTCTTGGCCAGTTTGTCGGCCTTGTCCTTGTCGAGGGTCTGCTCGGCCTGCTCGATCAGGCTGAGCACGTCGCCCATGCCAAGGATCCGCGAGGCGATCCGCTCTGGGTGGAACGGTTCGAGCGCTTCGGTCTTCTCGCCCATACCGATGAACTTGATCGGCTTGCCGGTGATTGCGCGCACCGACAGTGCGGCACCGCCACGGGCATCACCGTCGACCTTGGTCAGGATCACGCCGGTCAGCGGCAGTGCGTCACCAAAGGCCTTGGCGGTGTTGGCCGCGTCCTGGCCGGTCATGGCGTCGACCACGAACAGGGTTTCTACCGGGTTGATCGCGGCATGCAGCGCCTTGATCTCGCCCATCATCTCTTCATCGATGTGCAGGCGACCGGCGGTATCGACGATCACCACGTCGATAAACTTGAGCTTGGCTTCTTTAATAGCGGCGTTGGCAATGTCGACCGGCTTCTGGCTCAGGTCGGACGGGAAGAATGTCACGCCGACTTCACCGGCGAGCATTTCCAGCTGCTTGATCGCGGCCGGACGGTATACGTCGGCCGACACCACCATCACGGATTTTTTCTTGCGCTCTTTAAGGAAGCGCGCCAGCTTGGCAGCGGTAGTGGTTTTACCCGCACCCTGCAAACCGGCCATCAGCACAACGGCCGGCGGCACGGCGCTGAGGTTCAAATCTTCGTTGGCCGCGCCCATCAGGCTTTCGAGTTCGGCCTGTACGACCTTCACAAAGGCCTGGCCCGGCGTCAGGCTGCGGGACACTTCAGTGCCGACCGCACGCTCCTTGACCGAGTTGACGAAATCCTTGACCACAGGCAAGGCGACGTCGGCTTCCAGCAACGCCATGCGCACTTCGCGCAGGGTGTCTTTAATATTGTCCTCGGTCAGCTTGGCCTTGCCGGTGACATGGCGCAGCGTCTGCGAGAGACGGTCAGTCAGATTTTCAAACATGCGCGATCCTTTCAGGCCCTATTCATCGAAATGCATTGGTAGACCGAGGTAATGGCGGCCCAGGCTGTGATAAATCGCTATTAAAAACAGCGCTCGGCGAGCCTGCGGCGTGGGCAGGTCGCGGATTATAGCGAAGACTGTCGCCATGCACACCCGCTGTCTGGCCCGGTGGTCTTTCGTGGAACGCAGGTGTGTGCCAAACTCATCGGCTTTCGGGCTTGCCTAACAGGATTTATGCTCCCTTTGTCACCCAGTTTGCTACCCAGTCTCGCCGCCGCACTCTTGTATGCCGCTGCGACCCTCTATCAGGGCACCCGCCTGGCCCAACGCGCCAGGGCGGACAAACGCCTGCTGGCCGGGCTTGGCGTGCTCGCCCTGCTGGCCCACGCTGCCAGCCTGTTCACCCACCTGATGACCCCGGTGGGCCTGGGCCTGGATTTTTTCAGCGCCGCCAGCCTGATTGCCGCCGCCGTGATTGCCTTGACGCTGCTGGCCTGCGCGCGGATCCCGGTAGAAAACCTGCTGTTGCTGCTGTTCCCCCTGGGCATGCTGACGGTGCTGCTGGCGCAGTTCGCCCCCACCGGCACGGTGCAGGTGATTGACGAGGAGCCGGGCATCCTCGCGCATATCCTGCTGTCGATCCTGGCCTATGGCATGTTCACCATTGCGGTGTTCCAGGCCTTGCTGCTGCTGTTGCAGGATCACCAGCTCAAGCACAAGCACCCGTCCGGGCTGATCAAGAACTTCCCGCCGCTGCAGACCATGGAAAGCCTGCTGTTCGGCTTCCTCTGGGCCGGCTGGACGCTGTTGTCGCTGTCGCTGATTTCCGGCTGGCTGTTCGTCGAGAACCTGTTCGCCCAGCATCTGGTACACAAGACCCTGCTGGCGTGCCTGGCCTGGGTGGTGTTCAGCGTGCTGTTGTGGGGCCGTAACCGCCTCGGCTGGCGTGGGCACAAGGCTATCCGCTGGACCCTGGCCGGCTTCTGCCTGTTGATGCTGGCGTATTTCGGCAGCAAGCTGGTTCGCGAATTCATCCTGCATATCTGACGGGCAGCGATTATGGACAATTTGCCCCTTGAGCCCATGCTCGCGGTAGTGGCCCTGCTGGTCTTATGGTCGGCGCTGTTTACCGCCATCGAAGCGGCCCAGCACCACTTGCTAGCCTTGCGCCCCGGCACGCGCCAGGGTGACAAGGCCGCCGCCCGCCTCAGCTTCCCCCGCAACAGCCTGATCCTGTGCAATACCTTGTGCCGTGCGGTGGTGGTAATCCTCTGCACCCTGCTGGCGATCTATGCCTGGGCCGAAAACGGTCCCTGGCTCGGCTGGCTGATCTCCAGTGCGCTGCTGCTGGTGCTGGCCGACTATCTGCCACGCACCCTCGCCACCCGCTATCCACATGCAGTGCTGGGGTTTGGCAATACACTGCTGGGCATACCGCTGAAAATCCTCTACCCCCTGGCCTGGCTGCTCAATGGCATCAGTTTGCTGTTGCTGCGCCCTTTCGCCCGCAAGCCCGGGGTCGTCAAGAACAGCGACGAGCCACAGCCCGACCACGCCGACGAGCAGGCCACGGACGACAGCGAAGACCGTGCCCAGGGCATGCCCGGCATCCATGCCCTGGACAACATCACCGTCAATGACATCCTGGTGCCGCGCAGTGAAGTCGACGGCATCAACCTCGACGACCCCATCGAAGACATCATCGAACAACTGCGCACCTCCCAGCGCACGCGGCTACCGGTGTTCCACAGCGATATCAACCAGGTCGAGGCGGTGCTCAACACCCGGCAGATCCAGCATCTGTTGCCCGATGCCAGCCTGACCAAGGACGCCCTGCTGGCAGCCTGCCATGAACCGTACTTCGTCCCGGAAAGCACGCCACTGCAGCTGCAGCTGCTGAATTTCCACAAACAGCAACGCCGCCTGGGCATGGTGGTGGACGAATACGGCGAAGTGCTGGGCATCGTCACCCTGGAAGACATCCTGGAAGAGATCGTCGGCGAATTCGAAAGCGAACAGAGCCTGGACAACCCGCTGATCCAGGCCCAGCCAGACGGACGTTATGTGATTGACGGCGCGGTATCGATCCGTGAATTGAACAAGTGCCTGGGTTGGCACCTGCCCAGCGATGGCCCCAAGACCCTCAACGGCCTGGTGACCGAAGCCCTGGAGACCATTCCCGATTGCGCGGTGTGCCTGAAGATCGGCCGCTATCGCCTGGAAATCCTTGAGACCGAGGACAACCGGGTGAGCAAGGTGCTGATCTGGCATATCGGTTCGGCACCGATCGCCAACTGACTCACCGTGGATGGGCTTGTGCGGGCTCGCCCGCGATAGCATCACCTCGGTATCACTGATACACCGAGGCGCCTGCATCGCGGGCAAGCCCGCTCCCACATTTGATCTCCTGCGTTCGCACCTCTTGTTGTATCCGCGCGCGCCTTCCTATAATCGATCCAGCTTACCCAAGCCCCGCCCGACCGCGTGCTATCCGCACTGAGCGTGTCCAGGCATCGTTTTATCGAGTCTGACCGGCACTCGCTCCCATCCCGAGTCGATGCCGCGCACTGCCCTGATCCCTGGGTGCAAGACCAATAACAATCCGCGCCAAAGGCGCAATGACCATCAGGGATACCTCAATGAGCACCACCTATGACGAGGCCGCGCCCGCCGCCCCGACCAACTCGACCAGCCGGGTCGCGACCGCGAGCATCATCGGCACGGCCATCGAGTTCTACGACTTCTATATCTATGCCACGGCCGCTGCGCTGGTAATCGGCCCGGTGTTCTTCCCGCAGAGCTCCGGCACCGCGCAGATGCTGGCGGCGTTCCTGACCTTCGGTATCGCGTTTATCGCCCGGCCACTGGGCTCGGCGCTGTTCGGGCACTTCGGTGACCGCATCGGGCGCAAGTCGACGCTGGTCGCCTCTCTTTTGTTGATGGGCGTCTGTACCACGTTGATCGGCTTGCTGCCCGGCTACGACTCCATTGGCGCCTGGGCGCCGATCCTGCTCTGCGTATTGCGTTTCGGCCAGGGCCTGGGCCTGGGCGGCGAATGGGGTGGCGCGGCCTTGCTGGCCACCGAGAACGCGCCCAAGGGCAAGCGCGCCTGGTTCGGCATGTTCCCGCAATTGGGGCCTTCCATTGGTTTCCTGGCGGCCAACGGGCTGTTCCTGATCCTGGCCATGAACCTGGACGACGAACAATTTCGCAGTTGGGGCTGGCGCATTCCATTCCTGCTCAGCGCAGCGTTGGTAATGGTCGGCCTGTATGCGCGCCTGAAGCTGCATGAAACCCCGGTGTTCGCCAACGCGGTCGCCAAGGAAAAACCGGTGAAAGTGCCGCTGGTGGAACTGTTCAGCCAGCATTGGTTGCAGGTGTTGCTGGGCGCGGCGGCGATGGTGGTGTGTTATGCGCTGTTCTACATCACCACAGCATTTTCCCTGAGTTACGGTGTGAGCACCCTGGGCTACAGCCGCGAAACCTTCCTTGCGCTGCTGTGCTTTGCCGTGTTGTTCATGGGCGCGGCCACGCCGCTGGCAGCCCTGGCCAGTGACCGTTATGGGCGCAAACCGGTGTTGATAGTCGGTGCGGTGCTGGCGATTCTTTCCGGCTTTACCATGGAACCGCTGCTGACTCACGGCTCAACCTGGGCGGTGGCGTTGTTCCTGTGCCTGGAACTGTTCCTGATGGGCGTGACATTTGCGCCTATGGGGGCGTTGTTGCCGGAATTGTTCCCGACACGCGTGCGTTATACCGGGGCTTCGGCGGCGTATAACCTGGGCGGGATCGTGGGGGCTTCGGCCGCACCGTTTTTCGCGACCAAACTGGTGGCGATGGGTGGCCTGAGTTATGTCGGCGGGTATGTGTCGGCGGCAGCGTTGCTCAGCTTGATTGCGGTGCTGTGCCTGAAAGAGACGCGGGATAATGATTTGAACAAGGTCGCCTGATAGACCGCTATCGCGGGCAAGCCCGCTCCCACACTGGGAATGTATCCAAATGTGGGAGCGGGCTTACCCGCGATGCTTTTAGAGCTCTACAACCACAGCCTGTGAGGCACGGGTCGCCTTGGCTCGGGCAGCCTCGATCGACTCATCCCGCGCCAACGCCACGCCCATGCGGCGCTGGCCATTCACTTCTGGCTTGCCGAACAGACGCAGCGCGGTATCCGGCTCGCTCAAGGCGGCACCGAGATTGGCGAACGCAGCCTGGGTCGACTGCCCTTCCACCAGAATCACCGCCGACGCCGATGGCCCGAACTGGCGGATCAACGGAATCGGCAACCCCAGAATCGCCCGCGCATGCAAGGCAAACTGCGACAAGTCCTGGGAAATCAAGGTCACCAGGCCCGTGTCATGCGGGCGCGGCGAGACTTCGCTGAACCACACCTGGTCGCCCTTGATGAACAACTCCACACCAAACAGGCCACGACCGCCCAACGCCTCGGTCACAGCCTTGGCGACGCGCTCGGATTCGGCCAGGGCCACCGGGCTCATGGCCTGGGGCTGCCAGGACTCTTGATAGTCGCCCTTCTCCTGGCGGTGGCCGACAGGTGCGCAGAAAGTGGTGCCGCCGACGTGACGCACGGTCAGCAGAGTGATTTCGTAATCGAAGTCGATAAACCCTTCGATAATCACCCGGCCCTTGCCGGCACGCCCGCCTTCCTGGGCGTAGTCCCAGGCTTTCTGCACATCGTCGGCACTGCGCAACAGGCTCTGGCCCTTGCCCGACGAACTCATCACCGGCTTGACCACACAAGGGAAGCCCAGATCTTCGACGGCCTTGCGGTAGTCTTCCACGGTGTCGGCGAAGTGGTACGGCGAGGTCGGCAGATCCAGCTCTTCAGCAGCCAGGCGACGAATGCCCTCACGGTTCATGGTCAGCAGCGCCGCACGGGCGGTAGGGATCACGGTGAAACCTTCGGCTTCCAGCTCCACCAGGGTACCGGTGGCGATGGCTTCGATTTCCGGCACGATGAAGTGCGGCTTTTCAGCCTCGATCACCGCCCGCAGGGCCGCGCCGTCGAGCATGTTGATCACATGGCTGCGATGCGCCACTTGCATGGCCGGCGCGTTGGCGTAGCGATCCACGGCAATCACTTCAACGCCCAGGCGCTGCAGCTCGATTACCACTTCCTTGCCCAGTTCACCGCAGCCACACATCAATACGCGGGTCGCGGTTGGCGACAATGGAGTTCCGATTCGGGTCATCTCAGGTCCTCAGGGGAGCGGATCAGGGGGAGAAAGGCCGGCATTTTACATGAACGGCAGCAATTGGCCTCAGTTGGCGAGCCGCTGGCGACGCAAACGCCAGGCCATCGCCAGCCACACCACGGTGACCCCGGCAAATTTCGAGGCCAGGGCGGTGCCGACCACAGCGGGTGTCAACGCGCCAATCAGGCCAAAAAAGATAAAGGTATCGAGGGGAATGCTCAGTGCCGAACTGATCCACAGGCGGTCATGCAACGGGCGCTTGGTGATGCTGAAGACCAGCCAGTCAATGCACTCGGACACTGCGAACGCCGTGGCGCTGGCCAGGGCGATGGACGGATCGGAGGTGAGGTAGGACAGCACCAGTGCCGCGAGCATGGCGATGATCGCCCCGTGGCCGAAGCGCGTTTGCACCATGTCCCGCAGGATAAACACCAGGCCACCCCAGGCGGACCAGATGACGTCCAGGTGCGGGGCGGTGGAAAAGGCGAAGTTGATCAGCACGACGCTGCTGATGTAGGCGATCAGGAAGAGCATGGGGCGAGGGACCTGTGGGTAATGCGCACAGGGTACACAATTAAAGGGATGTCGTCTGGAAGGGCCCCTTCGCGAGCAAGCCCGCTCCCACATTTGGAATGCATTCCAATGTGGGAGCTGGCTTGCTCGCGATAGCGGTCTATCAGGCGCCAGATTTACCAGGAATCATCCATACCACCCCGCTGGCCAGCGCCCGCTCATGACACAACCCCAGCACCACCCGCCGCTCGGCGTTGTCCATGCGGCTCCAACGGGTGATTTCGTCGACATTGCGCTGGCAACCGGTGCAGATATCGTCGTCATCCAACGCACAAATGCTCACGCAGGGCGAGGCGACGGGGCGTTCAACTGCACTCATTCTTCCTGCTCGACCAGATCACGGGCATAGCGCTGGGAGTTATGCACATAGTGCGCAGCACTGGCCTCAAGCATGTTTTTCTGCTGCTCGGTCAATTCCCGCACCACCTTGCCGGGCGAGCCCATCACCAGCGAGCCGTCAGGGATTTCCTTGCCCTCGCCGATCAACGAATTGGCGCCGATGATGCAGTGCCGGCCGATTTTTGCACCGTTAAGAATCACCGCGTTGATACCGATCAGGCTGTAGTCGCCAACGGTGCAACCATGCAGCATAGCGTTGTGCCCCACCGTCACGCCGGTGCCCAGGGTCAGCGGGTAGCCCATGTCGGTGTGCATCACGCTGCCGTCCTGCACGTTGCTGTTCTTGCCGATCAGGATCAGTTCGTTGTCGCCACGCAACACCGCGTTGAACCAGACGTTGGCCCCCTCCTCCAGCTTGACCTTGCCTACCAGCGTGGCATTGGGCGCCACCCAACTGTGCGGATGGGTCTCGACGCGGGCATCGCCCAGGCGGTATTTCATGGTCTTCCCTCACGGCTTGCCATTCAAACGATGGCTTAAGTATTGATAAAGCTTTTTGGCGGACGGTGCAGGCTGATGTCGGCATCGTCATAGAGCAGGTTGATCAACTCGACGATCATGATCGCCGTCAAGCCCCAGATCTTGTACTCACCAAAGCGATAGCTGGGCACATACCAACTGCGGCCCTGGTAATCGATACGGTGGGTGTGCTCGCGCGGGTCCTGGCGGAAAAACTCCAGGGGCACGCTGAATACCGCGGCAATCTCGGCATCGTTGGCCAGGTACTCGACGTAATCGGGAATCACCCCCACATACGGGGTCACGCGGATGCCATGCAGGGAGATCAGCGGGCTCAAGGGGCCGATCACTTCCACCAGGCCCGGTGGCAGGCCGATTTCCTCTTCGGCCTCGCGCAACGCGGTGAACACCAGATCGGGGTCTTCGGGGTCGCGGCGCCCACCCGGGAACGCCACTTCGCCGCCATGGGTCGACAGGCCGCTGGCACGCAGGGTCAGGATCAGCTCGGGTTCGTCACTGCGGGTAATCGGCACCAGTACAGCGGCCTCAGGGAAACGGCCGTCAGTTTCCAGCGTGCGTGGTGTGTGATTGCTTACCCGGCGAAGTAGCTCGTCCAGCATGAGTCATCTCGATCTGTTGGCTACCTTGCATCATGCACCAAAGCGTACGGGTGCCCAACCCCAAAACCCTGGCGGTGTCGCTAAACGACAACTTGCAGGCCACTGCCCTGCACGCCAAGATAGGCGCAGTCCCCAGGAACCCAAGCATGAACTTCTGCAGCCAGTGCGGTAAACCGGTCACCCAGCGCATTCCCGAAGGCGACGCACGCCTGCGTTATGTGTGTGACCACTGTCAGACCATTCACTATCAGAATCCCAATATCGTCGCCGGCACCCTGCCGGTCTGGGGCAACCAGGTGTTGCTGTGCCGGCGCGCCATCGAACCGCGCCTGGGCTTCTGGACCCTGCCCGCAGGTTTTATGGAGAACGGCGAGACCGTCGAACAGGGCGCCATGCGCGAAACCCTGGAGGAAGCCTGCGCCAGGGTGCGCAACCTGAGTATCTACACGCTGATCGATGTCCCGCACATCAGCCAGGTGCATATCTTCTACCGGGCCGAACTGATCGACCTGGACTTTGCCGCCGGCCCCGAGAGCCTGGAAGTCAGGCTGTTCGACGAAGCCGACATCCCTTGGTCCGAGCTGGCTTTCCGCACGGTCAAGCGTACCTTAGAATGCTTTTTCGCCGACCGTCGGCAACAGGTGTTCCCCGTGCGCAGCGAATCGGTGCCGCCCCTGACTCAACCGGCGCAATAAGCCTTTATACGGATATCGTTTCAATGCGTTGGTTGCTTGCCCTGCTCTGCCTGTCGTTCGCCAGCCTGTCGTGCGCCACCACCCTGCAAACCCTGGGCGGTAAACCCGTCGAGAAGATCCTGGTGCTCAAGTCTGCCCATCAGTTGCAACTGATCAACGACGGCAAGCCGCTCAAGACCTACCGCATTTCCCTGGGCAAGAACCCCAAGGGCCACAAGCTGATCGAAGGCGACCGCCGCACCCCGGAAGGCTTCTACTGGATCGACTGGCGCAAGACCAGCGACCGCTTCAACCTCTCCATGCATATCTCCTACCCCAATATCAGCGATGCCGCCCGCGCCCGTCGCGAGGGGGTCAAGCCCGGCAGCATGATCATGATCCACGGCACGCCAGACAGTGAGGAATACCCCGAACAGTGGTTCCACACCCTGGACTGGACCGACGGCTGCATCGGCATGCGCAATGTCGACATGCGCGAAGTGTGGAACCTGGTCAAGGACGGCACGATGATCGAGATCCGCCCGTAACCTTCGACCGTTCGTAAAATAATTCAAAAAAAACCTGCCTCCCCCACAGCCCCTGCCGGTGAATACCATTTCACTGCCAGGGGCTGCGTCTTTCTGCGCGCCATAAAGACCTCTCTAATACCACTTGATACCAGGCACCTTTAAGGGGCTTGAAAACAGGCATCTGCACGCTTTTAGCAGCATTGACATGGTATTTAAGTGGTATTAATTTCCAGCCAATACCGGGCGACAACACTCCAATAACCGCATCGGAAACCTACAGATGAATCCTATCCAGGCCCTGCGCCCCGACGACAAACAATCCACGCCGCTTTATCTGCAACTGGCCCGCAGCCTGGAAGCAGCGATTCATGCCGGGCAATGGAAATCCGAGCAGGCCTTGCCCTCGGAACGCGTGCTCAGCGAACAACTGAGCATTTCCCGGGTCACCGCCCGCAAAGCCCTGGAAGTGTTGTTCGCCCAAGGGCTGATCCGTCGTAACCAGGGCTCCGGCACCTTTATCACGCCGCGCCTGGAACAACCGCTGTCGCGCCTTTCGGGGTTCAGCGAGATGCTGCGGCTCAAGGGCTTTGTCCCCGGCTCCCAGTGGCTGGAGCGGGAAATCACCCCGCCGACCCATGAAGAACTGATCCGCCTGTGCCTGTCGCCCACCGACAAAGTGGCGCGCCTCAAGCGCCTGCGCAAAGCCGATGACACCGTCATGGCCATCGAGATGAGCGCCCTGCCGGCCTCGCTCATTCCCAAGCCCCAGGCCATCGGCTGCTCGCTCTATGAACACCTGGAATCCATCGGCAAACCGGTGGTGCGCGCCCTGCAGCATATCCAGGCAATCAACGCCTCGGACGAATTCGCCGCCCTGGTGGGCATCGCCCCCGGCACCGCCATGCTGCTGATGACCCGGGTCGGCTACACCGCCGACAACACGCCGATCGAGATCACCGACACCTACTGCCGCAACGATTACTACGACTTTGTCGCAGAGCTGCGTCGATACGACTTTGCCGCCGAGTTGCGGCCTTAGAGAACTGCCATGTCCGAAGACAATATCCTCACGCCCCACGGCTGGATTCGCGGCCGCCTGGTGCACCACGAAGGCAAGGTCAGCGCCGTCGAAGGCGTGCCTTGCGATCCGGCCGACAACGATCTGCCCTACTTGCTGCCGGGTTTTATCGACCTGCATGTGCACGGCGGCGGTGGCAAGGACATCATGGAAGGCCGCAGCGCCTTCGAGACCATCACCCGCACCCATGTGCGTTTCGGCACCACTTCGTTGCTGGCCACCACCATGACTGCCCCGGTCGAGGAGATCTCCCGGGTGCTCGGCGAACTCGGCCAGTTCTGCGAAAACCGCCCGGCCGGCAGCGCCCGTGTACTGGGCGTACACCTGGAAGGTCCCTACATCAATCCCGGCAAACTCGGCGCACAACCCAACTTCGCCCACACCGCATTGATGGCCGAGGTCGAGGAGTACTTGCGCCTGGCACCGATCCGGGTGATCACCATTGCCCCGGAAATCGCCGGCCATGACGGCCTGATCCGCGCCCTCAGCCAGCGCGGCGTGCGCATGCAGATCGGCCACACCCTGGGCAGCTATGAAGAAGGCGTCGCCGCCCTGGCCGCCGGCGCTACCAGCTTCACCCATTTGTACAACGCCATGAGCCCGCTGCATCACCGCGAGCCGGGCATCGTCGGCGCGGCATTGGCCCATGCGACCTACGCAGAACTGATCCCGGACCTGCTGCACGTGCATCCCGGCGCCATGCGCGTGGCCCTGCGCTCGATCCCGTGCCTGTACTGCGTCACCGACTCCACCGCCGCCGCCGGCATGCCCGACGGTGAATACAAGCTGGGCAGCCATACCGTGACCAAATGCCTGGGCGGCGTACGCCTGGCCGACGGCACCCTGGCCGGCAGCACCCTGACCATGGATCAGGCGCTGCGCAACCTGGTGAAGATCGGCCTGCCTATCAACGAAGCTTCACAGCGCCTGTCGCAATTTCCTGCGGACTATCTGGGCCTGGAACAACGCGGCCGTCTGCAACCCGGCAGCTTTGCCGACTGCGTGCGCCTGGACCGCTCCCTGCACCTCACCGACGTAATGGTCGAAGGAGAAACCATTGACTTCAAAAATGCTTGAAGAGGCCCTGGCCTCCTGTGAGGCCGTCGCGGCCCAATTGCAATGCCTCGACCCGCTGCTGGCCGAGGTCGCCGGTCGCCTGCGCCGCCAGCCGCCGCAAGTGGCAATGACCATCGCCCGTGGCAGCTCGGACCACGCCGCCAGTTACTTCGCCTACCTGGCCATGCAGCACGTGGGCATTCCGGTGGCGTCGCTGCCAATGTCCGTGGTGACGCTGTCGCAGGCGCCGCTGAAAGTCAGCGGCCAGGTAGCCTTTGGTTTCTCCCAATCGGGGCAGAGCCCGGACCTGGTCAACAGCCTGCGCCTGCTGCGCAAGCGCGGCGCGTTGAGTGTGTCGCTGGTCAACGCCGAGGACTCGCCCCTGGAGGCTGCGTGTGAATTCCATGTACCGCTGTGCGCAGGCCCCGAGCGCAGCGTGGCCGCGACCAAGAGCTTTATCGCCACCTTGAGCGCCAGCGCCCAGTTGGTCGGCCACTGGAATCAGGAAGATGGTCTGCTCGAAGCCTGTCACGCCTTGCCTGCGGGCCTGCGCGAAGCGGCGACCCAGGACTGGAGCCTGGCCATCGACGCCCTGCGCGACTGCCAACGCCTGATGGTCATCGGCCGTGGCGCCGGGTTTGCCATCGCCCAGGAAGCTGCGCTCAAACTCAAGGAAACCTCGGCGATCCAGGCCGAAGCCTTCAGCAGCGCCG